>NZ_JAYRKD010000028.1:0-80335 GCF_041905885.1 Dongia sp. | reverse complement strand
CAGGCCGGCAAAGCCAAAAAACTCGCCCTGGTCGCGGTCATGCGAAAACTCCTCACCATCCTCAACGCAATGATCCGGGACAAAACATCATGGCAAAGCGCTTGACGACGAAGACAGTCGCTCACCCCAACCCTCTCCCTACGGGCGAGGGAGTGCGGCGGAGTCTTCGGTGTCACTGAGTTAGAATGGCTTGTGCCACAGCGTCCCCTCGCCCGTAGGGAGAGGGACAGGTGAGGGTCTTGCAGCAGCTTGAGGCCTCTCCCGTGTACCACCGCCCTAAAACGCGATCTTCCAGCTCCCGTCCTCGACCTGGCACAGCGGCAGGGTGAAGGTCTTGCCGCCGCCGGCGGTGAAGCTGTGCTTCACGGTCTGGCATTCCATGCCGTTCTTCTCGAACAGCTCCAGGATCTCGACATGGCCGGCGCGGCCGCTGGACGAGGTCCAGTCCGCGGTGGCGCCGACCTTCTTCTGGTCCACCGCCGTCTTCAGCGCGCCTTTCATCTGCGCCATGTCCTCTTCGCTCATGCCGACGGAATCCTTGAACCACGGCGCCAGCATCTGCGCCGAAGCCGGAGCGGCGACCGCGGCGATTGCGGTCGCGATGGCCGCGGACAGAAAGGCTTTGCGGAAATCCTGCATCTCTTCCCCCTCGGTTGCGGTGCCGTGCATGGGGAGACGTTGGCACCGCCGCCGGGGCGGCACAATTTGGACCAAGGGGCAGGGATCAGCCCCAGATCGCCCGCGCCGCCGCCAGCGCCGCGAAGATCGCGACCAGCGAGCCCAGGACCGAGGCGGCGAGATAGAAGGCGGCCCCGCCCATCGCGCCGCGTTCCCAGAGCGTCGCGAAATCCAGCGAGAAGGCGGAGAAGGTGGTGAAGCCGCCGAGCACGCCGGTGGTGAGGAAGAGCCGCCAATGCTGGCTCATCGACCCGAACAGGCCCTCGCCGCCGCGGAAGGCGAAGTAGCCGGCGATCAACCCCATCGCCAATGAGCCCACGATGTTGATGGTCATGGTCGCGTAAGGAAAATCCGCCCCGGCCAGCCGCGGGCCCAGCATGTTCACGCCATGGCGCAGCATGCCGCCGATCCCGGCGCCGACGAACACGATCGCATAGAGCATTCAGGACTCCTCTCACCCAGCCGCATGCGCCGGCGGCGAAAACATCGCGCAGGGACCAAGCCGGTGGGGGAAATTTCAGACAGACTCCCACCGTGCGTTCGCCCGGTAGGAGCCATCAGCCGCAACACCCGGTTGCGGCGGTTCGGCGGCTCTTGATCGGCCGCCCGGGGGACTCCATCCCCGTCGCCCGGCAAGCTACTGGAGCCATGTGACCCTGTCAAAGCGGCCCTGTCCCCGCCGCCGGGCGGCTGACCGCGCTCGGCTTGACTTTCCACCGGTCGGATGGCTTGATCCGCCGGACCGCCGCAGGAACCAGGGCGCATGGAAAAACCGGAACGGAAACAACAAGTTATGGCGAAGCCTGAGTCCGGGAGCCTCCGTGAAACATGGGAGCTCGCCAAGACCTTGTTCTGGGCCATCGTGATCGCGATCTTCGTCCGGACCTTCGCCTTCGAGCCGTTCAACATCCCGTCCGGATCGATGATGCCGACCCTGCTGATCGGCGATTACCTGTTCGTCTCCAAGACCGCCTACGGCTACAGCAAGTATTCCTTCCCCTGGGGCCTGGCGCCGTTCGAGGGCCGGGTCTGGGAAGACGCGCCGAAGCGCGGCGAAGTCGTGGTGTTCCGCCCGCCTGGACAGCCCGACACCGATTTCATCAAGCGTGTGATCGGCCTGCCCGGCGACCGCATCCAGATGAAGCAGGGCGTGCTCTACATCAACGGTGAAGCGGTGAAGCGCGAGCGCATCGCCGACTTCCAATACAACGAGGGCAAGACCGACCGGCCGGTTCCGCAATACATCGAGACGCTGCCCGGCGGCGTAACCCACACCATCATCGAGACCAAGGGCGACAACGGCGAATTGGACAACACGCCGGTCTACATCGTCCCTGAGGGCGACTATTTCATGATGGGCGACAATCGCGACAACTCGAACGACAGCCGCCCGGGCGCATGGAAATACGCGATCTCCCTGGGGCCGGACGGAAAGGTGCCGCCGGAAGTGCTGGCCAAAATCCAATCCACCGAGATCTCGGATCCCGCGCTGCTGGAAGATGTCGGTTTCGTGCCGGCGCAGAATCTGATCGGCCCGGCCAAGATCCTGTTCTGGTCCTACGACGACACGTTCAAGCTCACCAATCCGCTCACCTGGGTGACCGCGCTCCGCTGGCAGCGTCTCCTCAACTTCATCGACTGAGTCTCGGTGGATGTCGGGAGGGGGGAGCACAGCCAAACGCGAGACCGGGCCGGATCTGCGCGACCTGATGGCGGCGTTGGATTACGGCTTCAAGGACCCGGAGCTGCTGCGCGTCGCCCTGATGCATCCCAGCGCGGTCTCGACCGGTCGCGGCAAGCTGCGCAAGAAAGCCGAACGCGGCGCCGACAACCAGCGCCTGGAATTTTTGGGCGACCGCGTGCTCGGCATCGTCATCGCCGAGATGCTGTTCCGCGCCTTCCCGGATGAAGACGAGGGCGCGCTGGCGCGCCGCCTCGCGGCACTGGTGAAGCAGGACAGCCTCGACGCCGTCGCGCGCGAGATCGCGCTCGGCCGCTATCTCACCATCTCCCGCGGCGAGGAGGAGGGCGGCGGGCGCGCCAATCCCGCCATCCTCGCCGATGCCTGCGAGGCGCTGATCGGCGCCATCTATCTCGACGGCGGGTTGGGGACCGCCCGGGTCTTCGTCGAGCGCCACTGGCGCCCGAAGATGGACGCCGAGGCGAAGCCGCCGCAGGACGCCAAGACCGCGCTGCAGGAATGGGCCCAGGCCGCGGGCCTGGCGCTGCCGCTCTACACCGTGGTGAAGAGCGAAGGCCCGCCGCACGATCCCGTCTTCGAGGTCGAGGTCACCGTCGCCGGCCAGGAGCCGGCCTCGGCCCGCGGCCGCTCCAAGCGCGCGGCGGAGCAGGCCGCGGCGAAACGTCTTCTGGATCGGGTCGGCGCATGACCGAGCCAAAATCTCGCTGCGGTTTCGTCGCCATCATCGGCGCGCCCAATGCCGGCAAGTCCACCCTGGTCAACCGCGCGGTCGGGCAGAAGGTCTCGATCGTCAGCCCCAAGGTGCAGACCACGCGCAGCCGTGTGCTCGGCATCGTCACCGAAGGCGCCACGCAGATCATCCTCATCGACACGCCCGGCATCTTCGCGCCGCGCCGGCGCCTGGATCGCGCCATGGTCGCCGCCGCCTGGGGTGGCGCCGCCGATGCCGATGCGGTGGTGCTGATCGTCGATGCGGCGCAGAAGTCCGTCGATGAGGAGACGCTGGGCATCATCGCCGGGCTGAAGAAGCAGAAGCGCCAGGCGATCCTCGTCCTGAACAAGATCGACATCGTGAAGCGCGAAAAGCTGCTGACGATGGCGTCGAATCTCAATGCCGAAGGCGTCTTCACCGACATCTTCATGATCTCGGCCGAGACCGGCGACGGCCTCGACGATCTGCTGCAGGCCCTCGCGCAGCGCATGCCGGAAGGCCCGCACCACTATCCCGACGACCAGATCACCGACGCGCCAATGCGTTCATTGGCCGCCGAGATCACCCGCGAGCAGCTGTTCCGTCAGCTGCAGCAGGAACTGCCCTATGCGCTCACCGTCGAGACCGATTCCTGGGAGGAGTTCAAGGACGGCAGCGCCAAGATCCAGCAGACCATCTTCGTCGCCCGCGACAGCCAGAAGGGCATCGTGGTGGGGAAGGGCGGCGACCGCATCCGCCAGGTCCGCGAGGCGGCGCAGCGCGAGATGGAGGAGATGATGGAGCGCAAGGTCCACCTCTTCCTCTTCGTCAAGGTCCGCGAGAACTGGGCCGACGACCCCGAGCGCTTCCGCGCCCTGGGCCTGGACTGGGAGGCCTAGCCGGGCCTATCCTCAAGCCTGGGGGACGCTCACTGGCAGGAGGTGAGCCCATGACCATCCAAGCGATCGGCGCTGGTGCTGCGCTCAATGCCACCGCGGCACCGGCCGCGCGGCCCGGCCAGGCGGCCGAGCGCAACGATCCCACGGCCTCCACCATCATCATCAGCCGGGTCACCGTCACCAATCCCGACGGCTCGACCACCACCACCGTCACCTATGCCGACGGCCATACCAAGATCGAGACCACGCCGCCGAAATTCGCCGCGGCGGAAGGCGAGGGGCGGGTGACCGCGGTCGACATACTGGCTTAAATCCCGGCTTCCAAGCCGCGACAGACCGGCTATCTTCCCTCCCATGGACGAGGAGGAGTCTCGAGGCCGTGCAAACCCCCGCTTTCTACGACACGCTGTTCGGCGACCTGCCGCTCATCGACTGGGCGCAGCACGGCAACAAGCTTGAAGGCGAGTCCTGGGCCGCCTTCGCCCGCGCCGCCGAGGCCAAGGCCGCCGGCCAGATCGCGCAGGCCTGCCGCGCGCTGCTCGAGATCACCCGGATGGCCGACCTCGACAGCCGGCACTATCTCCAGGCCTGGAGCGCCTTGCGCGAGCTGAACTGCCCCGAGGGCCGGTCCGGCGAGCGCGAGATCCTCGGCGTCATCATCGAGGCGCACGCCGACCACGGCGAGAACGGCCACGACATCCTCGCGGTCTATGCCGACGGCAGCGCGCTCTATCTCGACCATGCCGGCGCGGTCACCACCTGGCCGGCGGAGGACCCGAAGCTCGAGGACGAGATCGGCGCGGTGCTGGATGCCGCCGGCGCGATCCTGCCGAAGATCGGTCCCTGGAACGAGAAGCGCCTGCCGCCGCCGGAGCGCGGCAACGTGCGCCTGAACCTGCTGACCCCGGTCGGCCTCTGCTTCGGCGAAGGCCCCTTCGCCGCGATCGCCCGCGACCCGGTCGGCGGCCCGCTGGTGAAGGCCGGCGCCGTGCTGGTGCACCGCCTGCAGCAGCAGCCGAAAGCCACCGTCAACTGACGGCCAAATGGATTTCACCGACGACGCGATCGTGCTTTCCGCCCGCCGCCACGGCGAGGCCAATGCCGTGCTGTCCGTCCTCACGCGCGAGCATGGCCGGCATCTCGGCCTGGTCAAAGGCGGCACCTCGCGGCGGCAGCGGCCGATGCTGGAGATCGGCAACCGGCTGAAAGTCACCTGGCGCGCGCGATTGGAAGAGCAGCTCGGCAACTTCACCGCCGAGCCGGTCGATGCCGTCTCGGCGATCCTGCTCGACGATCCGTTGAAGCTCGCCGCCCTGGCCGCCGCCTGCGCCGTCGCCGACGTGGTGCTGCCCGAGCGCGAGCCGCATGAGGACGTCTACCAGGCGACCGCGACCCTGATCGCCGCCATCACCGGCGAGAATGCGAACTGGCCGGCCGATTACGTGCGCTGGGAACTGGCGCTGCTGACCGCACTCGGCTTCGGCCTCGATCTCTCGAAATGCGCGGTGACCGGCGACGCCGACGGCTTGGCTTTCGTCAGCCCCAAGACCGGCCGCGCGGTCAGCCGCGCCGGCGGCCAGGGCTATGCCGACCGCCTGCTGCCGCTCCCCGCCTTTCTCCTCAAGGACGGCAAACCCGACCGCAGCGACCTGCTGGCGGGATTGCGCCTGACCGGCTATTTTCTCGACCGCCACGTCCTGCACGGCCCGATCACCGACAAGCGCTGGGAGGCGCGGTCGCGCTTCATCGACCGGCTGGCCGCATCCAAGTCCTGAGGGGTTCCATGTCCGAACAGCATATCGCCGTGATCGGCGCCGGCATCGTCGGTGTCTCCGCGGCGCTTCACCTGCAGCGCGACGGCAAGCGCGTGACGCTCATCGACGAGCGCAACCCGGGCGAGGGCACCTCGAAGGGCAACGCCGCGGTGCTGGCGATCGATTCCTGCGCGCCGGTCGCGACCCCGGGCGTGATGTGGGACGTGCCGAAGTATCTGAAGGACCCGCTCGGGCCGCTGGCGATCCGCTGGTCCTATCTGCCGAAGATCGCGCCCTGGCTTTTGCGCTTCGTCGCCGCCTCCAAGCCGGAGCGGGTTGAGGAGATCTCGATCGCACTCCGCTCGATCCTGCTCCAGGCGACCGCGGTGCACCGCGACCTCGCCCGCGCCATCAACGAGACCTCCATACTGAAGGAGACCGGCTGGCTCGGCGTCTTCGAGAGCGACAAGAAGTTCGAATCCTACCAATGGGACCTCGACCTCCAGAAGCGCCGCGGCGTCCCCTTCCAGGTGATGAAGCAGGAGGAGATCCGCCAGTTCGAGCCCTCGCTGCAGCCGATCTTCCGCCACGCGGTCTATTACCCGGAGAATTCCTACGTCCTCGACAACTTCCGCCTGGTGCGCGAGGCCGCCCGCGTCTTCGCCGAGAACGGCGGCAGCATCGTGAAGGCCCGCGTCACCGGCTTCCACATCGGCGAGCGCGGCCCGACCGCCGTCAAGACCGAGACCGGCAGCATCGCCTGTGACGGCGTGGTGGTCGCCGCCGGCGCCTGGTCGAAGGCATTGACCGCCATGCTCGGCCACAAGGTGCCGCTCGACACCGAGCGCGGCTATCACGTGACCTTGCCCAACGCGCAGAAGATGCCGCGCATGCCGCTCTATTCCGGCGATCATTCTTTCGCGGTGACGCCGCTGGAAGTCGGCCTGCGCTTCGCCGGCACGGTGGAGCTGGGCGGCCTCGACGCCGCGCCGAACTACGACCGCGCCGAGATCCTGATGAAGCACGGCCGCCGCATGTTCGGCGAGTTGAACGAGGAGGGCCGCAGCAACTGGATGGGCTTCCGACCCTCGATGCCGGATTCCTTGCCCGTCATCTCACAGGGCCGCCGCTACGCCAACACCTGGTTCGCCTACGGCCACGGCCATCTCGGCCTGACGCTCGGCCCGGTCACCGGCAAGATCGTCGCCGACCTGGTCGCGGGCAGAGAATCCGGCCTCGACCTGAAACCCTTCGCGATCGACCGCTTCTGACGCCTACTGGATATAAGCCCCGAGCTTCGGGCAGGTCTGCACCAGCGCCGCGTTGAATCCCGCGGCGTCGACCTTCAGCTTCGGTCCCTTGAAGCTCGCCTGGGTGCCGGTGGCGATCGCCTGTTTGAAGTCGTCGGAGATCAGGCTCATCACCACGTCGGCCGAGCAGCTGCAATTCTCCTGCAGTTCCGTGCCGGCGCCGAAGCGGGCATCGGCCATGCATTTGCCATAGGCGCCGTCGCGGATCTGCTGCCAGGCCAGCGCCGCATTGTTCTGTGCCGCGGCGGGCATTGCCCACAACGACAGGACGGTAAGGAACAGAACAAGCCGGCGATCCATAGAGGCCCTCGGGCAATTGCGGATGTGGCCCGCATTCTCAGGTTTTGCCCCGGGAAGGAAAGCTTTTTGTCGCCTCTCCGGGTGTAAATTCCCCGCGACCAGGGAACGCGCGGCCCCGTTTTCGGTTCTGGGAATCGTCCCCGACTTCCCGCAACGACAAGAAACGGACAGATCCATGCGCAAGATGCTTTCTCTCGCCGCCCTCCTGACCCTGGGCTTGCTCGGCGCCTGCACCGAGATGAACAACTGCACCGGCAACGGCTTCGAGAATCCGGAATACTGCACCGGCACGCTGCACCCCAACGCCGGCCCCTACGCCTTCCGCAACGCGGAGATGTAGCCGGGCCTTTGCCACCGGCGTCGCCGTCATCCCGCCAGGCGCTGCGCCCGGGATGGCGGCGCCCGCGGCGCTGCCGCGCGTAATCACCCGAAACCATTGATAAATCTCAAGACTTGACCGGCGGCGGGGAGGGCCTATCCATAGGCCGGAATCCCGCCCGCTTATCCCCGAGTCGTGAGTACTAATGGCCAGAAGACCCCGCGCCGAAGCCCCGAAACGCGATCCCAACGAAGGGATCAAGCCGACCAACCTCGCCGACGCGCTGGGCCAGCGCTATCTCTCCTACGCGCTCTCGACCATCACCTCGCGCTCGCTCCCGGACGTGCGCGACGGGTTGAAGCCGGTGCATCGCCGCATCCTCTACGGCATGAGCATCATGCGGCTCAACCCCGGCACCGCCTACAAGAAGTCGGCCCGCGTGGTCGGCGACGTCATGGGCAAATACCATCCGCATGGCGACAGCGCGATCTACGACGCGATGGCGCGCCTGGCGCAGGATTTCGCCGTGCGCTACCCGATGGTCGACGGCCAGGGCAATTTCGGCTCGATCGACGGCGATAACCCCGCCGCCATGCGCTACACCGAGGCCCGCCTCACCGAGGCCGCGGCCTTGATGCTGGACGGCTTGGACGAGGACACCGTCGACTTCCGCCCCAACTACGACGGCACCGAGAGCGAGCCCGCCGTCCTCCCCGCCGCCTTCCCGAACCTGCTGGCGAACGGCGCCACCGGCATCGCGGTCGGCATGGCGACCAACATCCCGCCGCACAACGTCGCCGAGATCTGCGACGCGCTCAGCCACCTCCTGAAATTCCCCAACGCCCGGGTCGACAAGCTGGTGGACTTCATCAAGGGCCCCGACTTCCCGACCGGCGGCATCGTAGTCGAATCCCGCGAGACCATCGTCGAGGCCTACCGGACCGGCCGCGGCTCCTTCCGCATCCGCGCCAAGTGGGAGAAGGAGGAGCTCAAGGGCGGCGCCTACCAGATCGTCGTCACCGAGATCCCCTACCAGGTCGCGAAGTCGAAGCTGATCGAACGCATCGCCGAGCTCTTGAACGAGAAGAAGCTGCCCTTCCTCGAGGACATCAACGACGAGAGCACCACCGACGTCCGCATCGTGCTGACGCCGAAGTCGCGCAACATCGAAGCCGAGCACCTGATGGAGCAGCTCTACCGCTCCACCGACCTCGAGACCCGCTTCGGCCTCAACATGAACGTGCTGGACGGCCACCAGATCCCGCGCGTCATGGCCTTGAACGAGGTCCTGAAGGCCTATCTCGACCACCGCCGCGAAGTGCTTCAACGTCGAAGCAAGTTCCGCCTCGCCGAGATCGACCGCCGCCTCGAGATCCTCGAAGGCTACCTGGTCGCCTATCTCAACATCGACGAAGTCATCCGCATCATCCGGCACGAGGACGAGCCGAAGCCGGTGATGATGAAGAAGTGGAAGCTGACCGACCTCCAGGCCGAATCCATCCTCAACATGCGCTTGCGGGCCTTGCGCCGCCTGGAAGAGATCGAGATCAAGGGCGAGCACAAGAAGCTCACCGCCGAGAAGAAGGACCTCAACGCGCTCCTCAAGTCCGAGGAGCTGCAATGGGACAAGATCGGCGAGGAGGTGAAGGAGCTGAAGGCCCTCTACGGCCCGAAGACCGAGCTCGGCCGCCGCCGCACCGATTTCGGCGACGCGCCCTCGGCGGAGATCATCCCGCTGGAGGTGATGATCGAGCGCGAGCCGATCACCATCCTCTGCTCGCAGAAGGGCTGGATCCGCGCGATGAAGGGCCATGTCGAGCCCGAGGTCTCGGCGGAAGCCAAATACAAGGAAGGCGACCGCGGCCGTTTCGAGCTCCGCGCCGAAACCACCGACAAGCTGCTGATCTTCGCCACCAACGGGAAATTCTATACGATCGGTTGCGACAAGCTCCCCGGCGGCCGCGGCTTCGGGGAGCCGGTCCGCCTCTGGATCGACCTCGCCAACGAGCACGACATCGTCACGATGATGATCTACAAGCCCGGCCAGAAACTCCTGGTCGCCGGCCACGACGGCCGCGGCTTCGTCGTGCCGACCGACGAAGTGGTCGCCCAGACCAAGAACGGCAAGCAGGTGCTCAGCGTGCCGGAAGGTGTGGAAGCGGTGGTCGCCACCTTGGTGCCGGAAGGCGCCGACATGCTCGCGGTGATCGGCGAGAACCGCAAGCTGCTGCTGTTCAAGCTGGAAGAAGTCCCGGAGATGAACCGCGGCCGCGGCGTGACCTTGCAGAAGTACAAGGACGGCGGCCTGAGCGACGCCCGCGCCTATGTGCGCAAAGAGGGCCTGACCTGGAAGCTCGGCGAAAAGACGCGGACAGAGACGGCGCTCGGCGACTGGATCGGCCAACGCGCCCAGGCCGGCAGACTGCCGCCGAACGGGTTCCCGAAGAACAATAAGTTCGGGTGAGCACTGTTCAACGAAACATTCACTCGTAGAACGATGATACGTCAGCTGTCATCTTTTCAACGACGGCAGCATTGTTTCTCATTTCCCCTTCAAATGTGCCGGGAAAGCTGTCGGAGGATGTAAATTCGTCATCCCCTTGCCCATAGGTGAGAGTGACGTGCCAGACAATGGGCCCTCTAAATCGGGCACCGTCGCAAACAATTTCGTCTTCAAAGACTTCGATCGTGTCGACAATCGTATTGTAGGAAATCACAGCCAAATCAGTCCACGCGTCAGTTTCTGAGACGTCCATCGCTCTGACGGCCTCGGCAATTAAGCGACGCGTCTGTTCGACATCTGGGTTGTCAGGCTTGCTCATTGATGGATTATCCAAGCGATGGGAGGCCGATGCCAATACGCGTTTCGTATTGCCACTTTAAAGTTGAGCACAGGCCATCCAAATCGGCCCAAATGTGGCTATCGTCAATTCCAAGAGAGAACAATCTGCGTCGAAAGCGCGCACGCAGTTCAGCTGCAATAACAAACTTGTGCTTCTCGAATCCGGGTGGAGCCCAAGCATCGCTTGGTCGCGGGTGGGCCGAGAACAATCCGCGCTGACTCACGATTCGTCGCACCGTGCGAGAGGGAAAGAGAAAGCCAACGTCAGTAATACTGAAGGGATCTGGTCGCTTAGCTTGATCAATGATCTCAGTATCAAGGATTCGATGTGCATAGATCACAGCTGGCTCTTCGGGTTTGCCGCTAGAAACTGCGAAAAATGCAGCTACCAAGGGATTGGTTGTCCAATCAAGGAGTCTGGTAGGTACGCCGTGATGTTGGGCTAGCGCTAGCCAATCCCAGTCGTTAGTCGGAACAATATCAATGAAGAGTCCAGCTGACTGTTGAAACGAGCGAAAGACGCGGACTTCGTAGAGGAGCTCATATTGAGGACCTCGACCGGCACTTGGTTGGCATTTGTGCAGCAGAGAGCCGCATCCCCGGAATACCCACCGCGTATGCTTCCGTTCTTCAACAAAGTCGAGGAACTCACGCCACCTTACATACTCTTCTTCGACAGCCTGGATTGCCTTTGTAGGGGAGCGTTCACCGAGTGGAGGGCGAGTGCCGTCTTCGATTCTTTGTCGCCTTACTCTGAAAAGCTTGTTTGGAGGCTTCATCTGATCGCACCACGGAGGACCTGATAAAGAGCAGACGCGTAGTCGTCAGTAATGCGCAGTCTCGGAGACATCTCTCTCTCGGAGCGACTTACGTAGCGCGGCCAATACACAACATTTGGTCCATCACTTTCAGCTTGCTCGGAAAGGTTCATGATGGTGTCTAAAGACGTGAGTGAATCTGCCAATAGCAAGGTTGGAATTTTCTTGCCTGGCGCTGGCCTCGACTCGAAGAGTTCTAGCACAGGCGTACAAGCAAAATGCTCACGCAGCCACCCTTCCGTATAGAGGAGCAGCGCTCCGATCTCCGCTGTATCGCGGCCGACAAGTCGAACCTCCGAAGGAAGCTCTCTGCCAATTTTGGGTGTTGGAATCACTTCCGGCGGAGGAAGTGGAAGCCTCGCTCCGTCAAGGTAGTATGCAACGCACTTCGCTGCATAGTCCGCAGAATCCCATGGGGAAAGCTGCCGTTCTCCCCAAGCATAAGCAAATGCTGATGCGAAGACGTCACCGGCACCGATACGAAAGAAACCATTTGCCGCGTATGTAGGCAATCGACGTCCTTCTTCACCAAGATACAAAGAGGCGCCACCAAGTCTGTCGTCGTCCTTAAGCACAACGACCAAAGATCCTGGGCGCCTTGCCTGAAAGAGCTCAACGATCGCCCGGTCAATCTGATCTCCGCTCCAGTCCGGACTATCCGGAAACACTGTCCTGACTAGTTCTTCCGGAGTCAGAATGAGCGCGAGTTCCTCAGCCGAAGATCCATTGTCCCAGAACGCCTTCGGCTCTTCCGATTGCGGGTCATAGATCACCCGCTTGCCCTTCACGCGAGCATCTCCTTCTAGCAGTCCGAAGCGTAAGATAACGTCGCTTGAAACCTCGATCATCTGCTCTTTGTCAGTTGGTGGTTCCTTCATGCTCAGCAAATGGAATGGCTGCAACCACTCAAATGAGCCCTCCCAATTGCTAGGAAACAGGTGCGCTTGAACATTCATGCTGACCAAGGTCGCTCGGATATCATCAGTGTATCCAGGTGGAGCATAGGTGTGGAGTTCGCACTTCTGTGATATTGCGCTTACAGCGAGTGCGGCCCGTAAGCCGGAACCAAATAACCGATCCCAATACGGTGAAAAGCAGCGCTCCAAATATGAGCCACCGACAATGATCACTGGCTCACCCTATAAACGGAAACTGTACAATGGGTAGGTGACACTGACTGCACCGCGGCAACGAATTTGACACCCTGCTCTAAGCAATTGATCAACTGGGCCAGACCACGGAAGGCAGCAAGCGATCCCAGAATTGCGCCCTCCTTCGTGACGCACACGACGCTCCTTGCTTCTCCTAGTGTGCTAACTGCCACCTGCAAAGTGGCGCCCATGTGGATGGTTGGAATGATTGCGATCTGTACTCCAACGAGATCGACGATAAAGTGTAGATCGCACGGATCGTCTGGATTGCTTGGCGATCTCCGGGTTGGCTGTCGCTTCTTGCGCTTGTCTTCTATTGCACCTGCCATCCAGCCCTCCTCATCTCAACCTTCCTGATTCTCCATAGACATCCTCAATAACAGTTCGATGTTTCCTGCATCCATTGCAGGAGCCGCATGCATACTTATGAACATGGCAAGAGAATGTGATGCCCGCTAATTCGCGAGGAAAGTTGACGTTCTTCAGTAGATCAACAGTGCTTATTCTAGCTGCGGGGGCGCTTACCCGAATATTGCCTTCTTGCAGCCGCATTAGACGATCGATCGCGCGCAAGAATGGACCGCGACCATCGGCATGCCTGTCTTTGGCAACGGAGCCAATGATAATCTCGTCTATACCTTCTGGGAGTAGAAACATACCGGCGAGAGTTATCAGCATCTGGTTGCGAAACGGCCAGAATTCGGAAGCAGACGACGTGGAAGCAGAGGCAGACCGAGTGGCCATGTCGCCAGAGCCAAGATGAGACAAATCCACCCGAATGAGCCGATGCTGCAATTCGAGTTCTTTGCACAAAGCTTCCGATGCAGCGATTTCCCCTGCTGCGGCGCGCTGACCGTAGTCAATGGTCAAGCATAGCGCGGGTCGAATTCCTACCGCGAGCGCGGAAGAATCCAGGCCCCCTGATAGAAGCAGAACATTCATTCGGCTGCTGCCCAAATCGAGTGATAGATGGCGGCACAATAATCTCGCGCTATATGGCAGCCGGACCCCTCTAGCATCGTTAAATTCTCGATGGCACTGGATTCCACGAATGCGACAACCGGAATATTGCGGCTTCTTGCATAGCCGACTTCAAACAGAGTGCCAGGATCTTCTCCATCAATCATCGCGAGGACGGCGCGGCTCTCTCTTAATCCATCGAGATCATGCTGGGCTATGTGATGAACGCTGCCTCCTTTTCCAACGTCATGCAGAGGAGAGAAGACTGTCGCACCCATATCCGAGAGGACTGACAATGTTTCTTCAATAAGCCACCGTTGGCTAAGGCTGAAGAATGGCCCTGCGAGGTAGATTGGCCCGATCGTCCCTCTTGCAATTACGGGCGGGCCAGAAGGCCTAAGACTCTTGTCAATTCGAGCATCTTTGCTGCTTACATAAGCTGAGACTGCCTTTGAGGCACTGTGAGCGGCTTCGACCGGATTGGCGTTGTGCTCTGCCCATAGACAAGCGAAAACGGCGCTGAACACGTCTCCAGATCCGATCTTGAAGATGGACTCGGATTTGAAAGCTGGAATCTGAAACTCTTCGCCACCGTATGCGACTGTGGCGCCAAATGGGCCTCTCTTCACGACGACAATCGCCGCTTGACTTTGCTCAGTTAGAGTTTGAATCGCAGCGCTACCCTCCTGACCAGTAGTCTGTCGCAATTCTGTTTCATTCAGGACGATCGCAAGCTCGCGAGCGGTCGAGCCATTTCGATGAAAATTCAGCACTTCGGTCCAGTGTTGTGGATCATAGACCGCACGGTCCGCATTGACGATTGCGTCTCCTTCAGCAAAGCCAAAGCGCAGAACAGCGCTAGCTTCCGCTCTAATTGAGTTTGCTTTAGGTACTGGAGTGGGCGAAAGATCGGGCCGAGAAAGTGGATGCAAGTATCTAAAACATATGTCCGGTTCTATCTGTGTCAGATCAGCTCCAATCCCAAGGCCTTCGAACGAACGGCGGACATCCTCGATCCATTCACCGCAGGCGTAGGAGTGCAGGTCAACCTTATCTACGAGACCAGACGCAGCAACAGCTGCGCGACCACCTGAACCGAAGATGCGTGACCACTCAGGTACTAAGCATTCCTCTCTATATATTCCGCCAGCAACGATCATTTGCGCCGCCGCCCTAGAATCCGCATTTCTCTCCAAATCAGTGCATCGAGAAGCGATGCAGGTACTTGGATAGCTCTGGCGAAATCCAAGAATCGGAACTCAAGAGCTTGATAGTCAATTGGGAGCCGTACGTGCGGCGGAAACAAACCCATAATCTGACCTGCGCGAACGATGTGTACGTCAAGGATTGCAACCTCATTCGATCCGGTCCAGTTTCTCACAATCCAAGACGCGGTCTTAGGCCCGATCCCTGGAAGCTTCATGAGTGCCGCGCGAAGTGGCAACGGTTCATTCAAAGGAAGAGTCTCTCCCCGAATAGCCTTTAGCGCACTCGACAACCTGCATGCACGCTGCCGTGGAAACCGATAACGCATCCTTCGGCCGTTGACCGTTATAGGGCGCCTCAGTAGCAACTCAATATTGCGAGGGGATTGATTTCTTGCAGACGAGAATACGCCGGCGTCTCTTAGTTCACGCCATACAGCGCAATTGACCTCCATCTTGACGCCGTATCCGCCCAGGATGCAAAAGGCTATCTCTTCGGCGAGGGAAGTCTCGGGGGGAGTTGTGAAGCTATACTCGTCCAGATCTTCCGTCTCAGCCAGCGCCACCCAAAAGGCTGGCGTGGGTACGTACTGAGGGCAACCAAATGGGACCCCGGGCACGACCTCGTCGTCAGGGCGAAAGTTCAGGCTGTGACGCAGCCGATAGCCACCATCCATGGCAATAAAGGTGCAATGCAATCCCCAAATCTCATTTTGCTCTCCAAAGCAGTACGGTGGCAAGGATTTTCCACTCTATCTACGGAGCCGTCGATATCAATGAGCTCTGGCTGTCCCACCTAAACGGAGCCACCCAATGCCCACCTTCGTCCTAATCCCCGGCGGCTGGCGCGCGGCTGGTCCCTGACGCCGCTGGCCCGCAAGCTCCGCGCGCTCGGCCATGAAGTCTTCACCCCCACGCTGACCGGCCTCGGCGAGCGCGTGCATCTCGCGGCTTCGGCGCGGCCCAATCTCGAGACGCATATCGCCGACGTTGCCAATCTGCTCCGCTTCGAGGATCTCCACGATGTGGTCCTCTGCGGGCATTCTTACGCCGGCATGGTGGTGAGCGGGGTGGCGGACCGGATGTCGGAGCGGATCGCGGCGCTGGTCTATGTCGATGCTTTCGTGCCCAACGACGGCGAGGCCTGGTGGGATCTGGCGGGCGACTATTTCCGCAAGCTCGCGATCGACGGCTCGGCGGCCGATGGCTTCAGCGTGATGCCGCCGCCCTCGCCCGGCGATGCCCGGCGCGTGCCGCATCCGCTGGCCTCGTTCCGCCAGAGCATCCAACTCACCGGCCGCTGGCAGGAGGTCGCGGAGAAGATGTTCATCTACGCGACCGGCTGGGCCGAGACGCCGTTCACCGCCCAGTATGAGCGCCTCAAGTCCGATCCCGCCTGGATCGTGACGTCATTGCCGACGGGTCACGACATCTTCGGCAAAGCACCGGACGAATTCCTGCGGCTGGTCCAGGCGCTGCGCTGCGTCGCGTCGCGGTGACCGGGACCATGGTCCGCGTTTCGCTGGAAGGATGAAGGCCGAACAGGCTCCGGCGTCCTAGAGATCCACCACCTCGACCTTGCCCCAGGTCTCGCGCAGATACTCCGCCACCACGCGCCGGTGGCAGTGATGCGGCAGCGCCTCGCTGCAGAGCAGGCAGGCGCCGTCCAGCCGCGCGCGGTCGAGCTGCGTCTCGATCCGGCGCCGCGCGATCAGCCGCTTGAACCGGGCCGCGTATTCCGGCCAGTCGACCTCGCCCGCGCGATAGGCGCCGAGCAGCGCCGGCGTCGGCGCCAGGGCGAGGGCGTGCTCGGTCTCGATCCCGCAGAGCTCCCGCGCGAACCAGGCGAGGTCGCCCTCCTTGGCGAAGCCCGCGAGCTGCGAGCGCCGGTTCAGCCGCACGTCGATCAGCCGCGTGACACCCGCTTCCTTGAGGCGCCCAAAGAAATGCGCCGCGCTCGACTGCGTGAAGCCGATGGTGAACAACCTCATCCGTCCTCTCCGCGCAGTGCAAGAATTCTACTCGTCCAGTCTCTGAGCCACGAGCACACTGCCGCGGCGATGCTCTTGAAGAAGATCCGAATTCGCGCATCGCTGCGCCGGACAAGCGGCGTCGATTCTGCTATGATCGCTCTGCTGTTTGACATCGTGAACGATGCGTCGGGAGTCGTGACGAAACCGGATTCCGTCGGCCGCGAGACCGAGTCCGCGCAGCGAACCTTTACAGACCTTTACGCCAGCGAGATGGGATTTCGCATCTTCCGCCGCGCAAAGCCTTCCCCGTCAAAGACTTGCGCCGACTTGCCCCGCGGCAGCCCGTAAAGGTGACCTTGGACCATGCGCCGCATCCGCTGGGTGGCGCCGCAACCCGGACCGGACCCGGACGAATCAGACCCCGGCAGGACGGCGAACGGCGCAACGCGTCTGCGTCGGCCCCGCGGGGGTCTGCAGGCGCCGGCTTGAACGCCGCGTTGACGGAAGGGACCCGACCGCGCGTCCGGCCAGGGCCCAAACGCCTGCCCGGTCAGCGGCTTGCGGCGTCTTCCGGCCTCTGCAAGGAACCCGTCCGTAGAAGCAGACGCGGGGGCGAATTGAGTTCGGCCCATCCGGTTCGCTGCGGCGCAACGCAGACCGGACGCAGACAGGATGAAGAGTTTCTCGCCCGGCCGGACGCCACGTCCGTTCCGCCGCGGTCGGCACTTCCCGCATTCCACGCGCGCTGCTAGCCTCCACCACCACCCGAATCCACGCAGAGCGATCATGACATTTCGGCGACAGACCCTTCCGCGCCTCGCCCTCATCCTCGCCATCCTGTTTCCACCGGCCGCCGGTCCCGCGCAGGCCGAGACCACATGCAAGGACGTGCCCGGCATCAAGCCGGAGATCGCGCGCTTCCTGGGCGAGGTTTCGGCGGCCCAGGCGGCGGGGCAGGGGACGCTGCCGCTGAACCATGTCTTCTTCGGCTTCACCTACGCCACGCCCGACGATCTGAAAGCGTTGGAGCAGCGCGTGACCGTGGAGCTCAAGAAGCAGGACGCCGCCGGCGGCGACTATCTGAACAAGGGCGCGGAGATCACGGTCGAGGGCGAGTTCGCCGCCGACCCGACCTGGGTGCGGATGCCGCTGGAGGTGCGCGGCCGCTACGCCTTCGACGCCGATGGCGGCCTCACCCTGACCTACAATCCCGCGCACACGGTCGAGCTCGGCGAGCGCCACCTCGGCATGTTCTTCTTCAAGACCATTCGGCAAAGCATCGTCAAGCCGGACTACGTGGCCTTCTATCTCGACGACAATGCCGGCCCCGATCCCGACCGCTGCTACAACGCCGTCAACTGACGGTGCGTCCGCTCCGACAAATCCGAGCACTTTCGGAGCCGTTTCGGGACTGCATACCCGGATAGGGTGACGCCGTGGCGGGCTTGGCGGCGGTTCCGCGACTTTCCGTTGGGCCAGCGTGAAGTCGGGACTTCGCGTCGCGGTTGCCTTGTTAGGTTGCCCCTGCCGCATTCGGATGCGGCTCATAAAGGGGAAACCAAGAGTATGCTCGGCGTAACAAGAATGGTCTCGAAGCTCGCCTGGATTCCGCTGGTCGCCTACCTCGCGGCCGGCTGCGTGGACATGAGTCCGGAAGCCGCCAACCTCCGCCTGCAATCGCAGATGGGCTGGAATGCGGAGAAGGAGCTCCAGCTCAAGCAGCAGATGGAGGCGATCGACCTCTTCTTCGACTCACTGGGATTGGATCACTCGGCCCGCAGCTATTTCGCCGGCTACTTCACCGACGGCGGCTTCTGACCGATCGGCGCGCGCTCGGGTGCTGGCCTCGAGCGCGCGCCGTTTCGAGCTTCGCCGGCGGCGTTACTCCGCCACCATCTCGCCGGAGCCGCCGAACTCCTTCGGGAAGTCCTTGAGCTTCGGCAGGCCGTCCTTCATCCGCAGCACGGTCTCGGCATAGTTCACATGCACGCCGGGCTTGAAGGCGACGCTCGGGATCGTCGCGGCGTAGACGTCGGTCAAGCCCAGGCCGGGATGGCCGGTCATGATATGGCCGCCGCACTTGGTGCAGAACTGGCGGTCGCTGCTCGGGTTCTTGGTGTAGGTGCCGAGGAAGGCCTGGCCCTTGGTCACCTTCACCGCGTCGGGCTTCCATAAGGTGAAGGCGTTGACCGGCCCCGCCGACCAGGAGCGGCAGGAGCTGCAATGGCAATAGCCCATCGCTTCGGGCGATCCCATCACCTCGATCTCCACCGCGCCGCAGAAGCACGCGCCCTTATGCTTGTCCATGTCAGTCTCCTTGCTTGCTCGCTGTGTTTTTCCCGCTTCAACCGGGGTCGAAGCCGGCGAAGATTGGCCGAGGCCGGGCGCATCCTGTAGTGACATTCGACACACCCCGCCTGGCGGTTGGCGGGTTTCGCACCATCCTGGCGCGTCTCCCCCCTAAGGGCGCGCTGGCGCGCCGACTGGGCCCGGCCGGGGCGGTTTCAGCCGGGTTGTAATCTTGCTGAAAAAAGCCCATGATCGCGCCGCCCCGAGTGGGGCCGTCGGCTGCGCACTCTTCCATCGAAGAGGTGCCGATTTCTTCGCTTCCCGGCATCGCCGCGCTGCGTGAAACCGCATTCCAGGCAACCGTCGTTAGTGAACATAAGGGCTGCCATGGCTTCCGGAAAAGTGAAATGGTTCAATTCGCAAAAGGGTTTTGGCTTCATCCAGCCGGATGACGGCGGCAAGGACGTCTTCGTCCATATCAGCGCAGTCGAGCGGGCCGGCCTCTCCGGCCTGAAGGACGGCCAGGCCGTCAGCTACGACGTCCAGGAGGAGCGCGGCAAGGCCGCCGCGGCCAACCTGAAGCTGCTCTGATCGACCACCTTGAGCCGCCGCGCGGAAGCCTCCGCGCGGCGGCCAGGGACCCCCGCCCGCAGGCCCACCAGGCCGCCCGACCGCATTTCCCCGTCCCATGCCCGACTTCCTGTTCGACGGCCCCGACGCGGCATCCACCACCATTCTGCTTGCCCACGGTGCCGGCGCGCCGATGGATTCAGCCTCGATGACCGCGACCGCCAAGGCGCTGGCCGCCGCCGGCTTCCGCGTCGCCCGTTTCGAGTTCGCCTACATGGCCGCGCGGCGATCAGGCGAGCGCAAGCCGCCGCCCCGCGCCGAGCGCGTGCAGCCGGAATACAGCGCCGCGATTGACGCGCTGCAGGCCAAGGGCAAGCTCATCATCGGCGGCAAGTCGATGGGCGGGCGGGTCGCCAGCATGATCGCCGATGCGATGCTGGCCGAAGGCAAGATCGCCGGCCTGCTCTGTCTCGGCTATCCCTTCCATCCGCCGGAGAAGCCGGACCAGCTCCGCACCGCGCATCTCGCCGCTCTCAAGACGCCGACCCTGATCGTCCAGGGCAGCCGCGATCCCTTCGGCACGCCCGAGGAAGTCGCCGGCTACACGCTCTCCAAGGCGATCGATCTGCTCTGGCTCGAAGACGGCGACCATGACCTGAAGCCGCGGAAGTCGATCTCCGGCTTCAGCGCCGCCGATCACCTGAAGACCCTCGCCGACCGCGTCTCCGCCTGGAGCAAGGCGCTCAAGTGATGATCGCCGGAACAGTGGATCCGAAGTTCGCCCGGGTCCGCGAGGCCTTCGCCGCCAACTTCGCCGCGGGCCACGAGCATGGCGGCGGCGTCGCGGTGGTGCTGGACGGCCGTCCCGTCGTCGAGCTCTGGGGCGGCCATGCCGACGCGGCGCGGACCAGGCCCTGGCAGCGCGACACGCTTATCAACGTCTGGTCCTGCACCAAGGGCGTGGTGGCGCTGGCGGTCGCCATGCTGGTCGAGCGCGGCAAGCTCGACTACGCCGCGCCGGTCGCGCGCTGGTGGCCGGAATTTGCCGCCGGCGGCAAGGATGGGGTGACGCTCGATCACGTGCTCTCGCATCAGGCCGGATTGAACGGCCTCGCGGTGCCGATGGACGATGCCGGCCTCCTCGCCTGGGATCCCTATGTCGAGGCGCTGGCGGCGATGGCGCCGCTCTGGGAGCCGGGCAGCCGCGCGATCTACCACGCGCTCAGCTTCGGCCACCTTGCCGGCGAGCCGTTGCGGCGGGTGGATGGCCGCAGCATCGGCCGGTTCGTCGCCGAGGAAATCGCCGGACCCTTGGGCGCCGACTTCTTCATCGGCCTGTCGGAGCGCGAGGAGCCGCGCGTCGCCGAGATGATCGAGGGCCCGAAGGCCTCCGACTGGGTGCCTTATGTGCTGGCCTCGCCCTTCCCGCATGCCTGCGCCAATCCGCGGCCGACGGCGCTGGCGCCCAACCACCGCGCCTGGCGCGCGGCGGAAGTTCCCGGCGGCAACGGCCAGGCGACCGCCGCGGGACTGGCGAAGATCTACGGTGCGATGGCATCCGGCGGCGCCGGCCTCATCGGCCCCGATGCGATACGAGAGGCGGCCCGGCCGCGGGTGCGCGGGATCGACGAGAGCTTCGGATCGCCGACCGCCTTTGCCGCCGGCTTCCAGATCGACAGCCCGCTCACGCCAGCGGCCGCGTTCGGTCATAGCGGCTGGGGCGGCAGCTACGGCTTCGCCGACCCGGAAGCCAGGCTCGGCTTCGCCTTGGTGACCAACCGCATGCTCGGCTTCGACGACGGCATCGACCCGCGCCGCAAATCGGTGATCGACGCCGTCTACGCCTGCCTCGCGTCCTAGGGTCCCGCCCGCGGACCTAATCGCGCCCAAACTTCTGAGAGCGCGATCCTAAATCGTGCCGGCACACACCGGCATCTGCGTTTTTTGGACCGCTTCCGAATCGCAGCGCATAGACTTCAGGGACTGTCGCTAAGCCCCTGCGGGGGTTCGATTTCTCGTTAACGGGGTGTTAACAGCGAGGATCGTGATGACACATGAAGCCGCCGTCGCCGCCCGGGAGCACACGAAAGCCGCACCGCCGCCGCTCGAGATCCTGATCGTCGATGACGATCCGGTCTTCCGCCTGATGCTGCGCCGCATGCTGATGCGGGGCGCCGCCACCCGCGTCGTCGAGGCCCAGCATGCAGGCGAGGCGATCGCGCTGATCGAGCGGCATCGTCCCGACCTCGTCGTCTCCGACATCTTCATGCCGGTCGCCGATGGGTTCGAGCTGCTGAACTGGATGCGCAGCCACGCCGCCGACGTGCCGGTGCTGGTGGTCTCGGCCGCGGGCCATGCCGACGCGCATTTCGATCCGGCGGTGATCGCCCAGCACCTGGGCGCCGCCGAAGTCTTGAGCAAGCCGTTCGACCGCGCCGATCTCGTCGCCGCCGTGGATCGCGCGCTCGCCCGTTAGCCGGCAGGAATGCAGGCGTGATCCGCATGGTTCGCAGTTGAATCGCCCGCTGTTTCAGTTTTAGCTTTCGGTCCGCTTCCGAGAACGAAAAACAACCGATTGGGCAGGATCACGCATGAGCACTCCGACCGAGCGAGCGACCCACTGGCTTTCGGCCTTCTCCTCCGCGCTGGCGCGCAACGACGCGGCCGGCGCGGCGGACCTGTTCGAGACCGAGAGCCACTGGCGCGACCTGATCGCATTCAGCTGGAACATCAAGACCGTCGAAGGTCGCGCCGCGGTCGCCGACATGCTGAAAGCCACCCTAGCCTCGACCAAACCCAGCAACTGGAAGCTCGACGGCGAAGCGACCGAGAAGGACGGCATCACCCAGGCCTGGTTCACCTTCGAGACCGCGACCGCCCGGGGCCGCGGCCATCTCCGGCTGAAAGGCGACAAGGCCTGGACCTTGCTCACCACCGCCCAGGAGCTGAAAGGCTTCGAGGAGAAGAAGGGCCGCCGGCGCTGGAACGGCACCGATCACGGCGTACATAAGGGGCGCAAGAACTGGCTGGAGGAGAGGCAGGAAGAGGAGGCGACGCTCGGCATCTCGAAGCAGCCCTATGTGCTGATCGTCGGCGGCGGCCAGGGCGGTCTCGCGCTCGGCGCGCGGTTGAGGCGGCTCGGCGTGCCGACGATCATCGTCGACAAGCACGAGCGTCCGGGCGATGCCTGGCGCAAGCGCTACAAGTCGCTCTGCCTGCATGATCCGGTCTGGTACGACCACATGCCCTACCTGCCGTTCCCCGACGACTGGCCGGTCTTCTCGCCCAAGGACAAGATCGGCGACTGGCTCGAGGCCTATGCCAAGATCATGGAGCTCAACTACTGGGCCAAAACCGAATGCAAGACGGCCAAGTACGACGAAGCCAAGAAGGAATGGACCGTCGAAGTGCTGCGCGACGGCAAGCCGGTCACCTTGCGCCCGAAGCAGCTCGTGCTCGCCACCGGTCAGGCCGGCCTGCCCAACATGCCGGATTACCCGGGCATGAAGGACTTCAAGGGCAAGCAGCGCCATTCGAGCCAGCATCCGGGCGGCGAGGACTGGAGCGGCAAGAAATGCGTCGTCATCGGCTCCAACAATTCGGCGCATGACATCTGCGCCGATCTCTGGGAGCACGGCGCCGACGTCACCATGGTGCAGCGCTCCTCCACCCATGTGTCGCGCTCGGAAACCCTCCAGGAGCTCTGGACCTATCCGCTCTGGGGCGAGCAGGCGCTGGAGAACGGCATCACCTGCGACCAGGCGGATATGATCGCCGCCTCGATGCCCTACCGGTTGATGGCGGAGGGCCACAAGCAGCTGACCGCGGAGATGAAGCGCCGCGACGCCGATTTCTATGCCCGGCTGGAGAAGGCCGGCTTCCTGCTGGACTTCGGCGACGACGAGAGCGGCCTGCCGCTGAAATACTATCGGCGCGGCTCCGGCTACTACATCGACGTCGGCGCCTCGGAGCTGATCTGCAACGGCTCGATCAAGCTGAAGCAGGGCAAGGTCGAGCGCATCACCGCGACCGGCGTCAAGTTCACCGACGGCAGCGAGCTGGAGGCCGATCTCATCGTCTATGCGACCGGCTTCGGCTCGATGAACGGCTGGGCGGCACAGCTGATCTCACAGGAAGTCGCCGACAAGGTCGGCAAGGTCTGGGGCCTGGGCTCCGACACCACCAAGGATCCCGGTCCCTGGGAGGGCGAGTTCCGCAACATGTGGAAGCCGACCCAGCAGGAAGCGCTCTGGTTCCAGGGCGGCAACCTGCACCAGTCGCGGCACTACTCGCAGTTCCTGGCGATCCAGCTGAAGGCGCGGATGGAAGGCCTGCCGACGCCGGTCTATGGCGTGCCGAAGACGCATCATCTGAGCTGATCTCGGGCTCAGCGCAGAATCGACAGGCTGACCTGATCCTCGCCCAGCACGCCCGACCCGGTCGAACGGGTCGGGCCGTCGAGCAGCACCGCCGATCCCGCGCGGCCGTCGTCGCAGAGCAGAACGACGACGGTCGTGCCGATCGTCTCCGAGCCGGTGCTGCGACCCGTGCACCGCGTACGGTCGCTCTCCATCTCCAATGAGCCCCCGAAGCTGCCGGGATCGAAGGTGCCGGTGAAGCTCTCGCCGGTGCTCGCGATCCGCGCTTCGACCGTCCGGTTGGTCGCACAGGCAGCGAGCAGGAGGAGGGGGGCAAGGACAGCGGTCGGTTTCATCTTCGATTTTATTCCATCGCTTTGCAAAAAAAGAATCCCGCGGCCATCGCGTCGGCTTGAGCGCCCAACGGAACGCTTCGCTTTCCCGGCGGGTTCTCCCCAGGCGCATTCGGAACCTCGGGTCATGTCCTCATTCCTGCATATCACCCGTTGCGGCGTCCTGGCACTGGCGGCGAGCCTCGCGGCCTGTGCCGTCCCGGACGCCGACGATAGCATCGCCCGGTCGGCGGCCGAGTCCAAGCCGGTCGTGCAGGGCGCCGAGGGTCCACTTACACCCGCGGCGAGCGACGCGCTGATCAAAAGATTGGGAAGCGGCGCCGAGGGCAGCGAAATCCTGCAGCGGCATCTGCAGGTCGAGGAGGGCGTCGCCGGCAGCCCGCTCACCACCGACAACGCGGTCGAGGTCCTGCGCGATGGCGACCAGACCTTCGCCGCGATCGGCGCGGCGATTTCCGGTGCGCGGCAGACGCTGAACCTCGAATACTACACCATCGAGGACGTGACCCTGCAGACCCCCGACGGCAACGCGCGTGCGCTCGCTGACATGCTGGTGGCGAAGCTGCAGCAGGGGGTTTCCGTCAACATCATCTATGACAGCTACGGCTCCAGCGACACGCCGGGCGCCTTCTTCGAGCGGCTCGAGAAAGCCGGCGCGAAGCTGCTCTCGTTCCATCCGATCGACCCCAATCCGGCCAATGTGATCAACGGCAATGACCGCGACCACCGCAAGATCCTGGTGGCGGACGGCCGGGTGGCGGTGATCGGCGGCGTGAACCTGAGCAAGAGCTATGAGAGCAAGTCGCCGGGCAGCGACGACGAGGACGGCGAGGAGGATCCGCAGACCGGGTTGCCGCGGCACTGGCGCGACACCTCGATCCGGATCGAAGGGCCGGCGGTGGCCGAGATCCAGAAGCTGTTCTTCGTCCACTGGAGCGAGGAGGGCGGCGCGAAGATCGACCAGGCTCCATACTTCCCGAAACAGCAGGCCAAGGGCGGCCACATCGTCCGCGTTATCGGCAGCACACCGAAGCAGGATGTCTCCCGCTACTACGTCACCCTGATATCCGCGCTGCGCAGCGCCGAGCGCAAGATCTGGATCAGCAATGCCTATTTCGTGCCGACGCCGGACGAAATGGAGGCGCTGCTCGACGCCGCCCGGCGCGGAGTCGACGTCCGGGTGATGGTGCCGGAGCAGAGCGATTCGCCGCCGGCGGTCGAGGCGGCGCGCTCGCATTACAGCGACCTGCTGGAAGCGGGCGTGAAGATCTTCGAGACCCGCGACGTGGTGCTGCATTCGAAGACCGTGACCATCGACGGCGTCTGGTCGGCGGTCGGCTCGTCGAACTTCGATCACCGCAGCGTGCTCTTCAATGACGAGATCGACGCCGTCATTCTGGGGAAGCAGACGGCCGAGGATCTCGAAGCCATCTTCAAGGAAGGCGAGCAGACTTCCAATCGCATCGACCAGGCGAGTTGGGAGGCGCAGCGGGGCTTCGGCGAACGGGTGCGCGGCTTCTGGTCCCGCATGATGGAAGGGTTGCTCTAGTCCTAGGACTCACCCGTCCAACGGTGAGTTGCGCGCAAGTTGCCCGGCGGACGTTTGCAACCAAATTTCCATTTCCGGGTTTGAGTTCCGAATGTGGTTTTGGCGCATGTTTACGAAGGATTAACCATGCCCGAGCCGCCGAGGATGCGTGAGGCAGAGCAGAGTGACATGGCCATGGACAGTACCAGCGATTCCCGCAACGCCGCGGCGGCGGAGTCCAAGATGATCACAGAAGGTCCGTGGTCGGTTCTGATCGTCGATGACGACCCGTCATTGCGCGAGACCCTGCGCCGCATGATCGAGTCCGTGGGCTATGACGTCCAGTGCGCCCCAGACGCGCGCGCGGCGATCGACTGCGTCGCGGGCCACGAGCCGGACATCATCATCACCGATATCTACATGCCGGCCGGCGATGGCTTCGAGCTGCTGAACTGGCTGCGCAACAACGGCATCCGCACGCCGGTCATCGCCATGTCAGGCTCGAACTCGGGCAGCGGCGAATACGACCAGCTCGCGGTCGCCGAGCATCTCGGCGCCGCCGCCGTGATCGACAAGCCGTTCCGGCAGTCGAAGCTGGTCGAGACCATCGACCGCGTCCTCGCCAACCGAGGCGCGCCGCCGCGCTGAGGACTCAATACTCCGCGATCTGCAGCATGACGATGTCCTCGCCGATCATGCCGGTGCCGATCGCCTGGTCGGCGCCCACGGTGAACATCACCTTGCCGGTGCGCCCGTCGCTGCAGGTCAGCGTGGCGACGCCGTTCTCCGTGGCATTCCCGGCGACCTCGCCCCCGGTGTCAGCGGGCATCTGCCGATAGGGTCCGCTGCACGTCGTGCCGCGGTCGCTGGTCAGGGTCAGTGAGCCGTTCCCATCGATGCCGCCACTGGATTCGCCGGTAAAGGTCTCGGGCGCGTGGAGCATCTTGCCTTCGACGTTGCCGGCGCAGCCTGACAGGAGCAGCATGGCGCCCAGCGCCAGGACGGTTGAAAGATCTGCGGTGCGGTGTCTGATACGAATCACGTGTCTCACTCTCGGTATAAATATTTGAAGCTGCCGTAACGATGCACGGGCCGTGCCGGTTCCCTTCAGCGAAGCGGGCAGCGCTGGCGCAACGGTCACAACGCCGTTATGCTCGGCTCGAGCTCAGACGCGGGGACCTCATGCGTGCGCGTTCATCCAAGGCGCTGCGAAAATTGCCGCTCTCGCTGACCGCAGACCTGGTCGCGCGTGTCGAGCGCAAGGAACCTGATCCGGGGCCGCTGCCCGGCCGGGTCTACCTGACGGAATCCGATTACGATGCGCTCACCGCCGAGCTGATCGCCACGCTGAAGGGCGGGCCGCTCTGGATCTTCGCCTATGGCTCGCTGATCTGGCGGCCGGAATGCGACTTCGTCGAGCATCGGCGCGCGACGGCACATGGCTGGCACCGCTCTTTCTGCCTCGAGCTGAAGCGCTGGCGCGGCACGCCGGACTGCCCCGGCCTGATGATGGCGCTCGATCACGGCGGCGCCTGCCACGGTGTGATCTGCCGCCTGCCCGACGACGACCAGTTCGCCCAGCTCGGCAACCTGCTCCGCCGCGAGGTCGACCAGCGCGAAGACCTCGGCGAGCTCAGATGGATCACCGCCAAGGCCGAGATCGGGAAAGTCCGGGCGCTCACCTTCTATGCGGGGCCGCGCGCCAGCTATTACACCGGCAAGCTGCCGGACCAGGAGGTGGCCAGAATCCTGGCGCGGGCCGCCGGCCACTGGGGCTCCTGCGCCAACTATCTCTACCAGACCATCACCAAGCTTGAGGAATACGGCATCCACGACACACACCTGTGGAAGCTGCAGCACATGGTGGCAGAGGAGATCCGCAAGCTCACTGCGCTGCCCTGACGCCGCCGAGGGCGATATCGCTCGCGTAATTCTCCTTCATGAAGTCGATGAAGTTGTCGCGGAACTGCCGGGTATGGGCATGGGCGAGCGCGTCGGCCCGTTCCACATCCTTGGCCTTGATCGCGACGATCATCTCGTCGTGCTCGTCGGTCAGCAGGATGCCGTCCTTGCTGCGTTCGAGGAACTCGAAATGCAGATGCAGCATGCGCCGCCCCTGGTCGAGCAGCCGCTCGTAGAAGGCGGTGAGATAGGGATTCCGGCCGGCCTCGGCGATCGCCATGTGGAAGTTCTTGTTCGCCTCCGACATGGCGAGATGGTCCTGGCTCTTGATCGCGGCGATGAAGGCGCGCTGCCGCTGGGCGATGATCTTGAGATCGGCCTCGGTCCGGAGCGCCGCCGCGAGGCGCGCGTTCATGCGCTGCGCGACGTCCAGCGCCTCGACATATTTCGGGAAGCTCGCGATCTCGATCGGCGCCACGATGGTGCTGCGGTTGGGCAGGGTGACCACCAGGCCGTCGCCGGCGAGTCGGATCAGCGCCTCGCGCACCGGCGAGCGCGAGAGGTCGAAACGCTCGGCGAGCGTGGTCTCATCCAGCATCGCACCGGGCGCCAGGCTGAGGTTCAGGATTTCGGTGCGGAGGGCGTCATAGACGCTCTTCCAGCTGGTCCCCCGGGAAGGCTTGGCTTCGGTCTCCGGCTTCACGCTTCGACTCCATCGCTGAAATCATTGGATAATTCCAAGAGTAGCGGCTCCAATCTAATCCTCCGCTTGACTCTTGTCGACATAAAGCCGACAAAGATTGTCGGCATATTGTCGACAACTGGAGCATGCGATGCGACTGACTGGAGTGATGCCGGCTTTGGTGACGCCGTTCGACGAGGCGGGGAAGATCGACTTCGGCAAGTTCGAGAAGCTGCTGGCCAAGCTCCGGCAGGACGGCGTGAAAGGCTGGGTGCCTTGCGGCTCGACCGGCGAATACAACGCGCTGACCGCCGAGGAGCGAGCGGCGGTGCTGAAATTCGTCGCCGGTTTCGCCGACAAAGGCGAGCTGCTGATCGCCGGCACCAATGCCGGCTCCACCTGGGAGGTGATCGAGCACACCAAGCGGGCGCGCGATCTCGGCTACGGCACGGTGCTGCTCTCGGCGCCGTTCTACGCGACGCCGGCGCCCGACGAGCTGATCGCGCATTACCAGGCGGTGCTCGACGCGGTCGATGTCGAGATCGTGCTCTATAACTATCCGCCGAAGGTCGGGGTCGAGGTCGGCCTGACCGTGCTCGATGCCTTCGTCGACAACCCGCGGGTGCTTGGGATCAAGGAATCCAGCGGCAACCTGGTGCGCGCGATCGACATTCGCGCGCGCTATGGCGATCGCTACCAGCTCTCGAACGGCTCGGACGACCAGACGCTCGATTTCTATCTCTGGGGCGCCGGCTCCTGGATCTGCGGCCCCGCGAACTGCATGGCCAAGGCCTGCGTCGACCTGGTCAACACCATCGAGCGCGGCGATTGGCTGAAGGCGCGGGACAAGATGCAGGTGATTTACGGCGCGATGTCGAGCCTGGAAAGCGGCAAGTTCGTGCAGAAGGTGAAATACGGCTGCGAGCTGGCCGGCACACCGGTCGGGGTCGGGCGTCGCCCGCTGCTGCCCTTGAGCAGCGAGGAGAAGGCGGCCTTCCGCAAGGCCATGGAACCGGTCCTCGGGTGAGCCCCATGCGGTGGGATCGCTCGGTCGAGATCCTCGAGGTCCATTGCCAGGGCGAGATCGGCAAGGTGGTGGTCGGCGGCGCGCCGGAGATTCCGGGCCGGACCGCGCTCGACAAGATGAACCACGTCAACACGGTCGATGACAGCTTCCGCCGCTTCCTGACCTTCGAGCCGAGGGCAGGCGCCGCCATGTCGATGAACCTGCTGCTGCCGCCGACCCGGCCGGATGCGGATGCAGGCTTCATCGTGCTGCAGGCGGACCGCGCGCACCCGATGTCGGGCAGCAATTGCATCTGCGTGGTGACCGCGCTGCTGGAGAGCGGTCGGGTTAAGATGCAGGAGCCGGAGACGATCCTGCGGCTGGACACGCCGGCGGGGTTGATCACCGCCCGCGCGCGCTGCGCAGGCGGACGCTGCCGCGCGGTCTCGCTGGACAATGTGCCGGCTTTCGTCGAAGCGCTGGATAAGGTGATTGCGACGCCGCGCTGGGGAAAGATCAAGGCCGACATCGCCTTCGGTGGAGTCTATTACGCGATCGTCGATGTCGACCAGGTCGGCCTGGAGATCGCGCCGGGCCGGGCGTGCGAGCTGGCCGCCGCCGGCATCGAGCTGAAGGCGCTGCTGGCGGATCAGGTCAAGGTGCAGCATCCCGAGCACGCCGGCATCAACGAGATCGCCTATGTGATGCTGCGCGGCCGCGATCCCGACGGCGCGGTCCGGACTTGCACGACCTTGAAGCCCGGCCGGGTCGACCGCTCGCCCTGCGGCACCGGCAGCTCAGCCAATCTCGCGGTGCTGCAAGCGCGCGGCGAGATCAGGACCGGCGACGTGCGGCGCTCGCGCTCGATCATCGGCGGCGAGTTCCTGGTCGAGGCGATCGGCGAGACCGAAGTCGCCGGCCGGCGCGCGGTACTGCCGCGCATCACCGGCGAGGCCTGGATCTACGGCCGCGAGGAGCTGCGCCTCGACCCGGACGATCCGTTCCGGCGTGGTTTCGCGCTCTCGGACACCTGGGGGCCGCAGGTCGATCAGCTGGGCTGAGACGGCCGCGCGCGGCCTTGGGCTTTGGGGCAGGAATGACAATCACGCGCCGAGCCTGTAGAATAAATTCCTCATCAGGGAATTGCCCGGCATGCGGCCCAAACCCAAGGGCTTTTCGCTCTACGCCTACATAGCAACGCTGTTCGTGGCGCTCCTGTTCGCCTTCGCGGCGGTCACGATCACGGCGCAGTACATCCAGACCCGGAACATGCTGCTGGTCTCCGCGGGTGCGCTGTTCGAGCGCATCGGGGAGCAGACCCGGCAGGGCCTTGGGCGCATCACCGAGCCGGCGATCCTCAGCGTGCGACTGCTTTCGCGCTCCTACCTGGTGACGGCGCGCAGCGAGGAGACGCGATTCGCCACCTCCCGGATCATGGTCGAGGCGCTGCGAGGCGGGGCGGCGCTGCAGGCCGTCTATGTCGGCTATGACGACGGCGACTTCATCTTGATGCGCACCGTCGATCCCAAGTCGGAGTGGGGGCGCTCGATCGCGCCGCCGCAAGCTGCAGCCTATCTGGCACAGAGCATCACGCATGATGCGGCCGGGAAGGCGGTCGGACGGTATCTGTTCTACGACAGCGAGATGGTCTTGCTCGAGAACCGGCTGATGCCGGGATATGTCTACGACCCGCGCGAGCGCGGCTGGTACAAGGCGGCGATGCAGCGGCCGGGGCCGACCATGAGCGCGCCCTATCTCTTCTTCACGACGCGGCAGATCGGCGTCACTTTCAGCGAGCGCAGCGCCGACGGCGGCGTGGCGGTGGGCGTGGATGTCACGCTGGACTCGCTCTCGGACGTGCTGCAGGCGTCGAAGGCGACGCCGTCATCGCTGCTGGCCATTGTCGATGAGAAGGGGCACGTGCTGGCGAGCAGCGAGGGCAAGCTGCCCTCGATCCTCGATGCCGCGGGCGCGCCGGTGCTGCCGAACGTCGCCGATCTGAACCAGCCGGTGCTGGAGCAGGTCGCCGGGCGGGCCTACGCATCGCAATCGGCGACCAACAGCTTCGATGTCGGGAGCACCCGGTGGCAGACCTTCTACGCGCCGCTGATCAGCGGCACCGAGCCGATCTCGCTGGCGATCGCCACGCCGCAGGATGAGATCCTGGCCGAGGCCGACCGGCAGCGCGCCTGGATGCTGCTGATCAGCCTGGTGGCGCTCACCGCCGCGACCCTGGCGGCGCTGGTCATCGCGCGGTTGATCAGCCGCTCGCTCGACCGCCTGACCCAGGCGGCGCGCGACTTCAACGCCTTGAAGTTCGACCGGCCGTTCGACGTGCAATCCTTCGTGGTCGAGATCGACCGGCTGGCCGTGGCAATGGGTGCCATGAAGAACACGATCAGCCGGCTGCTGGCGATCGGCGCGCTGCTCGGCGGCGAGAAGAAGTTCGACCGCCTGCTGGACGAGATCGTCGCCGAGACCATCAACATGACCGGGGCGCGCGGCGGCATCGTCTATCTCTCCGAGCTCGACGGCTCGTTGATCGGCGCGTTGGCGCGGTTCGACGGCCGCCAGCTCGGCGGCGCGCCGCCGCCGGCGCTCCGTGCCGGCGTGAATGACGATCATCCGGCGGTGCAGGCGGCGACCCGCCGCGCCACCATCGAGACCGAGGTCACGCCGCAGCAGGTCGAGCGCTGGTATCCCGGCTTCGAGCATCGCCAGACGTTCCGGGTAATGGCCGTGCCCCTGAAGAATCGCGAAGGCGACCTGGTCGGCGTACTGATGCTGTCCGACAATCCGGAGATCCGCCAGGCGGAGGCGACGCGGGCCGACGTGCAGGCTTTCGTCGAGGCGGTCTCGGGCACCGCGGCGGTGGCGATCGAGACCAATCGCCTGATCGAGGAGCAGAAGCGGCTGATGCTGGCGATCATCGAGCTGCTGGCCGGTGCGATCGACGCCAAGAGCCCCTATACCAGCGGCCATTGCCAGCGGGTGCCGGTGCTGGTGGAGATGCTGGCCCATGCGGCGGAGCAGGCGACCGAGGGCCCGTTCAAGGGCTTCAAGCTCAGCGACGAGCAATGGGAGGAGCTGCACATCGCCGGATGGCTGCACGATTGCGGCAAGGTGACCAGCCCCGAGTTCGTGATCGACAAGGCGACCAAGCTGGAGACCATCACCGACCGGCTGCACGAGGTCCGCATGCGTTTCGAGGTGATCAAGCGCGAGGCGGAAGCGGCCTGCTGGAAGGAGATCGCCGAGGCCGGGCTCGACGGCGACGCGCGGCGGGAGCGGCTGCAGGCCTTGCAGCGGTTGTGGAAGACCCTGGACGAGGAGTTCGCCTTCATCGCCGAAAGCAACCTCGGCGGCGAGTTCATGGCGCCGGAGAAGGTCGCGCGGGTGAAGGCGATCGCCGGGCGCCGCTGGACCCGCACGCTCGACGACCGGATCGGCCTCTCCCACGAGGAGACGGAGCGCAAGGCGCGCACGCCGGCGCCGGCGCTGCCGGTCCAGGAGCCGCTGCTCGCCGACCGGCCGGAGCATGTCATGGTCCGCGGCGAGCGGGACCGGATCACGGCCGACAATCCCTGGGGCTTCAAGGTCGATGTTCCCGACCTGCTCTACAACCGCGGTGAGATCTACAATCTCACCGTCGAGCGCGGCACCTTGACCGAGGAGGAGCGGTTCAAGATCAACGCCCATATGATCGAGACCATCCGCATGCTGAACCGCCTGCCGCTGCCGCGGCATTTGCGCAACGTGCCGGAGATCGCCGGCGGGCATCACGAGAAGATGGACGGCACCGGCTATCCGAAGCGGCTGACGCGCGCGCAGATGAGCGTGCCGGCGCGGATGATGGCGGTGGCCGACATCTTCGAGGCGCTGACCGCCGCCGACCGGCCCTACAAGAAGGCGAAGTCGCTTTCGGAATCGATTTCCATCATGGCCAGGATGCGCGACAATGCGCATATCGACCCGGAAGTCTTCGATCTGTTCCTGGCCTCGGGTGTTTATCGCCAATATGCGGAGCGCTTCATGCAACCGGAGCAGATCGACGCGGTTCTCATTCAGAACTATCTGCGTGCCTGAGGAGCGCCCCATGGTGCAGACCCTGTCGAAGCCGGAAACCCTGCTGCTGCAGCCGGGCAAGCTGACGCCCAACAACCCGCGCCTGCCGGTGCTGCTCTATCGCAACGCGGTGGAAATCTCCGGCAGCGATCCCGCCGCGAAGTTCGAGGCGATGTTCGACCGCAACGGCTGGCCCTCGGCTTGGCGCAACGGCGTTTATGCCTATCACCACTATCACACCGGCGCGCATGAGGCCCTGGGCTTTGCCGGCGGCAGCGCACGGCTGCTGCTGGGCGGGCCGGACGGCGTGGAGGTCACGGTGAATGCCGGCGATGTCGCGGTGCTGCCGGCCGGCACCGGGCATTGCAAGCTGGAATCGACCGGCGGCTTCCTGGTGGTCGGCGCCTATCCGCCGAACCAGCAGCCCGATCTCAACCGCGATGCCGCGACGCCGGAGATGATCGCGCGGATCGCGGCCCTGTCCTTCCCCAATTCCGACCCGGTCTCCGGATCCGGCGGGCCGCTGACCACGCTCTGGCAATAGCTCAGCGGTTGACGGCCTGCACCAGGACCGCGGCCGCGGCGGCCGACATGCCGAAGGGACGATAAGTGGTCTCGGCACCGGAGCGATGGGTGAAGTAGCGGTAGAAGGTGAGGGCCGCCAGATAGGTGCCGGCGTAGCTCGCGTGATGCAGGTCGCGCTGGTAGAGATCCGTGGCGCCCGCCTGCACTGCAAAACTGTAGGATCGCGCCACCCGGACAACCGGCATCCCCAGCTCTTGCGCCAAGGCCGCGGTCGCGCGCTGGGCCTCGGCCGACATTTCCTTGAAGGTCTTGCCGTAGCAGCAATAGCTGCGATCCGTGTAGGACTGGGCGCCGTCGAGATCCGGCCAAGTCTCGAACAGGATCGGCTGGGCCTTGAGCGGGCTCAGCGCATAGTTCCAGTCGAGCGCGTTCTCGCGCGCCTGCTGGACCCAGCGCGGCAAGGAGTACCAGAGGCTCCGCTCCTGCAGCACCACGTAGTCGGGGCGATTGGCCTGCGCCCAGGCCAGGGCGTCGGTCTGCTTCAGCATGCTGCGCAGGTCGGCGCCCGGATAGGTGACGGCCTTGACCGAGAGCTGCACCGGGTTGCCGGGATCCGCCGCGGCGATGTTGACCAGCATCGCCGCGAGATCGTTGCCCGAGGTGAAGCTGTTGCCGACGAAGAGGATGGTGATGGTCCGTGCGGTCTGCGGGGTCTCGCCCGAGTGCATCACCGCGTCGCGATCCCAGTCGCTGAGGATGTAGCGCCCGCCGAAGCGCGGTGCATTCAAGACCGCGAGGAAGCTCAGCGCGATCGCCAGCGCGACGATCAGGCCATTCCTGAGGGTCATCCGCCTATTTCCAGACCGCCCTCGCCACGCGCAGGAAATTGCCGCCGAGGATGCCGGTCGTCTCGGCGTCGCTGAAGCCGCGCTGCAGCATGGTCTCGACGATCTCGGGCAGCTGCTCCGGCGGCAGGTAGAGCGAGGCGGTCTGGTACTCCGCCTTCGGCCAGTAGCGGCTGTTGCCGCTGACCAGGTCGTCGACGTTCTCGGCATCGAAGGCATAGTCCAGCGAGATGCCGACATGCGCCGCGCCGACCAGGCCGGCGACATGGGCTACATGGTCGACGAAAGTCTTGCTGCTGATGTCGTTGCGGCCGAGGAAGTTGCCGATCCCGTTGATGCCGACGACGCCGCCGGTCTTTGCACAGGCCCTGATCTGCTCGTCGGTGATGTTGCGGCCATGGCCCCAGAGCGCCTTGGCGCAGGAATGCGAGAAGATGACCGGCGCCGCCGAGGCTTCCATCGCCTCCATGGTGGTGCGATAGGCGCTGTGCGAGCAATCGACCAGCATGCCGACCCGGTTCATCTCGGCGATCACGGCGCGGCCGAGCGGGGTGAGGCCGGTATCGGCGTCGTGGCAGCCGCCGCCCACCAGGTTGTTGAGATTGTAGGCGAACAGCATCTGCCGCACGCCGAGTTCGTAATAGACGTTGACCATGTCGGCGCTGCCGTTGAGCGCGTTCATGCCTTCGAGGTCGAAGGCGACGGCAAGCTTGCCCGCCGCCTTGGCCTGCAGGATGTCCTCGGCGGTGCGGACCAGCAGATACTGCTCCGGCCGCTGCTGCAGCCAGGCACGGAATCCGGCCAGGACCGCGAGGCTCACCTGCCAGTCGATCACGTCATAGCCGACATTGATCGAGAGGTAGTGCACGCCGGATTTCGCCCAGCGCTGCAGGTTTTCCAGGCGATGGGCGCCGCCGACCGGGTCGAAGCCGGCATGGTCGTCCCAGACCAGGGCCTCGCGGTAAAGCTTGCGGGCGCGATCGCTGATGGCAAGGCCGGGCATGGTGTCCGTGGTCTCCCCGTTGAATTTCAGATTGCGGTGTTGCCGCCGTCCACCAGCAAGGTGGTGCCAGTGATGAAGCTCGCCTCGTCGCTGGCGAGAAAGGCGACGGCGGCGGCGATCTCCGGCGGCTGGCCGACCCGGCCCATCGGGATGACGGCGCCGTTCTCCTTCAAGCCCTCGGCGGCGCTCTTGCCGCGATGGGTGATGCCGGAGAGCAGCATCGGCGTCTCGACATCGCCCGGCGCCACCGCGTTCACGCGGATGCCCTGGCGCGCGTGATCGACGGCGAGCGCCCGGGTCATCTGCACGACGGCGCCCTTCGAGGTGCAATAGGCGAGCTCGGCCCGGCCGGCGACGAAGGCCCAGTCCGACGCGATATTGACGATCGCGCCGCCATGGTCGCTGGCATCGAACTGCGCGATCATGCGGCGCACCGCGGCGCGAGAGAAGCGGAACACCGCCTCCACGTTGACCCCCATGACCCGGGCGAAGTCCGCGTCCGAGGTTTCGAGCACGGTGCCGCGATGCACGATGCCGGCATTGTTGACCAGGATGTCGATCCGCCCGAAGCGCTGCACGGTCTCCTGCACAAGCTGGTCGGCGATGCCGGGCTCGGTCACATCGCCGGCGATGAAGCCGGCATCGAGCTTCTTCGCCAGCTGTTCGCCGCTGTCGCTGTTCCGGCCGGTCAGCAACAGGCGCGCGCCCTCCGCGGCGAAGCGCTCGGCAATGGCCAGTCCGATGCCGGAGGTCGCCCCGGTGACCAGCGCCGCCTTGCCCGCCAATTTCCCAGCCATTGTATCCTCACAATTAAGCAGACCCGCCATCGGCGCGGTCGCCCCCCTGAGGAAATATCATAGCAAGATCGGCGATTTGTCGCGGACAATCCGGCCCAAGAATCGCCAGGGGAAATCATGACAGCGCAGCACGCGCCGGACAGTCTCTATGCCTGGGGCCGGGTCGCGGCCTCGCTCGGCCTCGCGACCGTGGGCGGGATCGGGCTCTGGGCGCCGGTCGTGGTGCTGACCACGATCGAGCAGGAGTTCAACGTCGGGCGCGCCGGCGGATCGCTGCCCTATACCGCGACCATGGTGGGCTTCGCGATCGGCGGCATCACCTTGGGGAGGCTGGCCGACAAGTTCGGCATCCTGCTGCCGCTGCTGATCGGCGCCGCCACCTTGGGCCTGGGCTTCATCGCCGGCGCCTTCAGCACCAGCTATTGGCAGTTCATCGCCATCCAGGCGGTGCTGATCGGCATGCTCGGCTCCAGCGCCACCTTCGGGCCGCTGGTTGCCGACACCACCCACTGGTTCCACCGCAACCGCGGCATCGCGGTGGCGATCGTCGCCAGCGGAAACTATCTGGCCGGCACGATCTGGCCGCCGTTGCTGGAATACGCGATCGCGCACTACGGCTGGCGCGACGCCTATCTGGGCATCGGCATCCTCTGCCTCGTCACCATGCTGCCGCTGGCCTTGTTCCTGAAGCGGCGGCCGGAGATCGCCGACCATCATCCGGTCAACGCCAACGGTGGCGGCAACGGCTCCAGTGCGCATCAGCTGCTGCCGGCACCGAAATTCCTGCAGCCGCTGCTGATGCTGGCGGGCGTCGCCTGCTGCGTCGCCATGTCGATGCCGCAGGTGCATATCGTCGCCTATTGCACCGACCTCGGCTACGGGCCGGCGCGCGGCGCCGAGATGCTCTCGGTGATGCTGGGGATGGGCGTGATCAGTCGCCTGGGCTCGGGGCTGATCGCCGACAAGATCGGCGGGGTCGGCACTTTGATCCTGGGCTCGGTGCTGCAATGCGTGACCTTGCTGTTCTACATCCCGTTCAACGGCCTGACCTCGCTCTATGTCGTGTCGGCCTTGTTCGGCTTGAGCCAGGGCGGGATCGTGCCGAGCTACGCGCTGATCGTGCGGCAGTATTTCCCGGCCCGGCAGGCCGGCGTGCGGGTCAGCCTGGTGCTGATGTCGACCGTGATCGGCATGGCGATCGGCGGCTGGATGACCGGCCTGATCTTCGACTGGACCGGCTCCTACAGCGCCGCGTTTCTCAACGGCATCGCCTGGAACCTGCTCAACATGTCGATCGCCCTATGGCTGCTGTTCCGCGGCCGCGGTCAGAAGGCGTAGAGCGCGAGACCGATCAGATGGGTGACGCTCTCGCCGTCCTCTGAAAGCGGCAGCATCATCACGCGATAGCGCAGGTAGCCGCCGCGCGGATCGCTCCAGGCCAGGCTGGATTCGCGGATCCAGACCTTGCCCTCGAGCGTGCTGATGTAGTGATGCTCGATCGCGACGATATCGGCGGTGGTGCCGATCTCATCGACATAGGCGCCGGCGCGGGTCGGCTCGCGGTCGACGATCGCCTGGCCGAGCAGTCGGTAGCGGAAGCGCGGTGCGCTCCGGCCCGGAACCTCGACCACATCGACCAGGAACACGTTGGGCAGCAGCTTGACGCCCAGCGCCGCCGGGTCGATCTCGCTGCGCGCGGGATAGCGGCCCTTCGCCGCGGCAATGGATTCCCAGGTGCGGAGCAACTGGCCCCAGAACGGCTCTGCGCCGGACTCGATCTCGCGGCGCGCCGCCGGATCGATGTCGATCCGGCCGATGCGGGCGCGACCGGCACCGGTTCTCGGGTCGCGCTGATTGAAAGACGCACTCGGCATGATTCGCTTTCCTGCGGCGCAGCTGCCCCCACGGCATCCAGCCCGCTGGCATTCGACCCTTGTCATCGGAAATGAAATGGGCGCGACCGGATTCGATGCGCGCCCTCCAATTGGCGCTGTGAATGAAGGATGCGCATTGGATTGGCAACGCCACCCCGCGCATGCGAGTCATGCAATCCGTGAATGCAAGTTCAAGAAGTCTTTACACTTCTCACACCACCTTATGTGGCGGGCGGTTGCGTGCAATAGAAGTTCGCGCCGCGCCGTCGACAAGCAAGTTTCGCTTCAAGGCCGGCGGGATCCCCACGGAAAGGTGATCGGCGGCATGCGCAAATCTCAGCGGCGGCGCCGGGCGCAGGGATGACTTACCAAATCTGCTCCGGCGCGCCGGGCTCAGCATCGGTCCGAATCCCGAACCGTGCCCGGGTGCGGGCTTCAATGCTCGCAGCCAACGCTTCCGCCAGCGCCAGGGCGCTCATCAGCTCGCTCTGTCCGTAGTAGGTCAGATAGCCGCAGGCCAGATCCGGTTCGCCGGATGCGAGCAGGATTTCGGCGGTGCGCAGCACCGAGGGCTGGGCCGCGACGAGGCGGCGCTCCACCGCGGTCCAGGTTTCGGTCACCTCCGGCAGGAAGGCTTCCTGGTTCTGGAACAGGAGATAGAGCAACCGTTTGAACACGGCCGCGGCCGAGCGGGTGGACTCGATCCCCTGGGGCACCGTCGAGACCGAGTCCGGTCTTCCGTTGCGTGCATGGCGCAGATCCAGGAAGCGCGCATCCTCGCCCGCGGTGAGATAGCGATGCTGACGATACTCCTCCGGCACCGCGCGCATGCCCATGAAGACCGGCACGAAGGGTGCCGCGACCGCGCCGACCTGGGTATGCCAGAGAGTGCGCAGCGCGTCGTGGCGCGGATGCTGCAGCGGCATGACCTGGCCGTAGCCCGCGGTGTCGCCGGTCAGCTTCTCGGTGCGGACCGCCCAGAAGATGTCGTGTAGGCCGATCTTCTCCGGCCGCGCGGCCCGCGCCTGCATCTCCGCCTCGATCCATTGCACGCCGGCCCAGGGTCCCTTGCCGTCGCCGTAAACCTGGTTGAAATCGAACGGCGTACCGTCCTGATACCAGCCCTGCTCACGCGCGAACGAGACCAGGTGCGGTGCATAGAGGAAATCCGGATGGCCCGGCTGCTCGATCGGGATCACGCCGATGAAGCCGGGGCGCGAAGCGCGGATGCTGTCGGCGCCGAGGCGTTCCGCCGCCCAGAGCTTCTGGGCGCCGGAACATTCGATCACCACCCAGGCCTCGTCGGGGTCGGCGATCAGGTGGGAATTGCCGCCGTAATCCGCATAGCCGTGCTCGGCGATCATCGCGGCGATGAGTTCGACGCCCTCGCGCGCGCTGTGGGCGCGTTCCAGCACCAGGCGCGCGAGGTCGCTGTAGTTCGGGCCGGTCTGGGTCGGCGGCGTCATTGCAATCAAGTCCGCGCGCGAGGTCGACCAGATGTCGCGCACCGCGACGCCGTGCTCGTTCAGGCCGCCGTTGGTCAGCGGCGCCGGCACGCCCTTGTAGTAGCTGTAGCTGACGCGAATATGCCGTGCCGTCTCCGGCACCTGCGGGATCTCCAGCAGCAGGCCGGGCATGTCGGCGGCCGGTGTCACGCCGACGGTGATCATCTCGCCCGCGCCGTGCCGGCGCCGCGGCTCGATCTCCAGCCAATGGCTGGAAGGCTCGTCGCCGTAGCCGGCGAGATAGGCGATCCCGTCCGCGGTCCGATTCTTGCCGATATAGAGACCGTAGCTCATCTGACGTTTCCCATCGCACTCTGCTGTTGCGTCAATAGCAGACGCGGTGCGGCGATGGAAAGCCGGGCGGGTGCTTTAGAGGTCGCGCGCCAGGCGGAAGCCGAGCGTGGCCTCGCGGCTGTTCGGGCCGCCCTTGTCCCGCATGGCGAAGCGGCTCTGCCAGGCGTTGTTGAGATAGCCGCTGCCGCGGAGGCCGCGCTCGCTGCAGCCGTCCTCGATCCAGGCGGTGCCGTCGTTGGGTGCCCCGGCATAGCTCGGGTGGTAGCAGTCCGCGACCCATTCCCAGACGTTGCCGATCATGCCCTTGAGGCCGAAGGCATTCGCCGCCAGGGCATCCACCGGCGCCGTTTGCGCGAAGCCGTCGTCGCAGGGCATGCCGTCTTCGACCAGCGGATACTTGGTCTTGCCGCTGGCATCGAAGACATTGGCGGTGCGGCAGCCGTTCTTGGCGAAAGGCTCCTCGCCCCAGGGCCAGCTGCCGTTGCGCCCCGCACGCGCGGCGTATTCGAACTCCTGCTCGCTCGGCAGGCGATAGTTCCGGCCGGTCTTCTGGCTGAGCCAGGCCGCGTAATCCTGCGCGTCGGTCCAACTGACGCAGACCGCGGGATGCCGTCCGCCCTGCTCGATGCCGGGGCGCATGAAATCTGCATTGGGGTCGCTGACACCGTCGCCGCCATCGGCGATGAAGCAGCCTTTCTCGGGCTCGCGCTTGGTCTGCAGCACGAAGGCGGCGTAATCGTCGCGCGTGACCTCGGTCGTCATCAGCGCGAAGGGCAGGGGGATCGTGACCTCGGTCTGCGGTCCCTCATTCTCGCGGTGGTTTCCGTCCGCAGTGGCGGAGCCGAGCTGGAAGCGCCCGGCCGGGATCACCACCATCTCCGGGCAATCCGCGCAGTCGGTGAAGGGCTGTCCGGGCGGCGCCGGCAGGGCCAGGCTCTGGCTGCGGGTAACCGGGGGCTGCGATGGTTCGACTGCGGCGACTTGCGCCGGCGCCGGCGCTGCAGTTGCGACCGTCGTATCGCCCGCCGATCCATCGCTGGGCGTCCTGAAGTAGAATTCGCCGGTGAGAGAGGAGGAGTCCCAGGGCACCTGCTTGTTGCCGGTCTCGTTCATCACCGCGACCCGCACCTGGCGGAACAGCAGCTCCAGGGGCAGCTGCTTGCTCTCGATCGCGGCCGCCAGCGCCTCTGAATAGGGGCTGTTGCTGCCGCTGCCGTCGAGCGCCGCCTGCCCCGGCGCGGTCGAATAGGCGATGAAGCTGCCGGTCGGCGCATCCATGCGCGCCAGCCCGTCCTCCGCCGCCGAGCGCGTGGTCGCGGGCAGCGGGTTGTTGCGGCAGGCATCGAGGATGATGATGTTCATCCGGTTGCCGGCATATTCCATCTGCTTCAGCACCCAGTTGGCGTCGACCGCCTCCATCTCGACATCGGCCTGGCTTTCGATCGCGGCGCCGGTCGGAATGAGAAAATTCTTGCCGTCCACCTGCACGCCATGGCCGGCGTAGTAGAAGAGACCGACGGTATCGGTGCCGGCCGCCGCGAGCGACTGTCCGAAATCGGCGAAGGCGCGCTTCATCGTCTTCTGGTCGGCGTCGATCACCGTGTTGACTGCGAAGCCGGCCGACTGCAACGCCTTGGTGATGAGTGCTGCGTCATTCGGCGCATTGGCGAGCGGGCCGATCCCGCCGCCGTAGCTGCCGTTGCCGATCACCAGCGCAAGGCGCGTCTCGGCGACGGCGGAATTTGCGGCCGCGGTCAACAGAACAAGAAGGATGGAGAAGATCCGGAGCGGATGCTTCGCCATGGATCCGAGCGCTCCTGCCCGAAGGGTGAAGAGTCGATCCTAGTCGAGATCCCGCACCAGACGGAAGCCGATGGTCGACTCCCGTCCGTTGGAGGTGGCGGCCCAACGGGTGCTCAGCCGAGAATCCCAGGGATTCTCCAGCCAGGCGCCGCCGCGCATGGGCTGGAACGGACCATCCTCCGCTTTGCCTTCGACCGGCGTCTCGCAGCCCTCCGCCCAGGCGGAGCCGTCGGTCGGCGCACCCTGGTAGGTGTTGTGCCAGCAGTCACTCACCAGCTCCCAGACATTCCCGAGCATGTCATGGACACCGAACGCATTGGCCGGGAACGATCCGACCGGGGCGGTGGTGGTGAACTTGTCGTCGCACTTCAAGGCTTCGTTGATCGGGTACTTCTTGTGCCCGCTTTGATCCATGGCATTGATGAACCGGCAGGCGTTCGCGCTGATGTCGTTGCCCCAGGGATAGGACGTCTTCTTGCCGGCGCGCGCGGCATATTCCCATTCGGCTTCGGTCGGCAGGCGGTAATGCTTGCCGGTCTTGTCGCTGAGCCAAGCCGCGTAATCGGCGGCATCGTAGCCGCTGACGCAGACCACGGGATGGTTGCCCTGTTGCTCGATGCCCGGATGCAGGTAGTCGCCCTTCTCATCCCATTTGCCGTTTCCGCCATCCGACTGCTGGCAGCCGCCGCTGGTGTCGCGCGCGGCGGCCAGGACGAAGGCGTCAAACTGATCCCGGGTGACTTCCTTGGTCATGATGGCGAAGGGTTTGACCGCAACCTTGTGGGTGGGCTTCTCTTCCGGACGATCGGCCTGGTCGCCGGGACCGAAGCCCATGCTGAAGCTGCCCGCCGGGATCGAGACCAGCTCCGGACAATCCGGGCAATCGCGGAACACCTTGCCGGCCGCGATCGCGGGTTCCGGCGTGCGGCTGGTGTCGACGGCGTCGCCACCGCTCGGCGCGGCCGGTTGCGGCGCGGGCGCGAGGGCGGCGCTCTGCTGCGCCGGCGCCGATCCGTCGGGACGCTTGAAGTAGAACTCGCCGGTCAGGGACGAGGCGTCCCAGGGCACCTGATTCTCGCCGGTCGCGTTCATCACGTTGACGCGGACGTTGCGGAACAGCTGCTCGAGGGGCACCCGGTCGCTCTCGATCGCTTTGGCCAGGGCGGCGGAATAGGGGCTGTTCGAGCCCTTGCCGTCCAGCGCGGCGTCCCCCGGCGCGGTCGAATAGGCGAGGAAGCTGCCCTTCGGCGCATCCATGCGCGCCAGGCCCTTCTCGGCCGAGCGCTTGCCGGCCGGCAGCGGGTTGTTGCGGCAGGCATCGAGGATGATGATGTTCATCCGGTTTTCGGCGAACTCCATCTGCTGCAGGACCCAGTCGGCGTTGACCGCCTCCATCTCGACATCGCCCTCCTTGGCAATATCGGCGTTGGTGGGGATCAGATAGTTGGCGCCGTTCACCTGAACGCCATGGCCGGCATAATAGAAGAGGCCGACGGCGTCCTTGCCCTTGGCGGCAAGCGTCTCGCCGAAATCGGCGAAGGCCCGCTTCATCTGCTTCTGGTCGGCGTCGAGCACCATATTGACCTCGAAGCCGGCACCTTTCAGGGCCTTGGCGATCAGCTGGGCGTCGTTCTTGGGGTTGGGAAGGCTGCTGAAGGCGGCGCCGTAGTTGCTGTTGCCGATTACCAGCGCCACCCGCGGCTCGGCCGCCGCCGGGCCGGTCCAGGCCAGCTGACACATCAATAATAAGGAGAGAAAGCCCCAGAGACGCACGCCCAACCTCACCCGCACCGCATACCCGGATAACGAGGCTATGACTGGCGTCCTTCCGGGACAAGTTTAACTATGTTTGCAAGCTCACATTGGAGTAGAGGTCGCGTGGGTTCTGCGGGTCCGGAGGGCGGGATCCGGGGCCTGGAATAGGTGGGTGCACAGATTCGCAAGACTCGAGCTAAGCTGCTGGTTTCGCTAGCGAATTAACCTCTGCGCTTTTCCTTGACGCCCCATCCCCGAATCAATATATTCCGCGCGCCTTTGACGGGGCAGGTGGTGGTTCCAGTCGTCCTCCGGGATGCAACGAACCAGACGCTGCCCCCCTACAAAGCATTGAAATTACATAGCTCTCTCAGTTTGAGGGCAGGCGTACAAAGAGACCGCATCGAGGTATAGCCCGAGAGGGCAGGCCTGGATGTCGGTCGTTTCGCGTATCGCTGTTTGGAAAAGCGCCTGATGGACACGGTCCGGACGCGCACGAGGTGAGGACGAAGTAATGCCGACGATCAACCAATTGATCCGTAAGCCGCGCTCGCCGCTGGTTGGGCGAAACAAAGTGCCGGCTCTCCAGGCGAACCCGCAGAAGCGTGGCGTTTGCACCCGCGTTTACACGACGACCCCGAAGAAGCCGAACTCGGCGCTCCGTAAAGTCGCCCGCGTCCGCCTCACCAACGGTTTCGAAGTCACCTCCTACATCCCCGGCGAAGGCCACAACCTTCAGGAACACTCGGTCGTCATGATCCGCGGCGGCCGCGTGAAGGATTTGCCGGGCGTTCGCTACCACATCATCCGCGGCACGCTCGATACCCAGGGCGTCAAGGACCGCAAGCAGCGCCGTTCGAAGTACGGCGCGAAGCGGCCGAAGTAAGGAGAACGCGAAATGTCCCGTCGTCACGCTGCTGAGAAGCGCGAAGTTCTGCCGGACGCCAAGTATGGCGATATCGTGCTCACCAAGTTCATGAACTGCCTCATGTACCAGGGCAAGAAGTCGGCTGCCGAGACCATCGTCTACGGCGCCATGTCCCAGGTCGAGAAGAAGTCCAAGGGCGACCCGGTGAAGGCCTTCCACGAGGCGCTCACCAACGTGAAGCCGCATCTCGAAGTCCGCTCCCGCCGCGTCGGCGGTGCGACCTACCAGGTGCCGGTCGAAGTCCGCCCGGACCGCGCCCAGGCGCTGGCGATCCGCTGGATCATCGCGACCGCGCGCGGCCGTTCCGAGCAGACCATGACCGACCGTCTCGCCGCCGAGCTGCTGGACGCCGCCAACAACCGCGGCGCCTCGGTGAAGAAGCGCGAAGACACCCATCGCATGGCGGAGGCCAACAAGGCCTTCTCGCATTACCGCTGGTAGAGACGGCGGCTTAGGAACGCATCATGGCGCGCACCACTCCACTCGACCGCTACCGCAACATCGGCATCATGGCCCACATCGATGCCGGCAAGACCACGACCACGGAGCGGATCCTCTATTACACCGGCAAGTCCTATAAGATCGGTGAAGTCCATGAGGGCACTGCCACCATGGACTGGATGGAGCAGGAGCAGGAGCGCGGCATCACCATCACCTCGGCCGCGACGACCTGTTTCTGGCGCGAGCACCGCATCAACATCATCGACACCCCGGGCCACGTCGACTTCACCATCGAAGTCGAGCGCTCGCTGCGCGTGCTCGACGGTGCCGTGACCGTGTTCGACTCGGTTGCCGGCGTCGAGCCGCAGTCCGAGACCGTGTGGCGCCAGGCCGACAAGTACGGCGTGCCGCGCATCTGCTTCGTCAACAAGATGGACCGCATCGGCGCCGACTTCTACCGCTGCGTCCAGATGATCAAGGACCGCCTCGGCGCCAAGCCGCTGGTCGTCCATCTGCCGATCGGCGTCGAAAGCGATTTCGCCGGCCTGGTCGATCTCGTGGCGATGAAGGGCATCATCTGGAAGGATGAGAGCCTGGGCGCCGAGTTCGTGGTCGGCGACATTCCGGACGACATGAAGGAACAGGCCGCCGACTACCGCCACCAGCTGATCGAGGCGGTGGTCGAGACCGACGATGCGGCCATGGAAGCCTATCTCGAGGGCAAGGAGCCGGATCTCGAGACGCTGAAGAAGCTGATCCGCAAGGGCACCATCGCCGGTTCGTTCGTGCCGGTGCTGTGCGGCTCCGCGTTCAAGAACAAGGGCGTGCAGCCGATGCTGGACGCCGTGATCGATTTCCTGCCGTCGCCGCTGGACGTGCCCGATGTGAAGGGCGTGGAAGTGGACGGCGACAAGGAGATGACCCGCAAGAGCTCCGACGACGAGCCGTTCTCGGGCCTCGCCTTCAAGATCATGACCGATCCCTTCGTCGGTTCGCTGACCTTCGTGCGCGTCTATTCCGGCGTGCTGAATGCCGCGACCCAGGTCATGAACACCGTGAAGGGCGACAAGGAGCGGGTCGGCCGCATGCTCGCCATGCACGCCAACAGCCGCGAAGACATCAAGGAAGCCCGCGCCGGCGACATCGTGGCGCTCGCGGGCCTGAAGGCGACCACCACCGGCGACACGCTCTGCGATCCCGCGCACCCGATCGTGCTGGAGCGCATGGAATTCCCGGATCCGGTCATCGAGGTCGCGGTCGAGCCGAAGTCGAAGGCCGACCAGGAGAAGATGGGCGTCGCCCTGCACCGCTTGGCGCAGGAAGATCCCTCGTTCCGCGTCTCCGTGGATCACGAGAGCGGCCAGACCATCATCAAGGGCATGGGCGAGCTTCATCTCGAGATCATCGTCGATCGCATGAAGCGCGAGTTCAAGGTCGAGGCCAATGTCGGCGCGCCGCAGGTGGCGTACCGCGAGACCATCACCAAGACCGTCGAGCACGACTACACCCACAAGAAGCAGACCGGCGGTTCCGGCCAGTTCGCGAAGGTGAAGATCCGCTTCGAGCCGTTGGCTCCGGGCAGCGGCTTCGTGTTCGAGAACGACGTGGTCGGCGGCACCGTGCCCAAGGAATACGTCCCGGGCGTCGAGAAGGGCCTGAAGCTCGCCAAGGAGTCCGGTGTCATCGCCGGCTTCCCGATGATCGACTTCAAGGCGACCCTGATCGACGGCCAGTACCACGACGTTGACTCGAACGTCATGACCTTCGACATCGCCGCGCGCGCTTGCTACCGCGAAGGCATTCCGAAGGCCGGCCCGAAACTGCTCGAGCCGATGATGAAGGTCGAGGTCGTGACCCCGGAAGACTATCTCGGCGACGTGATCGGCGATCTGAACAGCCGGCGCGGCCAGGTGCAGGGCATGGACAGCCGCGGCAACGCGCAGGTCGTCAGCGCCATGGTGCCGCTCGCCAACATGTTCGGCTACGTGAACAACCTGCGCTCGATGAGCCAGGGACGCGCGCAGTACACGATGACCTTCGATCATTATGAGCAAGTGCCGCAGGCGGTTGCGGACGAAGTCCGCGCCAAGATGGCGTAACGCGGCTAGGAACGGAGCAGTCCAATGGCGAAAGCTAAGTTTGAGCGGAACAAGCCGCATTGCAATGTTGGCACGATCGGTCACGTTGACCACGGCAAGACGTCGCTGACGGCGGCGATCACGAAGGTGCTGGCGGAGACCGGCGGCGCGACGTTCACGGCGTACGACCAGATCGACAAGGCGCCGGAAGAGCGCGCCCGCGGCATCACGATCTCGACCGCGCATGTCGAATACGAGACCAAGAACCGGCACTACGCGCATGTGGATTGCCCGGGTCACGCCGACTACGTGAAGAACATGATCACCGGTGCGGCGCAGATGGACGGCGCGATCCTGGTGGTCTCGGCGGCCGACGGCCCGATGCCGCAGACCCGCGAGCACATCCTGCTGGCGCGCCAGGTCGGCGTGCCGGCCCTGGTGGTATTCATGAACAAGGTCGACATGGTGGACGACCCGGAGCTCCTCGACCTGGTCGAGCTGGAAGTGCGCGAGCTGCTGACCTCCTACCAGTTCCCGGGCGACAAGATCCCGATCATCCGCGGCTCGGCGCTCTGCGCGCTGGAAGACAAGCAGCCGGAGATCGGCCATGACGCGATCCTGAAGCTGATGCAGGCGGTGGACGAGTACATCCCGCAGCCGGAGCGTCCGAAGGATCGTCCGTTCCTGATGCCGATCGAAGACGTGTTCTCGATCTCGGGCCGCGGCACCGTGGTGACCGGCCGTGTCGAGCGCGGCATCGTGAAGGTGGGCGAGGAAGTCGAGATCATCGGCCTGAAGCCGACGGTGAAGACGACGGTGACCGGCGTCGAGATGTTCCGCAAGCTGCTGGACAGCGGCGAGGCGGGCGACAACATCGGCGCGCTGCTGCGCGGCACCAAGCGCGAGGAAGTCGAGCGCGGTCAGGTTCTGGCCAAGCCGGGTTCGATCACCCCGCACACCAAGTTCAAGGCCGAGGCCTACATCCTGACCAAGGAAGAGGGTGGCCGTCACACGCCGTTCTTCACCAACTACCGCCCGCAGTTCTACTTCCGCACGACCGACGTTACCGGCACCGTGCAGCTGCCGGCGGGCACCGAGATGGTGATGCCGGGCGACAACATCTCGATGGAGGTGCACCTGATTGCGCCGATCGCGATGGACGAAGGCCTCCGCTTCGCGATCCGCGAAGGCGGCCGCACCGTCGGCGCCGGCGTCGTCGCCAGCATCATCGAGTAAAGGCACCAAGACGATGGACAGCCAGAATATCCGCATCCGCCTCAAGGCGTTCGACCATCGCGTTCTCGATCAGTCGACGAACGAGATCGTGATCACGGCGAAGCGCACCGGCGCCCAGGTCCGCGGCCCGATCCCGCTGCCGACCCGCATCGAGCGCTTCACGGTGAACCGTTCGCCGCACGTGGACAAGAAGAGCCGCGAGCAGTTCGAGATCCGGACGCACAAGCGCTTGCTGGACATCGTTGATCCGACCCCGCAGACCGTGGACGCGCTGATGAAGCTCGACCTCGCCGCGGGCGTCGATGTCGAAATCAAGTTGAAGAACTGAGGCAGCCATGCGTACCGGTCTCCTCGCCCAGAAGATGGGCATGACCCGCATCTTCGCCGCCGACGGCAACCACGTCCCGGTGACCGTGCTGAAGGTCGATCACTGCCAGGTCGTTGCCGTCCGCACGACCGAGACGAACGGCTACAACGCCGTGCAGCTCGGCGTCGGCAAGGCCAAGGTCAAGAACGTCTCCAAGGCGCAGCGCGGCCACTTCGCGAAAGCCAAGGTCGAGCCGAAGCAGAAGCTCGCGGAATTCCGGGTCTCCAAGGAGAATCTCCTGGAAGTCGGCGCCGAACTCTCCGCCGCGCATTTCGTCACCGGCCAGTTCGTCGATGTCGTGGGCACCACGATCGGCAAGGGCTTCGCCGGCTCGATGAAGCGCTGGAACTTCGGCGGTCTCCGCGCCTCGCACGGCGTCTCGGTCTCGCACCGTTCGCACGGTTCGACCGGTAACCGCCAGGATCCGGGTCGTACCTTCCCGGGCAAGAAGATGGCCGGCCATCTCGGCGTCGAGCGCGTCACGCAGCAGAACCTGAAGATCGTCGAGACCGACGTCGAGCAGGGCCTGATCTACGTGCACGGCGCGGTGCCGGGCCACGAAGGTGCCTACGTCCTGGTGAAGGACGCCGTGAAGCGCGCTCTGCCGAAGGAGGCGCCGAAGCCGGCCGCCCTCAAGGGCAAGGCCGAAGCGGCCGCCTAAGGAACAGCGATCATGAAACTCAAGATCACCGACATCGACAGCAAGGCCCACGGCGAGATCGACCTCGCCGACGAGGTCTTCCAGGACATCTTCGGCCGTCCGGTCCGCCGTGACCTCCTGGCCCGTTGCGTCAACTGGCAGTTGGCCAAGCGCCGCTCCGGCAACCACAAGACCAAGGAGATCGGCGACATCTCCGGCACCACCAAGAAGCCCTATTCGCAGAAGGGCACCGGCCGCGCCCGCCAGGGTTCGCTGCGCTCGCCGCAGTTCCGCGGCGGCGCGACGATTTTCGGCCCGGTGGTCCGCAGCCACGCCCACGACCTCAACAAGAAGGTCCGGGTGCTGGCGCTGAAGACCGCGCTTTCCGCCAAGCAGAAGGAAGGCAAGCTGATCGTCTGGAACGGCACCGCCGGCGCCTCGGGCAAGACCAAGGAGCTGACCGCGAAGCTGAAGACCCTCGGCCTGAAGTCGCTCCTGGTGATCGACGGCCCGGCGGTCGATGAGAAGTTCGCCCTGGCCGCGCGCAACATCCCGAATGTGGATGTGCTGCCGCAGCAGGGCGCCAATGTGTACGACATCCTGCGCCGCGACACCCTGGTCCTGACCAAGGCTGCCGTGGAGCACCTCGTGGAGCGTTTGAAATGAGCCGCGCGCGCAAGATCGAAAAGCCGGTCGTGAAGCTCGACGAAGCCCAGATGCTGACCATCATCCGTCGTCCGGTGGTGACGGAGAAGAGCACCCAGGGTTCCGAGCACAACCAGGTGACCTTCCGCGTTCCCTTGGAAGCGACCAAGCCGGAGATCAAGGCTGCGGTCGAGACCATCTTCAAGGTGAAGGTGAAGGCGGTGAACACCCTGCGCGTCCAGGGCAAGACCAAGCTGTGGCGTGGTCGCCCGGGCAAGCGCAACGATTTCAAGAAAGCCGTGGTGACGCTCGTCGAGGGCAACACCATCGACGTGACCACGGGAATCTAAGGGCGGGAATCTGACGTCATGGCATTGAAAACATTCAAGCCCACTTCCGCTGGCCGCCGCCAGCTGGTCATCGTCGATCGGTCCGAGCTCCACAAGGGCGGCCCGGTCAAGGCGCTGACCGAGGGCAAGAAGCGCAAGGGCGGCCGCAACAACTACGGCCGGATCGTGAACTTCCGCCAGGGCGGCGGTCACAAGCAGCGCTATCGCATCGTCGATTTCAAGCGCCGCAAGTTCGACGTGACCGCGACGGTGGAGCATCTCGAGTACGATCCGAACCGCACCGCGTTCATCGCTCTCATCAAGTATTCGGACGGCGAGCAGGCCTACATCCTGGCCCCGCAGCGCCTGAAGGCCGGCGACCAGGTCGTCTCCGGCGAGCGCGTGGACGTGAAGCCGGGCAACGCCATGCCGCTCCGGAACATCCCGGTCGGCACGATCGTGCACAACGTCGAGCTGAAGCAGGGCCGCGGCGGCCAGATGGCCCGCTCCGCCGGCACCTACCTGCAGCTGGTCGGCCGCGACCAGGGCAATGCGCTGCTGAAGATGCCGTCGGGCGAAGTCCGCATGGTCAAGGCCGAGTGCATGGCCACGATCGGCGCGGTCTCCAACCCGGACCAGCAGAACGTCTCGATCGGCAAGGCCGGTCGCGCGCGGTGGCTGGGCAAGCGCCCGACCGTCCGCGGCATCACCATGAACCCGGTCGATCATCCGCACGGTGGTCGTACCAACGGCGGTCGTGCCTGGGTCACCCCGTGGGGTAAGCCGACCAAGGGCAAGAAGACCCGTCACAACAAGAAGACCGACGGTCTCATTCTCCGCCGCCGTCAGGCCGCGAAGAAGAAGCAGTAAGGAAAAGCGAAGATGTCGCGCTCCGTATGGAAGGGTCCGTTTATCGACGGCTATCTGCTGAAGAAGGCAGAGGCGAGCCGTGGCAGCGGACGCAACGAAGTGATCAAGACGTGGTCGCGGCGTTCGACCATCCTGCCGCAGTTCGTCGGCCTGACCTTCGGTGTCTACAACGGTCACAAGTTCCTGCCCGTTCTGGTCACCGAGAACATGATCGGCCACAAGTTTGGTGAATTCTCGCCGACCCGGACCTTCACCGGTCACACCGCGGTCGACAAGAAGGTGAAGAAGGCGCCGTCGGCATGAGCAAGCAGAAAACCGAGCGCAAGCTGAAGGACAACGAGGCGCAGGCTGTCGCCTCGGTGGTCCAGACCACGCCGCGCAAGTTGAACCTGGTGGCGGGGATGATCCGCGGCATGGGCGCCCAGCCGGCGCTGGCGGCACTCACCTTCTCCAAGAAGCGCGCCGCCGGCGACGTGAAGAAGGTGCTGCAGGCCGCGATCGCCAACGCCGAGAACAACCACCAGCTCGACGTCGATCGCCTGTTCGTCGCTGAGGCCTATGTGGGCGGCAGCTTCAAGCTGAAGCGCTTCGCCGCCCGCGCCAAGGGCCGCGGCGTCCGCGTCGAGAAGAAGTGGAGCAATCTGACGGTCGTCGTGCGCGAGCGCGCCGAAGCCGAGGAGACGAAGTAATGGGTCAGAAGGTCAATCCGATCGGCCTCCGGGTCGGCATCAACCGGACCTGGGACAGCCGCTGGTTCGCCGGCAAGGACTACGCGCAGCTCCTCCACGAGGATCTGAAGCTGAAGGAATACCTGCGCGACCGTCTGGCCCAGGCCGGCATCTCGAAGATCGTGATCGAGCGCCCGGCGAAGAAGGCCCGCGTCACCATCCACTCGGCGCGTCCGGGCGTGGTGATCGGCAAGAAGGGCGCCGACATCGAAAAGCTGCGTTCCGATCTCGCCAAGATGACCGGCTCGGAGGTGAGCCTGAACATCGTCGAGATCCGCAAGCCTGAGATCGACGCCAAGCTGATCGCCGAGAACATCGCGCAGCAGCTCGAGCGCCGCGTCGCGTTCCGCCGCACCATGAAGCGCGCGGTGCAGTCGGCGATGCGCCTCGGTGCGCTCGGCATCCGCATCAACTGCAGCGGCCGTCTGGGCGGCGCCGAAATCGCCCGCATGGAGTGGTACCGCGAGGGCCGCGTTCCGCTGCACACGCTCCGCGCCGAGATCGATTTCGGCGAGGGCACGGCAAAGACGACCTACGGCACCTGCGGCGTGAAAGTCTGGGTGTTCAAGGGCGAGATCATGGCGCATGACCCGTTGGCGACCGATAAGCGCGCCAGCGAAGCTCAGCCCGCGCGCTAACGAGGAATTGGGACCATGCTTTCTCCGAAGCGAACCAAGTTCAGAAAGGCCCACAAGGGCCGGATCCACGGCAAGGCGAAGGGCGGCTTCGAGCTGAACTTCGGCGCCTACGGATTGAAGGCCGTCGAGCCGGGCCGCATCACGGCGCGCCAGATCGAGGCGGCTCGCCGCGCGATCACGCGTCATATGAAGCGCGTCGGCAAGGTCTGGATCCGGGTGTTCCCGGACGTGCCGGTCAGCCGTAAGCCCGCCGAAGTCCGCATGGGCTCGGGCAAGGGATCGCCGGAATACTGGGTGGCGCGTATCCATCCGGGCCGGATCATGTTCGAGATCGACGGCGTGCAGAAGAATCTCGCCGTAGAAGCTTTCGCGCTCGCGTCCGCCAAGCTGCCGATCAAGGCGCGCATGGTCACGCGCCTCGGCGACGAATAAGGAGTTCGGGTGATGAAGGCCGAAGATCTGCGGATTAAGAGCGAAGACCAACTGAAGGCCGACCTGGTGTCGCTGCAGAAGGAGGCGTTCAACCTGCGCTTCCAGCGCGCCTCCGGTCAGCTGGAGAACACCGCCCGCGTGCGCGCCGTCCGGCGTGACATCGCACGGGTCGAGACCTTCCTGCGCCAGAAGGCGCAGGCCAAGGCCTCCTGAGCGGCGCGGGTAGAGGAGAGAAGAGATGCCAAGGCGAGTCCTGCAAGGCACCGTGGTGAGCGACAAGAACGCGAAGACCGTGATCGTCTCGGTCGAGCGTCGCGTCATGCACCCGGTCTACAAGAAGTTCATTCGTCGCTCGAAGCGCTTCCAGGCGCATGACGAGGCGAACGCGTGCAAGGTCGGCGACGTGGTCTATATCCGCGAGTGCCGCCCGATTTCGAAGAACAAGCGCTGGGAAGTGGTGACGGCCGCCGAAGCTTCGGTGACCGCCAACGCCTCCGCCAGCTAAGAGGGCCGAACCATGATCCAGATGCAGACGAACCTGGACGTTGCCGACAATTCCGGCGCGCGCCGCGTGCAGTGCATCAAGGTGCTGGGCGGTTCCAAGCGCCGCACCGCGAGCGTGGGCGACGTGATCGTCGTCTCCATCAAGGAGGCGATCCCGCGCGGCAAGGTGAAGAAGGGTGACGTGCACCAGGCGGTGATCGTCCGGACCGCCAAGGAAATCCGCCGGACCGACGGCAGCTCGATCCGCTTCGACCGCAACGCGGCCGTGCTGATCAACAAGCAGGGCGAGCCGATCGGCACCCGCATCTTCGGCCCGGTGACCCGCGAGCTCCGTGCGAAGAAGTTCATGAAGATCATCTCGCTGGCACCTGAAGTGCTCTAAGCGGGAAGGATTGGGTAGAAAATGGCGACGAAGCTGAAGATCAAGAAGGGCGACAAGGTGGTTGTGATCACCGGTCGCGACAAGGGCAAGACCGGCGAGGTCATGAAGGTGCTCCGCGAGGAGAACCGTCTGATCGTGCAGGGCGTCCACATGGTGAAGCGCCACCAGCGCCAGACCATGCAGGCGCAGGGCGGGATCATCGAGAAGGAAGCCTCGATCCACGTCTCCAACGTCGCCCATATCGACCCGAAGACCCAGAAGCCGACCCGCGTCGGCTACCGGATGGACGGCGAGCGGAAGATCCGCGTCGCGCGTCGTTCCGGCGAAGCGATTGATTGAGGAGGCCTGATATGGCTGCCCGTCTGCAAGACCATTATAAGAAGGTCGTCCGCGAAGCCCTGACCAAGGAGTTCGGTTACACGAACCCGATGCAGGTGCCGAAGCTGGACAAGATCGTGATCAACATGGGCGTCGGCGAAGCGACCGCCGATTCCAAGAAGATCAACCTCGCGGTTGCCGAGCTGACCGCGATCGCCGGCCAGAAGCCGGTGATCACCAAGGCCCGGAAGTCGATCGCGACCTTCAAGCTGCGCGAAGGCATGGCGATCGGCTGCAAGGTCACCCTGCGCAAGCAGCACATGTATGAGTTCCTTGATCGCTTGGTGAACATCGCTTTGCCGCGGGTCCGCGACTTCCGCGGCATCTCCGGCAAGAGCTTCGACGGCCGCGGCAACTACACGCTCGGCCTGAAGGAGCAGCTGGTGTTCCCCGAGATCGACTACGACAAGGTGGATAAGGTTCGCGGCATGGACATCGTGATCTGCACGACCGCGAAAACCGACGCTGAGGCCAAGGCTTTGCTGAAGGGCTTCGACATGCCCTTCAACAACTGAGCCGGCCCGTTAGGAGCAAGAGATGGCTAAGAAGAGCTCGATCGAGAAGAACAAGAAGCGGGAGCGGATGGCGAAGCAGTACGCCGCCAAGCGCAACCGGCTGAAGGCGATCGCCGACAACGAGGATCTGCCGATGGAGGAGCGGTTCGCCGCCCGCCTGAAGCTGGCCGAGCTGCCGCGCAACTCGTCGAAGGTGCGCATCCGCAATCGCTGCGAGCTGACCGGCCGTCCGCGCGCGACCTATCGCAAGTTCAAGCTTTCGCGCATTGCGTTGCGCGACCTCGCTTCCACCGGGCAGATCCCCGGCATGGTCAAGTCGAGCTGGTAATCGGGAGACGATGAAGCATGGCAATCAATGATCCATTGGGCGACCTGCTGACCCGGATCCGCAACGGTCAGAAGGCGGGCATGCAGAAGGTTGCAAGCCCCGCGTCCAAGCTGCGCGCGAACGTCCTCGAAGTGCTGAAGCGCGAGGGTTACATCCGTGATTTCTCCATGGATGCCTCGAAGCCCGGCGGCGAGCTGACGATCGAGCTGAAGTATCACGAGGGCACGCCGGTCATTAAGGAGATCAATCGCGTCTCCAAGCCTGGCCGTCGGGTCTATTCCAAGATCGCCGACCTACCGCGCTACTACAACGGTCTCGGGATCTCGATCCTGTCGACCCCGCGCGGCGTCATGTCGGACGGCGAAGCACGCACCGCCAATGTCGGCGGCGAAGTGCTCTGCCGGGTGTTCTAAGGAGCGAATGCAATGTCCCGCGTCGGTAAGAATCCAGTCGAGGTTCCGCAGGGCGTCACCGTTGACGTCGCCGGCGGCGCCGCGACCGTGAAGGGCAAGCTCGGAACCTTGAAGCTTCCGATCTCGACCGCCGAGGTCGAGGTCACCGTGAAGGACGGCAAGGTCTGGGTGAAGCCGATCAACGAGTCGAAGCAGGCCCGCATGAGCTGGGGTGCGACCCGCGCCAACTTGCGCAACATGGTCGAGGGCGTCTCCAAGGGCTACACCAAGAACCTGGAGATCACCGGCACAGGCTATCGTGCGGCGGTGCAGGGCAAGAACCTGCAGCTGCAGATGGGCTACAGCCACGATGTGACCTTTGCGATCCCGGAAGGCATCGCGATCAAATGCGAGAAGCCGACCGCGATTTCGATCACCGGCTTCGACAAGCAGAAGGTTGGTCAGATCGCTGCGGAAATCCGCGCCGTTCGCCCGCCTGAGCCCTACAAGGGCAAGGGCATCAAGTACGAGGGCGAGCACATCCTCCGCAAGGAAGGCAAGAAGAAGTAAGGTAAGGGCTAAGCGCCATGTCGAACGTCAGCAAGCTTTTCGCCCGCCGCCAGCAGCGGGTTCGGACCGGGCTCCGGAATAATTCCGGCGGCCGTCCGCGCCTGTCGGTCTTCCGTTCGGGCCTGCATATCTACGTCCAGATCATCGACGATGCCGCCGGCGCCACGCTGGCCTCGGCCTCGACCATCGAAAAGGACGTGAAGAGCGGCCTGAAGACCACCGCCAACATCGAGGCGGCGAAGAAGGTCGGCAAGCTGATCGCCGAGCGCGCGGCTGCCAAAGGCATCAAGGAAGTCGCCTTCGATCGCGGCGGCTACAAGTATCATGGCCGGGTCAAGGCCCTGGCCGATGCCGCCCGCGAGGGCGGACTCTCCTTCTAAGGACAGGAAACGAATATGGCACGTCAGGCGAAATCCGAAGGTGGTCGTCGCGACCGCGATCGCGAGCGGGGCGGAAATCGTTCCGAGGAAGTCGAGCTGATCGAGAAGCTGGTCGGCATCAACCGCGTCGCCAAGGTGGTGAAGGGCGGTAAGCGCTTCGGCTTCGCCGCGATCGTCGTCGTCGGTGACGGCAAGGGCCGCGTCGGTCACGGCTCGGGCAAGGCCCGCGAAGTGCCGGAAGCGATCCGCAAGGCGACCGAGCACGCCAAGAAGACCATGATCCGCGTTCCCCTGCGTGAAGGTCGGACCCTGCATCATGACGCCGACGGCCATTTCGGCGCCGGTCGCGTGGTGATCCGTGCGGCGGAAGCCGGGACCGGCATCATCGCCGGCGGCCCGGTTCGCGCGATCTTCGAGGCGCTCGGCGTCCATGACGTCGTCGCCAAGTCGGTCGGCACCTCGAACCCGCACAACATGATCAAGGCGGCGTTCGATGCGCTCCAGCATTGCAACTCGCCGCGTTCGGTTGCCGCGCGCCGCTCCAAGAAGGTGAGCGACATCCTCGGCAAGCGCGATGCGGCCGCCGAAGCCCGCGAGTAAGGGATAAGTCACGATGGCGAAGCTCAAGATCACCCAGACCGGCAGCCCGATCGGCCGCAAGCCCGGCCAGAAGGCCACCCTGCGGGCGCTCGGTCTCGACAAGATGAACCGCTCGAACGTGGTCGAGGACACCCCCTCGATCCGCGGCATGGTCGACAAGGTCGCCCATATGCTGAAGGTCGAGCCGGCGAAGTAATAACCCTGGCGCGTTTGAGCGCCTGCTGAAGGTTTATGACCATGAAACTGGACCAACTCCGAGACAATCCGGGCGCCCGCAAGTCCCGCATCCGCGTCGGCCGCGGCATCGGCTCCGGCAAGGGCAAGACCGGCGGCCGCGGTGGCAAGGGCCAGACCGCGCGCACCGGCGTCGCCATCAACGGCTTCGAGGGCGGCCAGATGCCGCTCTACCGCCGCCTGCCGAAGCGCGGCTTCAACAACATCTTCGCGCTCGAGTTCGTCGAGGTGAACACCGGCCGCCTGCAGCAGGCGATCGATGCCGGCCGCCTCGATGCCGGCAAGCCGGTCAATGCCGAGACCCTGCGCGCCGCCGGCCTGATCGGCCGCCCGCGTGATGGTGTGCGTCTGCTGGGCAAGGGCGATCTGAAGGCGAAGCTTGCCATCGAAGTCGCCGGCGCCTCCAAGTCGGCGATCGCCCTGGTCGAGAAGGCCGGCGGTTCGGTGAAGGTGACCATGCCGGTGAAGGAAGAGGCCCCGAAGGGCCCGACCAAGGCCGAGCTCTTTGCCAAGGCCCAGGCCGAGAAGGCCGCCAAGGGCGAGGAAAAGAAGGCCGACGCCAAGGCACCGAAGGCCGCCAAGCCTGACGCCGAGACCCAGAACCGGGCCGAGAAAGCCGCCAAGAAGCCCAAGGCCGAGAAGCCGGCCAAGGAATAACCTGGCTAAACAGCGCTGGGGCTTGAACATTCCGCGGGAATTGCAATCTGTGATGGGCAATTCCCGCGTTTAGCCGCGAAGGCAAGAGGACCATGGCTTCAGCCGCCGAACAGTTAGCCTCCAGCATCAACCTCGGCGCCTTCGCCAAGGCCGAAGAGCTCAAGAAGCGGATCTGGTTCACCCTGGGCGCGCTGGTCGTGGCGCGCATCGGCGCCTATATCCCGCTGCCCGGCATCGATGCTGCGGCCTTCGCCCAGATCTTCAGCCAGCATTCCGGCGGCGTCCTCGGCATGGTGGACATGTTCGCGGGCGGTGCGATCAGCCGGATGACCGTGTTCGCGCTGGGCATCATGCCCTACATCTCCGCCTCCATCATCATGCAGCTGATGACCTCGGTCGTCCCGACCCTGGAAGCGCTGAAGAAGGAAGGCGAAAGCGGCCGCAAGAAGATCAACCAGTACACCCGCTATGCGACGGTCGGCCTGGCGCTGGTCCAGTCCTTCGGCATGGCCAACGGCCTCATCCGCATGGCCGGCCCCAGCGGCTCCGCGGTCATCGATCCGGGCATGACCTTCATCATCACCGCGGTCGTCTCGCTGACCGCCGGCACCGTGTTCCTGATGTGGATCGGCGAGCAGATCACCGCCCGCGGCATCGGCAACGGCATTTCGCTCATCATCTTCGCCGGCATCGTCGCCCGCCTGCCGACCGCGGTCGAGCAGATGCTGACCCAGCTCTGGACCGGCTCGATCAGCGGCATCTTCGTGCTGGTGGTGGCGGTCATGGTGGCGGTGGTGATCGCCGGCATCGTGTTCTTCGAACGCGCCCAGCGCCGGCTGATCGTCCAGTATCCCAAGCGACAGATGGGCAACCGGATGATGGGCGGCGAGTCCTCGCATCTGCCGTTGAAGCTCAACAGCTCGGGCGTCATTCCGCCGATCTTCGCCTCGTCGCTGCTGCTGCTGCCGCTGACCGTCGCCGGCTTCTACGGCTCCAGCGCCGGCGCGCCGGGCTGGCTGCAGGACGTTATGGCCTATCTCGGCCACGGCAAGCCGCTCTACATCGCGCTCTATGTCGCGATGATCGTGTTCTTCGCCTTCTTCTATACCGCGATCGTCTTCAACCCGGACGACACGGCGGAGAACCTGAAGAAGTACAACGGCTTCATTCCGGGTATCCGCCCGGGCAAGAACACCGCGGAATATCTGGACTACGTGCTGACCCGCCTGACCGTGGTCGGCGCCGCTTACCTGAGCGTCGTCTGCGCGCTGCCGGAAGTGCTGATCGCCAACTACGCGATCCCGTTCTACTTCGGCGGCACCAGCCTGCTGATCGTGGTCTCGGTCACCATGGACACGGTGGCGCAGATCCACTCGCATCTGCTGGCGCACCAGTATGAAGGGCTGATCAAGAAGGCCAAGCTGAGGGGCCGCCGCTAACTCGGGGGAGAGACGGTTTGAATCTGATTCTGCTGGGACCCCCCGGGGCAGGGAAGGGGACCCAGGCCAAGAAACTGACCGACGAGCGCGGGCTCGTGCAGCTTTCGACCGGCGACATGCTGCGGGCGGAAGTGGCGTCCGGCTCGGCGCTCGGGGTCGAGGCCAAGAAGATCATGGACGCGGGCCAGCTGGTCTCGGACGCGATCGTGATCGGGATGATCGACGGCCGGACCGACAAGCCGGACACGGCCAAGGGCGTCATCTTCGACGGCTTTCCGCGGACCGTGGCGCAGGCCGAGGCGCTGGACGCGATGCTGGCGAAGAAGGGCAAGAAGATCGACGCCGTGATCGAGCTCAAGGTCGATGACGCGGCGCTGATCGAGCGGATTTCCGGGCGGTTCACCTGTGCCAAATGCGGCACCGGCTACCACGACAAGTTCGCCCGGCCGAAGAAGGACGGCATCTGCGACAAGTGCGGCAGCACCGAGTTCACCCGGCGCGCCGACGACAACGCGGAGACCGTGAAGGCCCGCCTGGTCGCCTACCGGCAGCAGACGGCGCCGATCCTGCCGTATTACCAGGCCAAGGGCCTGCTGCATTCGGTGGACGGCATGGCTGCCATGCCGGAAGTGGCCGGGCAGATCGACCGGGCGCTGGACGGTGTTAAGGGCTAAGTATCTGATCTGGTAGAGTAAATTTGCGCTAGCATGGATCTTGCGCAGTGGTTGACGGGCAGGCGAATCTTCATATAATGCGCGCCTCTCGACCACCCAGGTGACCGAGTTGTTTCGTGTTGCCGTGATCCGGGAATATTGAGGAGTTACTGCAGTGGCGCGTATTGCCGGCGTCAACATCCCGACGCAAAAGCGGGTGATCATCGGCCTGACCTACATCACCGGCATCGGTCCGGCGAAGGCCAAGGAAATCGTCGAGAAGGTGGGCATCCCGGCCGACCGGCGCGTCAGCCAGCTGACCGACGCCGAGGTCGTGAAGATCCGCGAAGTGATCGACCAGGGCTACACCGTGGAAGGCGACCTGCGTCGCCAGACCGCGATGAACATCAAGCGCCTGATGGACCTCGGTTGCTACCGCGGCCTGCGCCATCGCAAGGGCCTGCCGGTCCGCGGCCAGCGCACGCATACCAATGCGCGCACCCGCAAGGGCAAGGCGGTCGCGATCGCCGGCAAGAAGCAGGCGACGAAGTAATTTGAACTCGCGACGGCTCTAAAGCCCCGCGCATAAGGATTGGACGGAAGACATGGCTAAACCAGTGGCGGCAGGCGGAGCTCCGGGCGGCGGACGCGTCAAGCGGCGCGAGCGCAAGAACATCACCTCCGGCGTCGCGCATGTGAACGCCAGCTTCAACAACACGATGATCACCATCACCGACGACCAGGGCAACGCGGTTGCCTGGGCCTCGTCGGGCTCGAACGGCTTCAAGGGTTCGCGCAAGTCCACGCCGTATGCGGCGCAGGTTGCCGCCGATGCCGCCGCCAAGAAGGCGATGGAGCATGGCGTGAAGACCCTGGAAGTCCAGGTGCGCGGCCCGGGTTCCGGCCGCGAGAGCGCGCTCCGCGCGCTGCAGGCGGCGGGCTTCACGATCACCTCGATCCGTGACGTGACCCCGATCCCGCACAACGGCTGCCGGCCGCCGAAGCGCCGCCGCGTCTGATCTGAGTTTCGGCCGCCCACTCATTGGGCCGGCCAATCTGCTTCGAATGCGGGCCCACTTGCTGGGTCCGCTTTTCGAATTTAGAGCGCCCGAGCGATTGGATGGCTGCGGGGCTCGATGCGAAAGGACGAATAACGTGATTCAGAAGAACTGGACCGAGCTGATCAAGCCGAACAAGAAGGTCGATTCCGCCGGCGACGCCAAGCGCCAGGGCACGATCGTCGCCGAGCCGCTGGAGCGGGGCTTCGGCCTCACCCTCGGCAACGCGCTGCGCCGCGTGCTGCTGTCCTCGCTGCAGGGCGCCGCGGTCACCGCGGTGCATATCGAGGGCGTGCTGCACGAATTCTCCTCGATCCCGGGTGTCCGCGAGGACGTGACCGACATCGTCCTCAACATCAAGCAGATCGCGCTGCGGATGTCCGGCGACGGGCCGAAGCGCATGCGCCTGAAGGCCCAGGGCCCGGGCGAAGTGAAGGCCGGCCAGATCGAAGCGGGTCACGACATCGAGATCCTCAATCCGGATCTCGTGCTCTGCACCCTCGACCAGGGCGCCAACCTCGCGATCGAGTTCACCGTCAACACCGGCAAGGGCTACATCGCCGCGTCGCAGAACCGTCCGGAAGATGCGCCGATCGGCCTCATTCCGGTCGATGCGATCTTCTCGCCGGTCCGCAAGGTCTCCTACAAGGTCGAGAACAGCCGCGTCGGCCAGGTCACCGACTATGACCGCCTGTCGCTGCAGATCGAGACCAATGGTGCCATGACCCCGGAAGATTCGGTGGCGATCGCCGCGCGCATTCTCCAGGACCAGCTCCAGCTCTTCATCAACTTCGAAGAGCCGACCACGGTCATGGCGGAGGAGCGCACCTCCGAGCCGCCGTTCAACCGCAACCTGCTCAGGAAGGTGGACGAACTCGAGCTTTCGGTGCGTTCGGCCAACTGCCTGAAGAACGACAACATCGTCTACATCGGCGATCTGGTGCAGAAGACCGAGGCGGAAATGCTCCGCACCCCGAACTTCGGCCGCAAGTCGCTGAACGAGATCAAGGAAGTGCTGGCGCAGATGGGCCTCCATCTCGGCATGGAAATCCCGAACTGGCCGCCGGAGAACATCGAGGAGCTCGCCAAGCGTCTCGACGAGCCGTACTGAGTTTGAGTTTGAACTAAGGGCCATCCGGCCCGAGCCCGGCCGTTCATGACATCACGTGATGTCGCGGCGATCGGGAAGTGCAATCGGTCTTGCCCTCGCGTGAAAGAGGGAAGGCCAGTGAGAGAGGAGAGGAACCATGCGTCACGGTATGTCCGGGCGTAAGCTCAATCGGACCAAGAGCCATCGCAAGGCGCTGTTCATGAACCTGGCCCAGGCCCTGGTGAAGCATGAGCAGATCAAGACCACCCTTCCGAAGGCGAAGGACCTGCGTCCGATCGTCGAGAAGCTGGTGACCCTCGGCAAGCGCGGCGGCCTCCATGCCCGTCGCCAGCTCATCTCTCACCTCCAGGACGAGAAGCTGGCCACCAAGCTGCTGACCGTGCTGGCCGACCGCTACAAGGGTCGTCCCGGCGGCTACACCCGCGTGCTGAAGGCGGGCTTCCGCTACGGCGACGCGGCGCCGATGGCGATCATCGAGTTCGTGGACCGCGACCCCGCCGCCAAGGGCCAGGATTCCGGCCCGACCGCGGAGAAGAAGGGTGAGGAAGCCGAAGCCGCGTAATGCGAGCTTTCGCGCTGAAGTGAATGCGAGGGGGCGGCACTTTCGGTGCCGCCCCTTTTGCTTTTTGGCCGGCGGATTGCCACCTAGTATTCTCCGTCATCCCGGCGCTAGGCGCCGGGATCCACGCCTTGGGGCTTGAAGAAGGCGTGGATCCCGGGACCAAGTCCCGGGATGACGGCAAAATCATCGCCAAGTCTTGAAAGACCGACAATGCTTCGACTTCTCGCTGCCCTCGCTCTCTCACTCTCCCTCGCGACCCCTGCGCTCGCGCAGGAGACGGTGCCGCAATCGAAGACCCAGATCGAGCTGACCTTCGCGCCGCTGGTGAAGAAGGCGGCGCCCGCGGTGGTGAACATCTTCACCCGCACCGTGGTGAAGGAGCGGTCGTCGCCGTTCTTCGACGATCCCTTCTTCCAGCAGTTCTTCGGCGAGCAGCAGCCGCGTGAAAGGGTGCAGAACTCGCTGGGTTCCGGCGTGATCCTGCGGCCGGACGGGCTCATCGTCACCAACAACCATGTCATCGCCAAGGCCGACGAGATCCGGGTCGTGCTCTCCGACGGCCGCGAGTTTCCAGCCGAGGTGATCGCCGCCGACGAAAAGTTCGACATTGGCATCCTGAAGATCGACGCCAAGGGCGAGGTCCTGCCGACCCTGGAGCTCAAGGATTCCGACGACATCAATGTCGGCGACCTGGTGCTGGCGATCGGCAACCCGTTCGGCGTCGGCCAGACCGTCACCATGGGCATCGTCTCGGCGCTGGCCCGCACCAACATCGGCGTCGGCGATTACGGCTACTACATCCAGACCGACGCGGCGATCAACCCGGGCAATTCCGGCGGCGCCCTGATCGGCACCGACGGCCGGCTGATCGGCATCAACACCGCGATCTATTCGAAGACCGGGGGCAGCATCGGCATCGGCTTCGCGATCCCCTCCAACATGGTGGCGCGCATCGTCGATGCGGAAGCCGCCGGCGGCAAGCTGGTGCAGCCTTGGATCGGCGTCTCCGGCCAGGCGTTGACCGCCGACATCGCGCTCAGCATGGGCCTGCCGCATCCGGGCGGCGTGGTGGTGCAGCAGGTCTACCCGATGGGCCCGGCTGACCGCGCCGGCCTGCAGCCGGGCGACGTCATCGTCGGCGTCAACGACCGCGGCATCGCCGATCCCGGCGGGCTGCGCTTCCGTCTCGCCACCCAGAAGGTCGGCGCCACCGCCGCCCTCAACGTGATCCGCCGCGGCAAGCCGGTCGATTTCTCGGTGAAGCTGATCGAGGCCCCGGAAGAGCCGGCCCGGGATGAAACCGAGCTCAAGGGCGAGCAGCCGCTGAATGGCGCGGTGGTGGTCAACCTCTCGCCGGCGGTCAGCGATGAGCTCGGCGTTGCCGACTGGAAGGGCGTCGCCATCGCCAAGGTCCGCCGCGGCTCCTACCCGGCTAAGCTCGGTCTCGAGCCCGGCGATCTCTTGATCAAGATCAACGGCAAGGATGTCTATTCGGTCGAGGACGCGGTGGCGATCCTGGGCGTCCCAGTCGATGATTGGACTCTCACCGTCAGCCGCAACGGCCAGACCAAGACCTTCGAGGTGCATTGAGGTGGTGAGCCTCTTCGAGCAGAACGCGCCGCGGCCATTGGCCGACCGCCTGCGGCCGCGCAAGCTCGACGAGGTGGTCGGCCAGGATCACCTGATCGGTCCCGAAGCGCCGATCGGCCGCATGCTGAAGAACGGCCAGATCTCCTCGATGATCCTCTGGGGCCCGCCCGGCTGCGGCAAGACCACGATGGCGCGGCTGCTGGCCGAGGACATCAACCTCGCCTTCGAGCCGCTCTCGGCGGTCTTCTCCGGCGTCGCCGACTTGAGGAAGGTGTTCGAGGCCGCGCGCGAGCGCCGGCGGATGGGTGAGGGGACCCTGCTCTTCGTCGATGAGATCCACCGCTTCAACCGCGCGCAGCAGGACGGGTTTCTCCCTTACGTCGAGGACGGCACCGTCGTCTTGGTCGGTGCCACCACCGAGAATCCCTCCTTCGAATTGAACGGCGCGTTGCTCTCGCGCTGCCAGGTCTTCGTCCTCAACCGCCTGGATGACGCGGCCATGGAGCAGCTCCTGCAACGTGCGGAAGAGACCATGCACCAGCGCTTGCCGCTCGATGCCGATGCCCGCGCGGCGGTCCGCGCCATGGCCGACGGCGACGGCCGCTATCTTCTCAACATGGCGGAGGAACTGTTTCGGCTCCCGCCCGAAAAGATCCTCGACTCCGCCGGCCTCGCCAAGGCGGTGCAGAAACGGGCGCCGCTCTACGACAAGGCGCAGGAGGGCCATTACAACCTCATCAGCGCGCTGCACAAGTCGCTGCGCGGCTCCGACACCGATGCGGCGCTCTACTGGCTGGCCCGCATGCTGGCCGGCGGCGAGGATCCGCTCTACATCGCGCGCCGCCTGGTGCGTTTCGCGGTCGAGGATATCGGAATCGCCGATCCCAATGCGCTCCCGCAGGCGATCGCCGCCTGGGATACCTATGAGCGCCTGGGCTCGCCGGAAGGCGAGCTCGCCATCGCCCATGCGGTGATCTATCTCGGCACCGCGCCCAAGTCGAACGCGGCCTATACCGCCTACAAGGAAGCCATTCGCGCCGCGAAAGAGACCGGCTCCCTCATGCCGCCCAAGCATATCTTGAATGCGCCGACCAAGCTCATGAAGGAGATCGGCTACGGCAAGGGCTATGAATATGATCATGACACCGCCGAGGGCTTTTCAGGTCAGAACTACTTCCCTGAAGGCATGGCGCGGCGGCGCTTCTACCAGCCCAAGGAGCGCGGCTTCGAGCGCGAGATCATCAAGCGCCTCGAATACTGGGATCGTCTCCGCTCCAAACGCCCTGATGGTCGCAACGACGAGAACAACGATTGAACGGCACGAAACGTGCCTCAAGTTGCCCCGGAAGTTGTCTGACATCGGGCAAGACAAAAAGCCTTGCATGGCAGTCGCTTGAGCCATGCACCGGGTGGGCTTGTCAGCCCTTGAGACTCGCGGTTAGGGTTCCCGCGAAATCTGGTTGGGCTCATCTGGGGAGAGCCCGTTCGAAGAGGTTCGGGGCAGTATGAAAGAGTATCTGGCGCCGGAGCGCGAACGGGTGGCTTTGATCACCATCGACGCGCAGCGCGATTTCGTTCTTCCCAATTCGCCGGCCACGGTCGGTGGCGCGCTCTCCACCATCCCCGCGATGCGTCGCCTGATCGATGCCTTCCGCGGCGCCGGTGCGCCGATCGTGCACACGTTGCGCCTCTATCGCTGCAACGGCTCGAATGTCGATCTCTGCCATCGCGCGGCCATCGAAGCCGGCCAGCGCATCGTCATGCCGGGCACCTCGGGCGCCGAGCTCATCGACGAGCTCAAGCCCAGCCTTGGCCAGCGCCTCGAGCCGGAGCTCCTGCTCGACGGCAAGCTGCAGGAGATCGGCCATCGCGAATGGCTCTGCTACAAGCCGCGCCTCTCCGCCTTCTTCCAGACTCCGCTCGAAGATCACCTGAAGTCCCTCGGCATCACCACCATCGTTCTCTGCGGCACCGATTTCCCGACCTCGCCCCGCTCCACGGTCTACGCCGCCTCCAATAGAGATTTCCGCATCGTCCTCGCCACCGACGCCATCTCGGGCGCGACCGATGCCGGCCTCGACGAGCTGGCCCAGATCGGCGTCTACCTGATGAGCAGTGAGCAGCTTCTCAACTGGCTGAAGCGCGACCGCCAGGCCGCTTGAGTTGAGCGGCGTCCAGCAAATCACCATCGCCCCGGATGACGGCGAACAGCGGCTGGACCGCTGGTTCAAGAAGCATTTCCCCGAGATCGGCCACGGGCGGCTGGAGAAGCTGCTGCGCACCGGCCAGATCCGCCTGGACGGGAAGCGCGCCAAGGCCGGCGATCGCGTGGAAGCCGGCCAGATCATCCGCGTGCCGCCGATCGCACCGGCGCAGGACGTGGACAAGCCCCGGACGCCCAAGCCGAAGGTCGTTTCCGAGCAGGACGCCAAGCTCCTGCGCGACGCCGTCCTTTATAAGGACGCCGACGTCCTGGTGATCGACAAGCCGGCCGGCCTCGCGGTGCAGGGCGGCACCGGGCTCGACAAGAATCTCGACGCCATGCTCGACAGCCTGAAGTTCGACGCCGCCGAGCGGCCGCGCCTGGTGCACCGGCTCGACAAGGACACCAGCGGCGTGCTGGTGCTCGCCCGCAACGCCAAGGCGGCGCGCGAGCTTGCCGAAGCCTTCCGGCACAAGTCGGCGCGCAAGGTCTATTGGGCGGTCGTGGTCGGAATCCCGAAACCGGACCGCGGCACCATCGACGCACCCTTGTCGAAGCAGGCCGGCGGCTATGGCGAGCGGGTCGGCATCGACGAGGATGAGGGCCGGCACGCGGTGACTCGCTATGCGATGATCGAGCGCGCCGGCAACCGCGCCGCCTGGGTCGCGCTGATGCCGGAGACCGGCCGCACCCACCAGCTGCGCGCCCATTGCGTCATCCTCGGCACGCCGATCCTCGGCGACGGCAAGTATGGCGGCGTTGCGGCGCATCTCGCCCGCGAGAACCTGCCGCGGCAGCTCCATCTCCATGCCCGCTCGATCCGGATCCCGCACCCCAGGAAGGGCTGGATCGAGGCGACGGCGCCGTTGCCGCCGCATATGAAGGCGACCTGGAAATTCTTCGGCTTCTCCGCGGAGACCGAAGGCGATCCCTTCGCCGATTTCGAGACCAAACGATGACGGATATCGGCCGTTATCGGCTGGTCGTGTTCGATTGCGACGGGACCCTCGTGGACAGCCAGCACAACATCGTCGCCGGCATGATCGCCGCCTGGCGCCGCCACGGCCTGCCCGAGCCGACACCGGAGCAGATCCGCCGCCAGGTGGGCCTCACCCTGGAGATCGGGGTGGCCCGGGTGCTGGAGAGCGACGATCCGGTCATGATCGCCAACCTCGCCAATGCCTACCGCGAGATCGTCCGCGACCTTCGGAGCCGAGCCGAATTGCACGAGCCCCTGTTCGACGGGATCCGGGAGCTGATCGACACCCTGACCGCGCCGGCGATCTTCCTCGGTGTGGCCACCGGCAAGAATCTGGTCGGGTTGAAGCACACCCTCGACGAATTGGGCCTCCGGGACCGTTTCCACACCTTGCAGACCCCCGACCACTGCCGGTCCAAGCCGGACCCGCACATGGTCTTGCGCGCCATGGCCGAAACCGCCGTCGAGCCGGAGGAAACCGTGGTGATCGGGGACACCACCTTCGACATCGAAATGGCCCGTTCCGCAGGGGCAACCGCGATCGGGGTCGGCTGGGGCTACCACGCGGTCGAGGAATTGCATGCCGCCGGGGCGAATGCGGTCCTGAAACACCCGTCAGAATTGATCCACTGTTTGCAATCGCTCTCCGCGAACCGGTAAAATCGCCGCCCGAAAGAGCGGAGCTTCGTTAATGCGGATCAAGCGCCTCCTGACCGGAGCGGCTATCGTGGTGGTGGGCGGTGCGGCCGCCGTTTTCGCCATCCTCCAGTCGGTCGATTTCAACAGCTACAAGGATCTCGTCGCCCAGCAGGTCAAGGCGGCGACCGGGCGCGACCTGGTCCTGGCCGGCGACGTGAAGGTGGCGCTTTCGCTGATCCCGCACCTGGAGATCGACCAGGTCTCGTTCCGCAACGCGGATTGGGGCAGCGAGCCGCAGATGCTGAAGCTCGAGAAGCTCGAAGCGGATGTGGCCCTGATCCCGCTGCTCTCCAGCCAGATCCAGATCAAGCAGGTGCGCCTGGTCGGCGCCGAGATTCTGCTGGAGACCAACAAGGACGGGCTCGGCAACTGGGTGATGGGTGAGCCTTCGAGCGGCGGCAGTTCAGCGCCGCTGCCGCAGATCAGCCAGGTGGCGATCGAGAACGGCAAGCTGCGCTGGCATAACGGCGTCACCGGCAAGACCCGGACCTTCGCGGTCGACAAGCTGACCATGGCGCCGAGCGACGCCGTCGGCAACCTCGCCATCGCCATCGACGGCAAGGTCGATACGATGCCGATCAGCCTCAAGGGCATCACCGGCACGCTGGCAAATTTCACCCAGGGCCCGCTCCCGATCAACGCCACCGGCCAGATCGCCGGCGGGGATCTCGCGATCAAGGGCGAGGTCGCGGATCCCGCGACCCTGAAGGGAATCAATCTCGAGCTGACCCTGGCCGGCAAGGCTGCCTCCGATCTCGGCGCCCTGTTCGAGGCGAAGCTGCCACCGCTCGGCGCCTACCAGCTCCGCACCAAGCTCGGCAATCCGGACGGCAGCTTCGTGTTCGACGGACTTTCCGGCAAGCTCGGCAGCACCGATTTCACCGGCCGCATCGAGATCGATCCGGCGAAGACACCGACCGTGATCAACGCCAGCCTGGCCTCCAGCCATCTCGATCTTGCCGATCTCGGCGTGAAGCCCGACGAGAAGAAGGCGACAGCGCCCGGCGACGGCAAGGTGTTCTCCGCCGAGCCCTGGGACCTGACCCCGCTGCAGGCGGTCGACGGCCAATTCCATCTCAATGTGCAACGCGCAATCTTGGGCTCGACCACGCTCGACAACCTGGTCGGCGAGGGGACGCTGGAATCCGGCGCGCTCAAGGTCACCACGCTGACCGCCGGGCTCGGCGACGGCACGCTCGGCCTTGCCGCCAATGTCAACGGCGCTGTCACCCCGGCGACGGTCGAGGCCCGCTTGCGCGCCAACAATGTGGACGGCGCGCCGCTGCTCGATGCCATGGGCATGGGCGGCGCCGTCACCGCCGGCCGGCTCAATCTCGAGGCAGCGGTCCAGGGCCCGGGCAGCTCCTTGCGCGCGCTGATGGCGGGCTGGAACGGCGGCCTGCATCTGGAAATGGGTGCCGGCGCCATCAACAACGATTTCGCGCGGCTGATGTTCGCCGATCTGTTCCAGCTGGTCACCTTCGGCGGCACCGCGAATGCCGCCAAGGTCAACTGCATGGTGACCGATTTCGCCACGGTCGATGGCATCGCCGGCGCGAAGACCCTGGTGCTCGACACGCCGGGTGTCACCGTCGTCGGCAGCGGCGACGTCAATCTCCGCGACGAGACCCTGCATCTCCATTTCGACAGCAGCTCGAAGCAGACCAACCTCGCCAACCTGGCGGTGCCGATCAATGTCGGCGGTACCCTGGCGAAGCCCGCCGTCTCGCCCGATGCCCTGGGCGCGGTCGGCAACACCGCGGACTTCGCCGCGCGCACCGCCAACAGCGCCACCTTCGGCGCGCTGGCATCGCTGACCGGCGTCGGCGCGGGCACCAGCCCGGGCGAGAATCCCTGTGTCAGCGCTGCCGCGGCCGGGGCGAAGCAATCCGCCGCCCCGTCCGCCGGCGACAAGATCATCAACGGCCTCAGCACCACCGGCGAGGGCATCGGCCAGGGCGCACAGGAACTGGGCGAGGACGCACTCGACGCCGGCAAGAAGGCGGGCGATGCCGCCGGCCAGGCGATCGACGACCTCGGCAAGAGCCTGTTCGGCAACTGAGTTCATGAGCATCGACGTCGCCCGCCGCTTCTACAAGGAAGCCACCGTCGTGGCTGACGGTGACGTCTGGCGCATCGCGCTCGACGGCAAGGTGGTGAAGACCCCCGCGCGCAACCCGCTCGGCTTGCCGACGCGCGCGCTGGCCGAAGCGATCGCCGCCGAATGGAACGCGCAGGACGTCAAGGTGAAGCCGGACACGATGCCGCTGATGCAGCTCGCCAGCACCGCGATCGACCGCGTGGCGCCGGACCGCGACCGCATCATCGCCGAGACCGCCGGCTATGCGGCGACCGACCTGGTCTGTTACCGCGCCGAAGGCCCGGACGAGCTGGCCCAGCGCCAGGCGGCCCAGTGGGACCCGCTGATCGACTGGCTGCGCGAGCGCTACGACGTTTCCCTCCAGAAGGCTGCGGGCGTGATGGCGATCCCGCAATCCGACCAGGCCTTGGCCGCGCTCAGCCGCGCGGTCGCCGCCCAGGACGACCTGCAGCTCACCGCCCTCGGGGTCATGACCGGGGCGGCGGGCTCGCTGGCGATCGGCTTGGCGGTCCTGGAGGGCCGGATCAGCCCCGAAGCCGCGGCAGAGGCCGCCCAATTGGACGAGCTCTACCAGGCCGAACGCTGGGGGATCGACCCGGAGGCCGAAAAGCGCCGGATCGCCCAAAAAGCGGACCTGATTGCCGCACGGCGGTTTCTCGATCTGTTGGCGACTGGTACAGGCTAAACCTTTCTGCTAAGGGGATTTCGCACCTGCGGCAAAAACAGGGCTTCAGAGCCCGCCGCGAGTCCTGGGGGGATGGTTCGATGCAGGAAATCCTTCGCCGGTTGGAGGAGAAGAGGGCGGCGGCACGGGCCGGTGGCGGCGAGCGCCGCGTCCAGGCCCAGCATGCCAAGGGGCGCCTCACCGCCCGCGAGCGGATCGAGCTCCTGCTCGACGCCGATTCCTTCGAGGAATGGGACATGTTCGTCGAGCACCGCTCGGTCGATTTCGGCATGGCCGAGCAGCGCGTGCCGGGCGACGGCGTGGTCACCGGCTACGGCACCATCAACGGCCGGCTGGTCTTCGTCTTCAGCCAGGACTTCACCGTCTTCGGCGGCTCGCTCTCGGAAGCCCATGCCGAGAAGATCTGCAAGGTCATGGACCAGGCGATGAAGGTCGGCGCGCCGGTGATCGGCCTCAACGATTCCGGCGGCGCGCGCATCCAGGAAGGCGTGGCGTCCCTCGCCGGCTACGCCAACGTGTTCCAGAAGAACATCATGGCCTCGGGCGTGGTGCCGCAGATCTCGCTGGTGATGGGGCCCTGCGCCGGCGGCGCGGTCTACTCGCCGGCGATGACCGACTTCATCTTCATGGTGAAGGACAGCTCCTACATGTTCGTCACCGGCCCCGACGTGGTCAAGACGGTGACCCATGAAAACGTCACCCACGAGCAGTTGGGCGGCGCGCTGACCCATTCGCAGAAATCCGGCGTCGCCGATCTCGCCTTCGAGAACGACGTCGAGGCGCTGCTGCAGCTCCGCCGCTTCATCGATCTGGTGCCGTCCTCCAACCGCGAGAAGGCGCCGGCACGCGAGACCGCCGATCCGATCGACCGCGATGAGCTCTCGCTCGATACCCTGGTGCCGCTCAACCCGAACAAGCCCTACGACATGAAGGAGCTGATCCTGAAGGTCGTGGACGAGGCCGACTTCTTCGAGATCCAGCCGGACTACGCCAAGAACATGGTGATCGGCCTGGCGCGGATGGGCGGCGAGACCGTCGGCATCGTCGCAAACCAGCCGATGGTGCTGGCCGGCTGCCTCGACATCGATTCCAGCCGCAAGGCGGCGCGCTTCGTCCGTTTTTGTGACTGCTTCAACATCCCGATCGTCACCTTCGTGGACGTGCCGGGCTTCCTGCCCGGCACCGCGCAGGAATACGGCGCCATCATCAAGCATGGCGCCAAGCTGCTCTTCGCCTATGGCGAGGCCACGGTGCCGAAGGTCACCGTCATCACCCGCAAGGCCTATGGCGGCGCCTATGACGTCATGAGCTCGAAGCACATCCGCGGCGATGTGAACTTCGCCTGGCCGACCGCCGAGATCGCGGTGATGGGGCCGAAGGGCGCGGTCGAGATCATCTTCAGGGCCGATATCGGCGACAAGCAGAAGATCGCCGAGCGCACCGACGAATACCGCGAGAAATTCGCCAACCCCTTCGTCGCGGGCGCCCGCGGCTTCATCGACGACGTGATCATGCCGCACTCGACCCGGAAACGGATCTGCCGCTCGCTCGCCATGCTCAGGGACAAGCAGCTCGAGAATCCCTGGAAGAAACACGACAACATCCCGCTGTGATGCGCATGGCCGTTTCGACTATTTGCCTTTTTAGTCTCGTCATGGTCCGCGCAGGCGGACCATCTACGAGTTTCTTTCCGCAGATCCGTTATGGCTCAGGCAAACTCGTGGATGGTCGGCCTACGCCGACCATGACGACCGAGTGGGTGCCGGCAGCGAGCGCAGGCGCCTGATGTTCAAAAAAATCCTCATCGCCAATCGCGGCGAGATCGCCTGCCGGGTCATCCGCACGGCGCGCGCCATGGGCATCCAGACCGTTGCGGTCTATTCCGAGGCCGATGCCGATGCGCTGCATGTGCGCGAGGCCGACGAGGCGGTCGCGATCGGCCCGGCCGCCGCGGCCGAGAGCTACCTCAAGATCGACAAGATCATCGATGCCTGCAAGCAGACCGGCGCCGAGGCCGTGCATCCCGGCTACGGCTTCCTCTCCGAGAATGTGAAGTTCGCGGAAGCCTTGAAGAAGGCCAAGATCGCCTTCATCGGCCCCGATCCGCATGCGGTCCATGCGATGGGCGACAAGATCGAATCGAAGAAGCTCGCCAAGGAAGCCGGCGTCAGCATGGTCCCGGGCTTCCTCGACGTGATCAAGGATGCCGAGCATTGCGTGAAGGTCGCGCGCGAGATCGGCTATCCGGTGATGATCAAGGCCTCGGCCGGCGGCGGCGGCAAGGGCATGCGCATCGCCCATGACGACGCCGAGGCGCGCGAGGGCTTCCGCTCCGCCAGCAACGAGGCGCGCTCCTCCTTCGCCGACGACCGGGTCTTCGTCGAGAAATACATCGAGCAGCCGCGCCATATCGAGATCCAGGTCCTGGCCGACGGGCACGGCCATTGCCTCTATCTCGGCGAGCGCGAATGCTCGATCCAGCGCCGGCACCAGAAGGTGATCGAGGAGGCGCCGAGCCCGTTCCTCGACGAGAAGACCCGCAGCGCCATGGGCGAGCAGGCGGTCGCTCTGGCCAAGGCGGTCAAATACAAATCCGCCGGCACGGTCGAGTTCATCGTCGACCAGAAGCGCAACTTCTACTTCCTGGAGATGAACACCAGGCTCCAGGTCGAGCATCCGGTGACCGAGCTCGTCACCGGCCTCGACCTCGTCGAGCAGATGATCCGCATCGCCGCCGGCGAGAAGCTGAAGCTCAGACAATCGGACGTGCGGCTGAAGGGCTGGGCGCTGGAAGCCCGCGTCTATGCCGAGGACCCGTTCCGCAACTTCCTGCCCTCGACCGGGCGTCTCATCCGCTATGTGGAGCCGCCGGCCGGTCCTTCAACCCGTGTCGATTCCGGCGTCTATGAAGGCGCCGAGATCAGCATGTTCTACGACCCGATGATCGCCAAGCTGGTCACCTACGGCGCCGATCGCCCGGCGGCGGTGGCGGCGATGCGCGAGGCGCTCGACGCCTTCTACATCCGCGGCCTCAACCACAACATCTCCTTCCTGTCGGCGCTGGCCGGGCATCCCAGGTTCCAGGCGGGGCGCCTCTCCACCGCCTTCATTGCCGAGGAATTCCCGGACGGCTTCCACGGCGTGACACCGGATCCCGACGCCACCGCCGATCTCGTCGCGGTGATCGCGACCGTGCATCACCTCTACGAGCGCCGCGCCCATGCGCGCGCGCCGCATTTCCAGGCCAAGGGCAGCAAGGTCGGCGGCGACTGGGTGGTGAAGCTGGACGGCGTGCCGCACGCCGTCTCGGTGGTGGAGACCGCCGACGGCTTCGCGGTGGTCGGCGGCAACAGCAGCCGCGAGGTGTTGAGCGCCTGGAAGCTCGGCGATCCGCTCTACCAGGGCCGGATCGACGGCCGGCCGATCACCGTGCAGATCGACCGCAACGGCGTCGGCTATCGCGTGACGCACGGCGGCGCCAGCTGCAAGGTCATGGTCTTGAACAGCCGCGCCGCAGAGCTCGACGCCCATATGCCGGAGAAGCTGCCGCCCGACATGTCGCGCTTCCTGCTGTCGCCGATGCCAGGCCTGCTGGTCAGCCTCGCCGTCACGCCCGACGAGGAGGTCAAGGCCGGCCAGACCCTCGCCGTGGTCGAGGCGATGAAGATGGAGAACATCCTGAAGGCCGAGCGCGATGGCAAGGTGGCGAAGCTTCACGCGAAGGCTGGCGACAGCCTGGCGGTCGATCAGATCATCCTCGAGTTCGCGTGAGATGATCGCCCTGCCGGAGGACTGGAAGACGGTACGGCTCACCATCCGTGGCCGGGTGCAGGGCGTGTCCTATCGCTACTGGACCGTCACCGAGGCGATGACCCGCGGCCTCAACGGCTGGGTTCGCAACCGGGCGGACGGCTCCGTCGAGGCGCTGGTCTCGGGTCCGATCCGCGATGTGGATTACATGATCGAAGCCTGTCGCCAGGGACCGAGGGCGGCCCGGGTCACGGCGGTCGAGATCGCGATCGAAGACGGCGCGGTCACCGGCGGCTTCGCGCAGCTCCCGACCGTCTAGCGTGCCTTGCTGCGGCGGTCGCCGCGGAAGCGCTCGAACATCCCGGCATTCGGGCAGAAGCTGCGGAAGGCGCGCGGATCGCGGTGCACGTCCGTCAGCCAGTAGCGGCAGGTCATCAGCGTCTTGCAGTCCTGGCAGCGCTTGATCGCGTGCTGCAGCTGGACCCGGCCCCAGTCGGTGGCCATCTTCTCCGGATCGACCGCGAGCGTCAGCATCATCGCGGTCATTTCCTTCGGCGGTGCCCGTCGCTCCATGGACGTTCTCCCCTGAATCCTGAAGGCTGAATGCTTTTCCGGCCAGGATACGCCCGGCAAAGACGGGAGGGACTGTGACAGGAAGCGGCGCGACGCGGTGTCGCGGGCTTCAGCCGAAGACCGCGTGGAAGCTGCTTTGCAGCGCCGCGTCCAGCTCCCCCCGACTTACCGCCTTCCCGAGCTTGGCCAGCGAAGTGACGCCGAAGGGCTGCGCGGCGCTTTCCCGGATGCCGCAAGGGACGATGCCGGCAAAATGCGCCAGCTCGGGATCGCGGTTGATCGCGATGCCGTGGAAGGTGACCCCGTGCCGGACCCGGACTCCCAGGGCCGCGATCTTGTCCTCGCGCCCATCATGGGAAACCCAGATCCCGATCCGGCCGTCGCGCCGCTCGCCCTTCACGCCGAGGCGCGCGAGCGTGCCGATGATCCATGCCTCGAGGTCGTGCACATAGCGCCGCAAATCGCCGCCGCGCGCCTTGAGGTCGAGCATCACATAGCCGATCCGCTGCCCGGGCCCGTGATAGGTGAGCTGTCCGCCACGGCCGGACTTGAAGACCGGCAGAGCCTCGGGCAGCAGCAGGTCCTCCGCCCGGGCGCTGGTGCCGGCGGTGTAGAGCGGGGGATGCTCCAGCAGCCAGACCTGTTCCGGCGCGGTCCCGGCGTGGATGGCGGCGGCCCGGGCCTCCATCTCGGCCAGGGCGGTGGGATAATCGACCAAACTCTCGGAAATCCGCCATTCCAGCGGCATCGGGGCGGGCTGGGCCAGGGGGGTTCCAGGGGCCATTCCGGGGGTGCTTTCTGCTTGATCGGGCACGGCCGATTTGCTATTCCCCCGGCCTGGATTAGGCAAGGGGCTGATCGTCATTCCCTCGCCCCCGCTGCGGTCGTGGCGGAACTGGTAGACGCGCAGCGTTGAGGTCGCTGTGGGGCAACCCGTGGAAGTTCGAGTCTTCTCGACCGCACCAATCCCTTCAGTGCAAAGCTGATATCGTTCGTGGGAGATCCCGCCGCTGTAGCGCGCGCGGGTACCTCCGCTATATGCTGTCCTCCCAAAGCACTATCCAGATTCTCCTGAAGAAATGGGGTCGAGGAACGGATGGCGGATGACAGCCTGAAAGCCGGCGCGCTCGAATATCACCGCCTGCCCAAGCCGGGAAAACTGGCCATCATCCCGACCAAGCCGCTGGCCAACCAGCGCGACCTGGCGCTGGCCTATTCCCCGGGCGTCGCCGCCGCCTGCGAGGCGATCGTCGCCGATCCCGGCGCCGCCGCCGAGGTCACCAGCCGCGCCAACCTGGTCGCCGTGGTCACCAACGGCACTGCCGTGCTGGGCCTGGGCGCCATCGGCCCGCTGGCCGCCAAGCCGGTGATGGAGGGCAAGGCGGTCCTCTTCAAGAAATTCGCCGATATCGACGTCTTCGACATCGAGATCGCGGAGACCGACCCCGCGAAGCTGGTCGATATCGTCGCCGCCCTCGAGCCCACTTTCGGCGGCATCAATCTCGAGGACATCAAGGCGCCGGAATGCTTCGAGATCGAGAGCAAGCTCCGGGAGCGGATGAAGATCCCGGTCATGCACGACGACCAGCACGGCACCGCGATCATCGTCGCCGCCGCGCTGATGAACGGGCTGGAGGTCGTCGGCAAGCCGATCGACCGGGTGAAGCTGGTCACCTCCGGCGCCGGCGCCGCCGCGCTCGCCTGCCTCGATCTCCTGGTGGCGCTGGGCTTCCCGATCGACAACATCATCGTCAGCGACATCGCCGGCGTGGTCTATGAAGGCCGCAAGGAGCTGATGGACCCGCGCAAGGACCGCTACGCCCGGAAGACCAATGCGCGCACCCTGGCCGATGCGATCAAGGGCGCCGACATCTTCCTCGGCCTCTCGGCGCCGGGCGTGCTGAAGCCGGAGATGGTCGCCACGATGAACGAGCGGCCGATCGTCTTCGCGCTGGCCAACCCGACGCCGGAGATCATGCCGGACGAGGTCAAGGCGATCCGCCCGGAAGCGGTGATCGCGACTGGCCGCTCGGACTTCCCGAACCAGGTCAACAACGTCCTCTGCTTCCCCTACATCTTCCGCGGCGCGCTCGACGTCGGGGCCACCGCGATCAACGAGGCGATGAAGATCGCCTGCGTAAAGGCGATCGCCAGACTCGCCCGGGCCGAAGTGTCGGATGTCGCGTCCTCGGCCTATGGCGGCGAGAGCCTGCAGTTCGGCGCCGACTACCTGATCCCGCGCCCCTTCGACCCGCGGCTCATCGTCGAGATCGCGCCCGCCGTCGCCAAGGCGGCGATGGAAAGCGGCGTCGCCACCCGCCCGATCGCCGACTGGGCGGAATACAAGGAACGCCTGCAGCAATTCGTGTTCCGCTCCGGCCTGGTGATGAAGCCGCTGTTCGACCGCGCCCGCCGCGACCCCAAACGCGTGGTCTATGCCGAGGGCGAGGAGGAGCGGGTGCTCGGCGCCGCGCAGACCGCGATCGACGAGGGCCTGGCCAAGCCGATCCTGATCGGCCGGCGCTCGGTGATCCAGAAGCGGATCGAGCGCCTCGGGCTGCGCCTGCAGGCCGGCCGCGACTTCGAGCTGGTCGATCCCGAGAACGACCACCGCTACAAGGAATACTGGACCCTCTACCACCGCCTGACCGAGCGGCGCGGCGTCTCGCCCGACGTGGCGCGCGACATCGTGCGCACCCGTCCCACCGTGATCGCGTCGCTGATGGTCCGCCGCGGCGAGGCCGATGCCATGCTCTGCGGCACGGTCGGCCGCTTCCACCGGCATCTGGAACATGTCAGCGCGGTGATCGGCAAGGCGCCGGGCAGCCGCTCCTTCGCGGCGATGACCGCGATCATCCTGCCGACCGGCACCTTCTTCCTCGCCGACACCGAGGCCAATCCCGACCCGACCGAGGACGAAATCGCCGAGATCACGATCCATTCCGCGGCGGTGATCCGGCGCTTCGGCATCGTGCCGAAGGCGGCCCTGCTCTCGCATTCCAACTTCGGCACCGACACCTCGACTTCGGCGCGCAAGATGCGCCGGGCGCTGGGCCTGGTGCTGCAACGCGATCCCGAGCTCGAGGTCGAAGGCGAGATGCGCGCCGATCTGGCGGTCGATGAGCAGATTCGCGCGCGCCTGTTCCCGAGCTCGCGCCTCTCCGGCAAGGCCAATCTCCTGGTCATGCCGAATCTCGACGCCTCGAACATCGCGCTCAACCTGTTGCGGCTGCTGGGCCAGGGCACCTCGATCGGCCCGATCCTGCTCGGCGCGGCGCAGCCGGTGCATGTGCTCTCGCCCACGCAGACCGTGCGCGGCATCGTCAACATGACGGCGATCGCGGTCGTGGAGGCGCAAGATGGTCACGAGAAGCGGTCGGGAGCCGCTTCTTGAGCCCGGCGGACCTCCAGCCGAACGAACCTGAACGCGCCCCGGTCGTCGAGACCGTGGACGAGGAAGAGCTTTACGGCCCCTCGCAGGAGCTCCTGCAGAACATCAAGGCGGCGCTGGCCGAAGCCGACATCCCGCAGGTCGAGGCGCTGATCGAGCCGCTCCACCCGGCCGATGTCGCGGACCTCATCGAGCATCTCGACCCCGAGGAGCGACGGCTCTTCCTCGAGATCACCAAGCATGTGATCGAGGCCGAGACCATTTCGCATCTGGAAGACACGCTCCGCGAGGAGGTGGTCGACCAGATGAAGCCGGAAGAGCTGGCCGAGGTCGTCTCGGAGCTGGATTCCGACGACGCGGTCGAGATCCTCGAGAATCTCGACGAGGAGAGGCAGCAGCAGGTCCTCGACGTCATCCCGCAGGAGGACCGCGTCGCCCTCGAGCAGGGCCTGACCTTCCCCGAGGACAGCGCCGGCCGCCTGATGCAGCGCGAGCTGGTAGCGGTGCCGCTGCATTGGAATGTCGGCCAGACCATCGATTTCCTCCGCAACACCAAGGACCTGCCGGACGACTTCTACAGCCTCTATGTGGTCGACCGGCTCCACAAGCCGGCGGGCTCGGTCGCGCTCAGCCGTGCCATCCGCTCGCCGCGCGACGCCAACCTCTCCGACATCATGGAGACAGAGCTTCGCCTGGTACCGGCCGACATGGACCAGGAAGCCGTCGCCTACATGTTCCGGCAATACGCGCTGATCTCGGCGCCGGTCGTGGATGACGGCGGCAAGCTGATCGGCGTGGTCACGGTGGACGACGTCGTCCGCGTCATCGACGAGGAGGCCGAGGAAGACCTGCTGGCGATCGTCGGCGTCGGCGACACCGATTTCCACGATCCGGCCCACATCACCGCCTTCCGCCGCATCCAGTGGCTGGTGGTCACTCTGATCAACACGCTGATCGCGGTGGCGGTTATCTCGCGCTTTGAAGGCATGATCGGGCAGTTCCCGTCACTGGCCGTGCTGATGCCGATCACCGCGGCCATGGGCGGCAATGCCGGCGTGCAGGTGATCACCGTCACCGTGCGCGCCCTGGCGACGAAGGACATCACGCCGAACAGCAACGTCTGGCGCATCATCGCCAAGGAGCTGCTGGTTGGCTTGATGAACGCCTGCATCTTTGCCCTGATCCTCGGCACCATCGGCGCCCTGTGGTATGGGCATATCGAGCTCGGCTTCGTGCTCGCCGCGGCCATGATCTTCAACATGGTCTGGGCGGGCTTCGCCGGCACCGTCATCCCGCTGGTCATGGACCGGCTCGGCCTCGACCCGGCGACCGGCGCCGGGCCGTTCCTGACCACGACCACAGATTGCCTCGGCTTCTTCTCCTTCCTCGGTCTTGCGACGTTGTTTTTGCGCTGATGGCGGACAGAGTCATCGCTTGCACCCCCTCCCAACCCTCCCCCAAAGTTGGGGGAGGGCTTTATACGGTGCCTCCATCTCCCTCCCTCATCTTCTGG
>NZ_JAYRKD010000027.1:0-84708 GCF_041905885.1 Dongia sp. | reverse complement strand
CGTCGCGGACGCCATCTCGGCCAGCGGTCAATCGCGACCGCACCAAACAGGCCGGACATATGGACGCAATCGATCCGATTCAAAGCCGCCCTATCTTGCAACACGGGGGCCGTCCACATATGGATCCTCCGCCTTCGCGGAGGATGACGAGGCTATAGATGCCTCGTCACTCCATCACGCTCCGGAGCGCCCGGTTGGCCACTGCCAGCATCGAGAGCTCGATCTTGCCGACCTGCCGCAAGTCCGCGAACAGCTGGTCGATGCGTTGCGCCGTCACGGCACGCCCGGCGCGCCAGGCTTCGATCGCCTCCTTGGCGGGCTTGCCCTTCTGATCCGCCAGCACCGCGGCCGTCAGATCGCGCTGATGGCCGTACAGGTCGTCGATGATGGCGAAGACCGCGAGCCGGTCCCAATGGTTGTCGCCGATCAGTTTGCGGGCACCCTCGCGCAGCCAGTCGAGGCAGAACACCGTGCCGATCTCGTAGTAGACCGCTGCCGCCGCCTCGACCCTGATCTTGGCCTTGGTGGCGATCCGCACGATGTCCAGCGAGGACCAGAGCTGCGGCAGGTTGGCGATCCGGACCGCGAGATCCTGCGGCACGCCTTTCTCCATCAGCGCCGCCCGGTACTGGTCCATGTCGGTCCGGTCGGATTCCGAGATCAGCTCATACATCGCGGCTTCGAGCGCGGTGATGCCCGGCTGGGCCTCGGCCAGCAGTGCCGAGACGTCGAGCGGATGCGCGCCGTTCCTGAGGAACCATGACGTCGCCGGCTCGGCGAGCCGGTTGATCTCGATCAGCATCTCGGTCTGGGTCTTGGCATCGACCTTGTTGTCCAAGGCCTCGATCGCCGACCAGAGCTCGCGGAAGCGGAAGGTCTCGCGCACGATGGCATAGGCGCGCGCCACGGCATTCGCGGGCTGGCCGGTCTTCTCGCGGATCACATGAACGAAGGTCGATCCCACTCGGTTCACCAGCGAGTTGGTGACCAGCGTCGCGATGATCTCCCGGCGCAGGCGATGCTTCTCGATCTGCGGCCGGAATTCCGACTTCAGCGCCGGCGGGAAGTAGTCGTAGAGATCCTGCACCAGCCGCGGATCGTCGGGGAGATCCGAGGGCAGCAGCTCGTCATAGAGCGTGGTCTTGGAATAGGCCAGCAGCACCGCCAGCTCCGGCCTGGTCAGGCCGATCCGCTGGGCCAGCCGCTCGCGCATGATCTCGTCGTCGGGCAGGAACTCGATCGCGCGGTCGAGCTTGCCGGCGCGCTCCAGCGCCCGCATGAAGCGGTTCTGCTGGTCGAGCAAGGTGAAGCTCAGGTTCTCCGCCACCGACAGGGCCTGGGACTGCAGGTAGTTGTGCCGCAGCACCAGCTTCGCGACGTCGTCGGTCATCGAGGCCAGCAACTTGTCGCGCTGCTTCATGGTGAGGTCGCCGTTGGCGACCGACTCGTTCAAGAGGATCTTGATGTTGACCTCATGGTCCGAGGTGTCGACGCCGGCCGAATTGTCGAGCGCGTCGGTATTGAGCTTCCGACCATGGAGCGCTGCCTCGATCCGGCCCCTCTGGGTGAAGCCGAGGTTGGCGCCCTCGCCGATCACCTTGGCCTTGACCTGGTTGCCGTTGATGCGGATCGCGTCATTGGCGCGGTCGCCGACCTCGAGATGGGTCTCGTCGGTCGCTTTCACATAGGTGCCGATGCCGCCGAGGAACAAGAGATCGACCTCGGCGACCAGGATCGCCTTGATCACCTCGTTCGGCGTCACCTGCTCCTTCATGAGCCCGATCGCCTTCTGCGCTTCTGCGGAGAGCTTGATCGACTTGGCGCGCCGCTCGTAGATGCCGCCGCCTTGGGAGATCAGCTTCGCGTCGTAATCCGCCCAGGTCGAGCGGGGCAGGTCGAACATCCGCTTGCGCTCGGCGAAGCTCGCCTTCGGGTCCGGGTTGGGATCGATGAAGATATGCATGTGGTTGAAGGCGGCGATCAGCCGCGTTTCGCCCGAGCAGAGCATGCCGTTGCCGAACACGTCGCCCGACATGTCGCCGACGCCGACGCAGGTGAAGGGCTGCGTCTGGATGTCGGTCCCGAGCTCGCGGAAATGCCGCTTCACATTCTCCCAGGCGCCGCGGGCGGTGATGCCCATCTTCTTGTGGTCGTAGCCGGCCGAACCACCCGAGGCAAAGGCATCGTCCAGCCAGAAGCCATAGGCGCGGCTGACCGCGTTCGCGATGTCGGAGAAGGTCGCGGTGCCCTTGTCGGCCGCGACCACGAGATAGGGATCGTCCTCGTCGTGGCGCACCACCTGCGGCGGCGGCACCACCTTGCCGCCGACCAGGTTATCGGTGAGATCGAGCAATCCCTTCATCAGGGTCTGATAGCAGCGGATCACCTCCGCCTGCATGGTCTCGCGATCCGCGTTGACCGGCGGCCGCTTCACCACGAAGCCGCCCTTGGAGCCGACCGGCACGATGACCGCGTTCTTCACCATCTGCGCCTTCATCAGGCCCAGCACCTCGGTGCGGAAATCCTCCTTGCGGTCGGACCAGCGGATGCCGCCGCGCGCGACCTTCCCGCCACGGAGATGCACGGCCTCGGCATGCGGCGCGTAGACGAAGACCTCGACCAGCGGCCGCGGCAGCGGCAGCTCGTCCAGCTTCTGGGAATCCAGCTTGAAGGAGATGTATTCCTTCACGCCGCCATTGGCCGGCGGCTGGAAGAAGTTGGTGCGCAAGGTATTGACCACCGCGTTGACGTAGCGGCGCAGGATGCGGTCATCGTCGAGATTGCTGACGCCTTCCAGCATCTGCTCGATCTCGGCGTTGATCTTCGCGGTGCCGGCCACCCGGTCACCGGTGAAGGCGGGATCGTTCCTGAGATGGAACAGCCGCACGATCGCCTGGGTGATCTTCGGATTGCCGCAGAGCGTCGCCTCCATGTAGGCCTGGCTGAAGGCGATCGCCGCCTGCCGCAGATATTTGCAATAGGCGCGGATCAAAGCCACGTCGCGCCAGGCGAGCCCCGCCGTCAGCACCAGCCGGTTGAAGCCGTCGTCCTCGAGCTCGGCGGTCCAGATCCGCGCATAGGCGTCCTGGAAACGATCGCGGAGCTCGGCGACGTCGATCTCGGCGCCGTCGGCGGTCACCATGGCGAAGTCATGGATCCAGACCGGCTCGTCCATGCCGGCCGGCTCGACCGCATAGGCATTCTCGCTGATCACCCTGAGGCCGAAATTCTCCAGCGAGGGCAGCACGTTCGACAGCGCGATCTTCTCGGTTGCGCGATAGAGCTTCAGGTGCAGCGCGTTGCCCGCCGCCTCGACCGGACGATAGAGGTTGATCGGCGGCGTGGTGGCCTTGAGAGCCTGCTCGACGCGCTCGATGTCGGCGACCGCCGCCCGCGCGCCGAACTGCTCCTGGAAGCCCAGGGGGAAGGCCTCCTGATAGCGTTTCAGCAGTGCGAGTCCGGTGGCCTCGCCCTTGATCTCGACCAGGGCCTCTTTCATCCGGTCGCGCCAGGAACGGCAGGCATCGGCGATCTGGGTCTCGATCTCCTTGAGATTGACCGCCGGGATCTCGCCCGGCGTGGTGGCGACGATCACGTTCAGTCTGGCGAGTGGCCCGTCATCCATATGCGTATAGTAGGTCGAGACCTTGCCGTTGAAGGCCCGCGCCAGGATCTCCTGGATGGTCAGCCTTATGTCGGTGGTCATCCGGTCGCGCGGCAGATAGACGAAGCAGGAGATGAAGCGCTCGTAAGGATCGCGGCGCACGAACAGGGCGACCCGCTGGCGCTCCTGCAGATTGAGGATGCCGATCGCAATGTCGTAGAGCTCGTCCTCGGTCGCCTGGAACAGCTCGTCGCGCGGGAAGGTCTCGAGGATATGCTCCAGCGCCTTCTCGTCGTGGCTGTTCTTGTTGAAGCCGGCGCGCTTCGCGACCAGCGCCACCTTGTGGCGGAGCAGCGGGATGTCCCAGGGGCTGCGGCTGTAGGCGACCGAGGTGAACAGGCCGACGAACAGCCGCTCGCCGATCACCTTGCCCTTCTTGTCGAAGCGCTTGATGCCGATCGCATCCATCGGCGCGTCGCGGTGCACGGTGGATCGCAAGCTCGCCTTGGTGACCAGTAGGGGCTTGGGTTGGTTGATGAAGCTGCGGATCTCCGGCGGCGCGTCCTTGCGGTTGCGGATGCCTTCGAACACCCGGGTGTTGAAATCCTTCAAGACGCCGAGCGACGGCCCGTCGGTGATGCTGTAGCTGGCATCCTTGCCGCTGCCGGCCAGCGCGTATTCGCGATAGCCGAGGAAGGTGAAGTGGTTGTCGGCGACCCATTTCAGGAAGGCGAGCGCTTCCTCGCTCTCCGCCTTGTCGACGCCGGCCGGCATGGAGGCGACGTCGTCGATCGCGTGCATCAGCTCGGCGAGCATCGCCTGCCAGTCGGCCACCGCCGCACGCACGTCGCTGAGCACCGCCTCGATCCGCGCCTTCACTTCTTCCATGCGCGCGCCGCTCGCGGCCTGCGCGACCCGGAGCTGCATCACCGATTCCGCCGGCGCCTCGGCCTTGCCGATCGAGAGCAGCTTGCCGGAGGCGTCGCGCTCGATCCGCATGATCGGGTGGATGACCAGATGCACCGCCATGTCCTGGCGATTCAATTCCGCGGTCACCGAATCGACCAGGAACGGCATGTCGTCGTTGACCACGTCGATGATCGTGTGCGGGCTCTTCCAGCCGTGCTCCTCGACCTCGGGGTTGAAGACTCGCACCTTGGGCGAGCCGGGCGTGCGCTTCTGCGCGAAGTTGAACAGCGAGAGTGCGGCCGAGAACAGGTCCTCCGGCGCCTCGCCCGCGATGTCGTCGGCGGCGACATTGGCGTAGAAGGCGCGGATGAAGTCTTCGACCGCCTTCTGGCGCGGTCGCTCGATGCGCTCACCGACGAAGCGCAGGATGTCGTCGATGAATTTCGTCTTCAGGTTTTCGGCTCGCATGATCGGCTCGCTGGGGACTGTGATGCGAAAGGTTGGAAACGCGGTGGCAGCCGGGTCGCGGAATTCCAGGGATTTTCGGCATGAACAGGGTAAAGACTAGCTTAAGGCGCCTGCATCCGCCAGTTACCGAACCATCGATAATGCCCGCCCGTTCGCTCTAAGTGCCTGTCGATGCGACGGTTTTTCCCGTCGTTTGTTCACCCTCCATTAAACATCTGTTGCGAAATTCAGGCTCGACTTGAAGCGACGCTTTCGCGCGCAAAGGAGCCTGGCCATGCTGATGGATGATGTGCGCGGCGAAGTCGTGCTGCGGCGCCTGCCGCCGGACATCCTGCACAGCCTCTCGACCGAGCAGGTCGCCGCGATCCGCAACGCCGCGAGCTCGGCCCGCGCCCGGCGCCATCCGATCGATGCGCGCTTCGGCATGCGCCTGCCGCTGCTCGGCCGCTCCTATCTCGTCCTCCTGGTCGGCAAGGACATGCGCAGCCCCAAGCGCATCGCCGCCGACCGCCAGCTGCGCCCGACCGATCGCCTGAGCACCTTGCTGCTGGCATTGTTCGGCATCTCCGCCTTCGCCCTTGCCGCGCTGATCGGCGTGGTGGTCCAGAATGCCTTTCTGGCGGGCTAGCGCCGCTTTCCTGCTGGCGCTCGGTCTTGCGCTTCCGGCCTTCGCCGATCCCGCGGCGACCGGGCTGGCGCCGACCGCGGCGCCGGCCGCTGCCGCGCGATCGACGCTGCGGATCGGCATCGTCGGCGTCGACAACCGGGTGCCGGCGGATTCCACGCAATGGCCCTGGATCGCCATCGGCCGCCTGAACCGCGAGATCGGCGGCCATTGCACCGCGGCGCTAATCGGCGCGCGCCAGGTGCTGACCGCCGCGCATTGCCTGTTCAACACCACGACCCAGCGCTGGGCCTTGCCGGTCGAGGTGCATTTCGTCGCCGGCTACCGGCGTGGGAAGTATGCCGCCCACAGCAAGGCGCAACGCTTCACCATCGCGCCCGGCTACAACCCCAACCGCCGCAACGAACTCACGGAGATAGCGCGCGATTGGGCGATCATCGAGCTCGAGCAACCGCTCGATGTGAAGCCGATCCCGCTGACCAAGCGCTCGCTGGAAGACACCATGGCCGCGGCGAAGTCCGGCGAGCTGAATGTCGCGGGCTATGCCGTGGATTACGGCGAGCAGCTGATGCGCGACCAGGGCTGCCAGTTGCTCGGCGAAGCGACCGACTTCAAGCTGCTGAAGCATCGCTGCGACGTGACCTTCGGTGTCTCCGGCGCACCATTGCTGCTGATCCAGGACGGCCAGGCCGAGATCATCGGCATCCACAACGCCATCGCCGGCACCGACAAGAACCCGATCGCGACCGCGGTCCCGGTCTCCGCTTTTGCCAAGAGCGTCAGCGGGGCACTCAGCCTGAAATAGCGCCTGGAGGTGCGGCCCGCGGCGCCAGCCGCAGCACCAGATAGCCGAACACCGCTGACAGGATCGAGCCCGTCAGCACGCCGAGCCGCAGCGAAGCCGCGGTTTCCGGCCCGCTGAAGGCCAGGGTGCCGATGAACAGGCTCATGGTGAAGCCGATCCCGGTCAAGACGCTTGCGCCGTACATCTGCGCCCAGGTGACCCGCTCCGGCAGGCGGAACAGGCCCAGGGCCACGCCGAGCACCGCCACCAGCATCACGCCCAGCTGCTTGCCGATGAAGAGGCCGCCGGCGATGCCGAGGCCGATCGGCTGCAGGAAGGCCTGGAGCCCGATCCCGCCGCCCAGCGGCACGCCGGCATTGGCGAAGGCGAAGACCGGCATGATCCCGAAGGTGACCCAGGGATGCAGCGCGTGCTCGCAGCGCCGCAGCGGCGTCTGCTCGCGCGGCCCCGCAACTCTGAGCGGAATGGCAAAGGCGATGGCGACGCCGGCCAGCGTGGCATGCACCCCGGATTTCAGCACGCAGATCCAGATGAAGATGCCGACCAGGACATAGGGGGCGAGCTTCAGGACGCCAAGCCGGTTCAGCACGGCCAGCCCCAGAATCCCGAGCGCCGCCAGGCCGAGCGAGATCAGCGAGAGATCCGCGGTGTAGAAGATCGCGATGATCACGATCGCGCCGAGATCGTCGATGATCGCCAGCGCCAGCAGAAAGATCTTCAGGCCCTCGGGGATGCGCCCGCCGAGCAGCGCCATCACGCCCACGGCAAAGGCGATGTCGGTCGCGGCCGGGATCGCCCAGCCGGCGTGGTTCTCCGGGACCGTCCAGTTGAAGGCGAGATAGACCAGCGCCGGCATCGCCATCCCGCCCAGGGCGCAGAGCCCCGGCAGCGCCACCTGGCGCGCGCTGGAGAGCTCGCCTTCCAGGACCTCGCGCTTGATCTCCAGCCCGACCAGGAAGAAGAACACCGCCATCAGGCCGTCGTTGATCCAATGGATCAGTGTCTTCTGGAAGGCGAAGGTGCCGAGTGTGACGCCGAGGTCCAGCTCCAGCAGCCCTTCATAGAGCCAGGCCAGCGGCGAATTGCTGATCACCAGCGCCAGCGCCGCGGCGATCAGCAGCAGGATGCCGCCGGCGCTCTCGAGCCTCACAAAATCGCGCAATGCCTGCAGCGGCACCGGCAATGCGGTCGATCTGTTCGATTCCTGGTCACCCGGCATGCGTCCCCTCGGCGAGTCACTGCCGCATAGATAGGGGGCTCAGTGCCGGGTGTCCTGCAATTTCGGAACGTCGACCCCTTAGGAGGCGACGAAATGCGGCGCCCAGAGAATGAGGGTGATCAGCGCGCCGAAAACGGCACCTTCGCCGATCTGATGGATGACTTTGTGGATCCCGGTCCCCGTGGACTGCATGCGAAACATCGCAAAACTCACCCTCTGTATTAATTATGTACCCATAATGTTCTCATTTTATTCCAGAGTCAAGCGCGCTCGATGGCGCCGTCCGAGAATGCGGAAGGGGTCAGTTCGTGACGGTGGCGGAGGCCTTGATCGGCTGCAGCTCCGGTGCCGGCGCCGCACTCGGCTCGCCCGGTGCGGCGACGGGCGCGGCGATCGGTTCTTGGACGGCGGGCCGGCTGTTGCGCAGCTCATTTAGCAGGTCGCCATAGGCCCAGACCACCTCGGGCTGGACGTCCGGCGACTTCAGGATGGGCCGCAGCTTCTCAACCCGCGCCACCAGGTCGTCCTTGCCGAAGACCTTTTCCTTCGGGAAATGCACGCCGAGCGCGGCGCCATAGAAGTCGAGCTCCTCGAACCGCGGTCCGACCGGAAACTCGGTCAGCGCCTTCACCTTGCCATCGGCCCAGCGGCCGAGCAGCCGGTCCTTGCCGTTGTTGCGCTCGATGAAGCTGTAGAACGCGCCGTCATACCAGCTGGGCAGGTTGAGCTCCGGATGATTGCCGCGCCCGACCTGCCGCTCCAGGATCAAGGCGTCGCTGAGATCGGTGATCGGGCTCTGCGTCGTGCAGACCCCGGCATAGCCGGCGCGGGTGAACTTGATCAGCATGGCGACGTTGTCTTTCTGATAGCAGACGTCACCGCTGGCCTTGCGATAGAGCACCATCTGGTCGGTCGAGGAAGCGGCATAGCCGGCGACGGAATAGCTGGTCTGGGTCAGCACCTTCATGCAATCGATGTCGCATCCGGAAGAGGGCAGTACCAGGACGTCGTGCTGCGCCTCCGGCTTCAGGAAGGCGCGTTGCTCCAGCTCGCGAACCTCGAGCATCTGCAGATAGCCGGCCGCGAGGAAGCCCACGGCCGCGAGGGTCGCGGCGAAGACCGGGCTCAAAGTGAGGCCGATGCGCTTTCGGGTCTTGCCGAGGATGACCAGCGTCGCCGGCGGCACCACGATGCCGAGCGCGATCAGGATCCCGAGCGTGCCGGTGTAGTTGAGGAAGGCCGAGAGAAATTCCGGCAGGATGCGCAGCAGGCCGAAGCCGAGGCCCCAGGCCGTCGCCAGCACCAGTAGGCCGATCAGGATGTCGCCGCAGCAGCGCAGCACCGGAAACGACGCGCGCATCGAGTCCTCAGTCGTCGTTGCAATTCTCCCCTGCGAAGGAAGCTACGCGTGTGCTGGTTAACGTCAAGGAAATCGCGCCAAATATGCTGAATTTTGCAGGGAACCGTGGCGCGCGCGCATCACTTTTCCCGCGCAATTCACATTCGCCATCCGCTTTGCTGTGAATTACCGGCTATTCAGGCCGCATTGCAGCGCAGCGGACAGCAGGAGCGAAACGCGAGTCGACTCGGTCAGTTCGGCTTCATCGCCTTCATGCGATAGGTGCCGCGCTTCGGGCTGCTGAACATCTCGCGCAGCAGCGGGTGGCGGCAGGGCTCGCCGCTGTCGTCGGCCAGCAGGTTCTGCTCCGAGACATAGGCGACGTAGGTGGTCTCCGCGTTCTCGGCCAGCAGGTGATAGAACGGCTGGTCCTTGTGCGGGCGCACGTCTTCGGGGATCGAGGCGAGCCATTCCTCGGTGTTGTCGAACACCGGGTCGACGTCGAACACGACGCCGCGGAACGGGAATACCCGGTGCTTCACAACGTCGCCGATCTTGAACTTCGCTTCGCGGAAGATGCCGGTGCCGGCCGAAGCGGCCGGTGCTGCCGCGCTGGGCGCAATGGCATCAGGCATGGTTGATTCTGTCCCCGTCGGCATTTTGCCGCCGATCCTTTCCGATCGTCCCCGGTTTGAAGCTAGTCACGCGCCTGACGCCGTACAAGCGAGATGCGTCGGGCTGCGCGCGATTGCGCCGAACCGTGACGATTCCGCATCATCGAAGGGTTGCGTTAACTGCTTAAGAAACGCCGAAACCGCGCCGGTTGTTCCGACTTCCACATCGAACCTTGGGCGCTGAATTGGTGCGATGTGGTTTGCGCATAAAGTTGCGCATTAACACTGCCTCAATTGGATGGTGCAGGCAGTTGAGCCAATCGCTCGATTGGTCGCGTGAACCCAGTCCTGGGTTCATTCGGGGCCTGGGCTCAATCGGCCCGGTTCAATCGGGAAGCGGACAGCCTTCCCGTTCGCAGGCGCCGGAATCGCAATAGCGGCAGGTGTGATCCGCCTGCGCCCGGCCGGTCACCAGGTTGTTGAGCATCTGCGGCAGCAGCCGCTCCAGCACCTTCCGGTCCGCGGCGCTGATTCCGCTCAACGCCTTGCCGAGACTTTTGCGGCGGCCTTCGAGCAGGCGCTCCGCCACCTTCGCGCCGGCCTTGGTGAGCACCAGGACGACCGCGCGTTTGTCGTCGCAGGTCTCGCGCGCCACCCAGCCCGCCTGGCTGAGGCGATCGACCAGCCGCACCGTACCCGAATGGCTAAGGGTGAGATAACGCGCCAGCGCCTCGATCCGCGTATCCGGATTCTCATGGATCAGGATCATGGCGGCCGGCGCGCTGTCTCCGACCGCGCAGGCCTCGTCGAAGGCGTTGTCCATGCTGTCGTTGACGGCGACGCTGAACGCGCCCAGCAGGTTCTCGAGCCGCGTGGTCATGGTCTCGTCCCTCGAAGGATCGGAATCGTCACCCTCCAGGGAAATATGCGCGGAGCACATAGTCGTCAAGCCCCCGAACTTGTCGCGGAACTCAGCGGGCGCGCCGGCGGCGGCGCTCCGCCTCGAGGCGGTCGTCATTCCCGTCGCCCATCACATCGCCGATCAGCCAGGGGGCGCGGAGCAGGGCCGGCCACATCAGGAAGCTCAAGCCATGCGGGACGCGGTTGTCCTTACGATTGCTGCGATCCATGACGTTCCTCCGTTCTGACTGCGTCAGCCATGATGTATGACTGATGCATGTATTTATATGTGTGACGCATACACATTGTCAAGTCCCCACGGAGGATGGCACTCAGCGCCCCGAATCAGGGCCGGTCAACGCGTTGCGGGGTTGGGGCGGGCGCTGGAGCGATCCAATGGCGTAACGTGTGATCACGCGCACAGATATTCCGGCCTATCGATTGAACCTATTCATAAGTCGATAAAAACGGGCGGCGGCGCGGAGGCCCAGGCGCGGGCCAGGCCGCTCCAGCGGAACCAGACGCTACTGGAACGCCACTTCGGCGAAGCTCCGGAGCTTCCGCGAATGCAGCTTGTCCAGCCCCAGGGCGCGCAGCCGCTCCATGGTGCGGATGCCGATCTTCAGGTGCTGGCCGACCTGCTGCTTGTAGAAGGCGTCGGCCATGCCGGGCAGCTTCAATTCGCCGTGCAGCGGCTTGTCGGAAACGCAGAGCAGGGTGCCGTAGGGCACCCGGAACCGGAATCCGTTGGCGGCGATGGTGGCGCTCTCCATGTCGAGGGCGATGGCGCGGCTCTGGCTGAAGCGCTGCACCGGCTCGGCATAGTCGCGGAGCTCCCAGTTGCGGTTGTCGATGGTGGCGACCGTCCCGGTGCGCATCACGCCTTTGAGCCCCTGGTCCTTAAGGCCGGTCACCTCGCTGACCGCGCGTTCCAGCGCCACCTGGATCTCGGCCAAGGCCGGGATCGGAATCCACAGCGGCAGATCGGCGTCGAGCACATGGTCGTCGCGCACATAGGCATGGGCGAGCACGTAATCGCCGAGCTTCTGCGTGTTGCGCAGGCCCGCGCAATGCCCGAGCATGATCCAGGCATGCGGCCTTAACACCGCCACATGGTCGGTGATGGTCTTCGCATTGGAAGGCCCGATGCCGATATTCACCATGGTGATGCCGGAATGGCCCGGCCGGGTCAGGTGATAGGCCGGCATCTGCGGCAGCCGCTGGGTCGAGGGTGGCGGCGGGGTCTCGCCGGGCCTGGTCACCCGGTCGCCCGGCTCGACGAAGGCCTGGTACTCGCCGCCGCCCTGTCGCATCAGCTCCTGGGCGTGCCGCACGAACTCGTCGATGTAGAACTGGTAGTTGGTGAACAGCACGAAGTTCTGGAAATGCTGCGGCGAGGTCGCGGTGTAATGCTTCAGCCGGAACAGCGAGTAGTCGACCCGCGGCGCGGTGAACAAGGCCAGCGGGTGCGGCACGCCGGGCGGGATGACCGCGGTGCCGTTGACGATGTTGTCGTCCATCGCCGCGAGATCCGGCAGGTCGAACAGGTTGCGCAAGTTCTGCAGCGATTCCGGCGTCAGCTCGCCCTCGACATGCACGTCGGGGAAGGCGAAATGCACCGGGATCGGCGTCTCGCTGACCCCGACCTCGATCCCGACCCGGTGGTTGCGGATCAGCTGGTCGATCTGCTCCGTGTAATAGTGGCGGAAGAGATCGGGCCGGGTCACCGTGGTCACGAAGGTGCCCGGCCGATCGACGAAGCCATAGGAGAGCAGGGTGTCGCGCGGGCTGAAGCCGGAGACCGTGATCGCGACGTAAGGGTAGCAGGCGCGCACCGGCCGGGCCGGCGCGCTGCCGCCGACATAGGCGCGGAAGGCCTCGCGCAGCCGCGCGGTGTTGGCGTCGTAGATGTCATGGAGCCGCGCTACCGCGGCCTCGGCGCTGTCAAACCGTTCCGGCTTGAAGGCCTCTGGAGCAAGGGGTCGATTCATCGCCGGATTCTTAGCACAGGGCGAGGCGTCTGCGTAGGGGCGACGAATTCCCCGCGACCGCGCGCTCCAGCCTCCTGGTCCCGCGCGGCGCCGCGTGCTACCAAGGAGGCACGGCCGCCGCGACCCCGGAGCCCCAAGACGGCACGATGAGCGATTCTCTCCAGACCTACTTGCTGGCGCTTTCGGCGCTGTTCTCGATCGTCAACCCGCTGGGCTCGGCCTTCATCGTCAGCACGGTCACCGCCGGCCGCGCCTCGGCCGAGCGGGTGCAGCTCGCCAGCAAGATCGCGCTCTATTCGGCGATCGTCATGCTGGTGGCGCTCTGGGGCGGCGCCTATGTCCTCTCCTTCTTCGGCATCAGCCTCTCGGCCCTGCGCATCGCCGGCGGCGTCGTGGTCGCGGTCAATGCCTTCAGCCTGCTGCAGGCGCCGGAGACCACCGAGGCCCGCAAGCAGCGCCAGGCCTCCGAGGCCGAAGGCATCGACGCCGTCGCCTTCTTCCCGCTGACCATTCCCTTCACCACCGGCCCCGGCACCATCGCGGTCGCCATCACGCTCGGCTCCAACCGGCCTTACGCCGGAGAAGCGGCTTTGAGCTTCGTGCTCGGCGCCTCGGCGGCGGCCTTGACCGTCGCCGCCATCGTCTGGGTCACCTATGCCTTTGCCGACAAGATGGAACGGCTGCTCGGCCGCTCCAAGGCCCAGGTGGTCTCGCGCCTCGCCGCCTTCCTGCTGCTCTGCGTCGGCACCCAGATTGCGCTCAGCGGCGTCACCGATTTCATCAACGGCCTGAAGCTCGCCGGCGCGGCGTAAGCGTCAGCGGGCACCGGCCGCTTCCAGCAGCGCCGTGATCTTGGCATAGCCGCGCTGCCTGGCATGCTGCAGCGGCCGCACCTTGTCCTTGTCGGCCAGATTGGGATCGGCGCCGGCCTTCAGCAGCGCCTGCACGATCTGCTGATGCCGCTTGCCGCCGTCGGCGAGGATGATCGCCTCCAGCAGGCCGGTCCAGCCCAGCCGGTTCACGTGATCGACCGGGACGCCGGCCTTGATCAGCAGCTTCACCGCATCGACATGGCCGCGCTCGCAGGCCGGGATCAGCGCCGATCCGCCATAGCGATTGACCCGGGCGAAATCCGGCCCCGGCCTGGCGGCGATCAGGAGCTTCAGGATCTCGACATCGCCCAGTGCGCCCGCCAGCAGGAAGGGCGAGTCCTTGATGTTGTCCTGCGCATTCACGTCGGCGCCGGCCTGGACCAGCAGCTTCACCGCCGCGAGGTCGCGCTTGCGGACCGCCAGCAGCAACGCCGTCGCCCGCGCCGCATTGCGCGCCGTCACCGCTGCGCCCTGTTTCAGCAGCTTCCGCAACCCCGTGCGATCGCCGCGCTCGACGGCCTTGAGCACGGCCTTCCCTGGGTCGATCGGCATCCATTCCCCCGCGTGATTTCCGTCACGCCTGAAATTCTAGGGTGGCGTGCCCGAAGATGCTAGGTTCCACCCAACATCAGGGGGCATTCGCGAAACATGATTCTCGTCGGCCAATACGATTCGCCTTACGTGCGCCGCGTGGCGATCTCGCTCCGCGTGCTCGGCTTCGCCTATGAGCACGACACCCGCTCTGTGTTCGGCGATTTCGATTCCATCCGCAAGACCAACCCGACCGGCCGCATTCCGGCGCTGGTGCTGGACGACGGCACGGTGCTGGTCGATTCCGGCGTCATCCTCGACTATCTCGATGAGACGGTCGGACCGGCGCGGGCGCTGATCCCGCCCTCCGGTCCGGCGCGCCGCCAGGTGCTGCACCGCGTGGCGCTGGCTTCCGCCGCCATCGACAAGGCCGGCGCCGCCAACTACGAGCGCCTGCTGCGCCCGCAGCAATACCAATGGCCGGAATGGATCCAACGCCTGCAGACCCAGGCGGTCGGCGCCATCGAAGCACTCGAGGAACTCGCCTGGCCCGCCGACGCGCCGCTCGACCAGGCGCAGGTCACCACCGTCTGCCTGCTGCGCTATATCGCGCTCCGCTCGCCCGATCTCGCGCCGCGCGCGCAATTCCCCAATCTCGCGGCGCTTGCCGCAAGGTTCGAGCCGCGGCCGGAATTCCTGGCGACCTATCCGCCGGACGACAGCTGAACGTCCTTCGCCGGCTTCTGCGCCTCGAAATCCGCGCGCAAGGCGGCCAGCGCTTCCGCCGACAGGCCCTCGACATTGCCGTAGTCGCGCTTCCACCCGCTGTCGTCGCTCCAGCGCAGCGGCGACTGCAGGGTGGTTCGTGCCGCCGTGGCCTGTTCCAGGAGATCGAGCGCGAGGCTGAGCGTCAGATCCTGCGACGCGATGTCGTTCGGCCGCCCCGCCGCATTGCCGAGCGGGAAATCCGAGAACAGGAAGCGCGGCACGCCGGCCAATTCCACGATATCCCTGGCCGCGCCCATGACCACGGTCGGAATCCCGTTCGCCTCCAGATGCCGCGCCACCAGGCTGAGGCTCTGGTGACAGACCGGGCAGTTCGGCACCAGGATTGCCGCATCGACGCCGTCGGCGCGGCACTGCGCCAGCACCACCGGCGCGTATTCATCGCGCGTCACCCGCTGGCTGCGGTTGGTCGGCACGCCATGGAAATGCTCCGCCACGCCGCCGATCCGGTTGGAACGCTTCAGCGCCGCCAGCGGAAGGAAGCTGCCCTGGTCCTCGGCCGTCGTATGCTTGAAATCGATCGCCACATGGTTGATGCCGAGCGCCGGTTCGGGCGCGATCGGCGCGGCATAGACCGCGGCGAACTTGGCCCGGCCGTTGTAGCGCGCGCCCGGCGCCTGGTCGCCCCGGCCGGGCAGTTTCAGCGATGCCGTGGTGACCAGCGCGACCCGGCTCTCCCGCAACGGCTTGCGCAGCGGCTGGAACGGCGCCTCGGCATGCGCCGCCCAGCGATAGGGCGCGGGATAACCGAGCGCCGCGTAGTAATCCCGGGTGCGCGCGATGTAGGAAATGGGCGCGTTCATGCTAGGTTGCCGCCATTCGTCGCTCCCGCGCGCCGAGGCGCGCCTGTAACGGTAGGGATCATCACCTTGGCAGACTACCACGTCTACGAACCGAAGCACGGCCATGGCCTGGCCCATGATCCCTTGAATGCGATCGTCGTGCCGCGGCCGATCGGCTGGATCTCGAGCCTGGACGGGCAGGGGCGGCGCAACCTCGCGCCCTACAGCTTCTTCAATCTCTACACCTACAAGCCGCCGATCGTCGGTTTCTCCTCCAACGGCTGGAAGGACAGCGTGGCGAACATCGCGGAGACGAAGGAATTCGTCTGGAACCTCGCCACCCGCGATCTCGCCGAGCCGATGAACGCGACCAGCGCGCCCTTGCCCCACGGCGCCGACGAGTTCGCGCGCGCCGGGCTGGACGCAGCGCCCTCGCTCCAGGTGAAGCCGCCCCGGGTCGCCTTGAGCCCGGTCGCCTTCGAATGCAAGCTGACCCAGATAATTCCGCTCACCAACCTCGCCGGAGAAGAGGTGAATTCCTGGCTGACCTTGGGCGAGGTGGTCTGCATCCATATCGACAAGCGCCTGATCGTGGACGGGGTCTACGACACCGTGGCGGCGAAACCGATCGCCCGCGGCGGCGGCCCGGCCGACTACTTCGCGGTCGAGGAAAGCGTGCGCTTCCAGATGCGCCGCCCGACCGCATGAGGAGAAAGCGTGGTTGGCGCGCCTTGCTGCCGCTGCCGCGCGATCCCCATGCCCGCTTTCTGCCTCAGGCGCTGATCTGGGCGGTTGTCCTGCAAGGCTTGGTCTCCATCGCGGTGGCGATTGCGGCGCCGCACTGGCCGGTCACTTTCTCCGCCGCGATAGAGGCGCAGCTGCCCGGCCTGACCGCCGCGTTCGCCCATACGCCGCGGGTCGAGGCCCTGCTGGCCGACGGCGATGAACGCGGCTATGCCCCGGAGACCCGGGAGGCGCGGCGGCTCGCCTACGGCGTCAGCCATCTGGTGATTGCGCTGAGCCTCGTTGCCACGCTGGCCGGTTTCGGAATCCTGCTGCTGCGCGGCATCCGTGCTGAATCCTATTCGGTGCGGGTGTCCGGTCTGGTGCGCACCGGCGCCGATCCGGTCATGCACCTTGTCATTGCCGGCGTGCCGCTGGTCCTGGCGGCCGGTGCCGCGGCGCTGCTCTACTTCGGCTTCCTGGCGAATGCGCAGAATCTGAAAAGGGACATGCTTGTCCCCCTGGTCATGTTCATCGACCTGATGCTGCTTTGCGCGCTGGCGCAGTTGGCCGGCCTGCTGCACCGCGCCCTGCTGCGCCCTAGCGCCTGACTCAATAGCCCAGCAGCGCCCGGATCTCGCCGGGGCTGCAGCGCAGCGAGATCTTGTTGTATTCCGCGCGGGTGTCGAAGACGGCATGCCGGCGGGCCTTCTGATCGGCATGAGCCTGGCGGACGCGCTGGATCAGGCCGCTCATCTCCCGGTCCAGGGCCGCGGTGGCGGCCTCCATCGTCCCGGCGGTGGCGCCGCGCCGCGAAGCACCTTCCACCGCCGCGGCAATGCTCTCTTTGAGCAGCGGCAGCATCTCCCGCTCGAGATCGACATGCTGCTGCTCATGCTCTTCGGTCGCCTGATAGGCGCAGCTGCCGGGTTTCAGCTCCGCGGCGAGGTTCACGACCAGGTGCAGGGTCACCGTCACCGCAACCTTGTTGAAGGTGGCGCAAGCGCCGGTCCCGGCTTGCACCATGTCGAAGCCGTAGTCGATCGCGGTCTCCAGCGAAACCTCGGTCATGCCGAGCGCATGCCAGCCCGCGCCCAGTCCCTTCGCACCCAGCCCGCCGGCCCGCTCGGCCAGCGCCCGGGTGGAGAGCGACCGGTTGGTTTGCAGCGGCGCCTCCGCGGCGGTGACGGAGACCACGGGCGCTTCCGGCGCCACGCAATCGGCCGCCGCTTGCGTGACGCTCGCCGCCAGGGCGGCCGTGATCAAAAAGGGGATCAACAGGGGGAGAAGAATCCGCATGCGACAGGAATAGGACGTCTCCGCCGCTTTGGCTGCTCAAAAAAAGTTGCGCCCGGCCGGTCGAAACCGGGCCGGGCGCTGTTCAGTCTGGCCGTTTAGTTCTGGTGCTCGGCCGGCGGCGTGTTCGCCTTGGCGGCGGCGATCAGGCTCTGCACCGGGTTGCCGTCGGCATGGAAGCCGGCCTCCTTCAGCAGGCTGTCGATCACCGGCGACTGCGCGCGATAGGCGAGCAGCGCGTCGACCAGGCTGTCCGCCTTGCCGCCGCCATTCCCGCCGCCACCGGCACCGGTGATGCCGGCGAGCCCGCCGCCCATATCGATGATCCGCACCTCGCCGATCTTCTCCAAGGGGCGCACCGCTTCCGCCAAGGCGATCGGCAGGATGCGCAGCCGCTCCTTGGTGATCTCCAGCTCGATCACCGCCGCGGACATCGCGTTCCGCGCCTCGTTGATCTTGCGCTGGCCTTCGGCCTCGACGGCATAGGTCTTCTCCAAGGCATCGGCCTTGATCTTCGCCGCGTCCGCCTCGGCCTGCGCCGAGATCTTTACCGCCTGCGCGGTGTTCTGCGCCGCTTCCTTCTCCGCCTCGGCGGCGACCGTGATCTTGGTCGCCTCCTGCTCGGCCTGCTGGCGCGCCATGATCACCGCGGTCTGGCGGTCACGCTCGGCGATCGCCACCTTGCGCGCGGTCTCGACCGATTCCAAGGCACTGGTGGCGACGGCGCGGGCCTCTTCGGCCTTGGCCTGCGCCACCGACTGCTCCTGGCTCTTGGCCGCAACCACGATCGAGCGGTCCTGGTCTGCGAGCTCGACGTCACGCTGCTTGGCGATCCGCAGGGTCTCGGCGGTGCGATCCGCCTCGGTCTGCTTCTGCGCGATCACCAGCTGCGCGTCGATGGTCGCCGATTCCTGCACCTTCTTCGCCAAAGCCTGGCGTTCGGCGATCGCCTGCTCGGCCTCGATCTTCGCCGTGGCTTCGGCACGCTGCGCCTCGGCCTCCTTCAGCGCGGATTCGGCACGGGTCGCCGCCGACTTGTTGACGATGTCGCGCTGCTGGTTGAGCTCGGCCTCCTTCTTCTGGCGCTCGATCTCCAGGGTCTTCTGCCGCGCGTCGAGATCCTGCTGCGCGATGTTGACCTCGGCTGAGCGCACGGTCTGGTTCCTCTCCTGCCGCTTGGCCTCCGTGATCTTGGTCAGCGCGGTCAGGCCTTCCGCGTCGAAGGCATTGTTGGGGTTGAAATACTTGGTGTCGGTCTGGTCGAGCTTGGTCAATGACGCGCTCTCCAGCTCGAGGCCGTTCAGCTCGAGATCGCTGGAGACCGTGTTCTGCACCGATTTCACGAAGGCCGCGCGCTGCTCCTGCAGGTCGGCCAAGGTCATGGTCGCCGCCACCGAGCGCAAGGCATCGACGAACTTCGCCTCCACCAGCTCACGCAGCAAGGCGGCGTCGTTGGTGCGCGCACCCAAGGTCTGCGCCGCCAGGCCGATCGACTGTGCATCCGGCTTCACCCGGACGTAGAACTCGACGCCGATATCGACCCGCATGCGGTCCTTGCTGATCATCGCCTCGGCGTTGTCGCGACGCACGTCGAGCCTGAGCGTCTGCAGGTTGACCCAGGCGATCGAATGAAAGACCGGGAGCACCAGCGAACCCCCGTCCAGCACGACTTTCTGCCCGCCGAAGCCGGTGCGCACATAGGCGCGGTCCTTCTCCGAGCGGCGATAGAGCCTGGCCAGCACGATGCCGATGGCGATCAAGGCCACCAGCAACAGCACGGCCGGAACTATCAATTGAAAGATCATGTCCATGTTACGTCCTCACCTCCGAGTCACCGGACCAAAGCCGCCGGCAGGCCCCCGCGACCCACGCGCGGGGATTCTTGGAAGGGTGAGGGGTCGAAGATTCTCTCCACCCGAATCTCCGACCCGCGCCCACCCCCCGTCAAACTCTCTTCCCTGTCCTCCGAGGCGCTCAGCGCGCAGGAGGATCAAGCTGCCTTTCCGCGCTGGGCACCACGGTCAGCGTCCCGCCGATCCGATCGACCACCAGCACGCTGGTGCCCTGGTCGATGGTGAGATTCTCGCGCGCCGCCAGCACCCGCGGGAAATGCGCGTTGCCATGCGCGTCCATCACTTTCGCGCGCCCGGCGGAGTCCCAATCCACCGGACCGAGCGTCACGACGCCTGTGCGCCCGATCAGCGATTCCTCATCGACCGCATAGCTCTCGTCGCGCGGCAGGAAGCGCGCCAGAACCCGGCTGACGCCGCGCGTGGTCGGGATGACGCCGAGAAAGGCGAGCAGCGCGGCGACCACGGTCGGCAGGGGTGTCGCGACATGCATCGCCACGATCTGGATCGCCAGCCCCACCACCGAGAAGACGCCGAGCGCCGCCATCAGCAGGATCAGCAGCGGCACCCGCCCGGCGTTCAGCCAGTCGTAGAAGCTGCCGAACAGGTTTCCCGAGGGCGTATCGGCCGGCATCTCCGCATGCACGTCCAGCACCGAGCCATGCTCGACATGTGCATGAAGGTCGGCATCGGCATGGTCGAGCCCGAGCAGGTGATCGACCGCGCCCGACAGCGAGTGTCCGAACACCAGGCTGACGATCTCGATCGCGCAAAGCCCCACCAGCACCAGCCCCGCAATCACGAAGGGCTGGAACCCGACCTCTGTCAGAAACGAAAACATGGCCTACCCCGAAGCAGTCACACCCTCGACAACCGACAAGCGCACGGCGATCAGCAGCTCCAGTTCTCCCTCCCCCGCCGACGCATGTCGGCCTTCGCCGACGGCCTTCGGGGGAGGGCTGGGGTGGGGGTGCGGCCGCACGCTGTCGCGCGCTTGCTTTCCCTTCACCAGCAATCTCGCCGGACTCTTGCCATTCCATTCCGCGCCGTAGCCGGCGACGCGGAAGGGGATGGTGACGCGTCCGCTCAAGGTGGCGATCGAGACCAGCTCGATGCCTTTCAGCCCGTAGAGTTTCTCGTCGAGCGGCGCGCCCTCTACAATCTTGCCGCGCCGTCGCTGCACGAAGTCCTTCAGGGCGAGCGTCACCGCGCGCGCCTGCAGGCCGCTTTCCTTCCGTGCCGCCTCGTAGAAATGGCGGTGCAGTGCCACCAGGTTGTCGCCGTGCTCGGCCGGCACGTTGCCGTCGAGCCAGCGCAGCAGATCCCGATGCGCATCCACCGTTTGCCGCAACAGCGCGGCTGCGGGTTCATCATCTCCGCCGAATCCACCGGTGAGCAACTGCAACCGGCAGTGCCCGAACTCCCCGCCTTTACGACCCCTGGTCACGGAATACGATAAAAGCACCGATCGGGTGCTTTTCAAGCTTTCGTGAACGATATTTTGTGGTTAAGTCGAAAAAGGGAAGCAAAACAGGGATTTGCGGTCGAAGGGATTTGCGGTGCATCAATGCATGCCGCCGGCGCTGTGCTAGAGCACGCCGGAACCGTCGATCCGAGCCACCGAGACAGAATGACGAGCACCGGCGCTTCCTCGACCACCGGCTATCCCCGCACCACCTCGATCGACTTCCTCGAGCGTTGCCGCCCGTCGACCGCCGCCTTCTATCGCTACTGGGACAGCAAGCGCGGCGGCCGCGTGATGCCGTCCCGCGCCGACATCGATCCCTTGGAGATGAAGCCCTGGCTTGCCGGCACCGCCTTGGTCGATGTGGCGCGCGAGCCGCCGGGCCGCCTGCGCCCCTACGCGCTGCGCTACCGCCTGATCGGCACGCGGCCGACCCTCTTGCGCGGCCAGGACGTCACCGGCATGCGGGTCGAGAGCGGCTATTTCGGCGCCAATGTCGAGGCGGCGCTGGAGAACTACCGCTTGGTGATCGAGGAGAAGACCCTGGTCTACGACTGGGACCGCACCCCGTCCTCCGACGGCTTCTCCCGCGAAGCCGAAACCCTGCTGCTGCCCTTGAGCACGGATGGCGAGGTTGTCGACATGGTGCTGGTCTACCAGGAAGTGGATACGCTGCGCTGAGGCCGGCTTGGCCGCAAAGAGAAGGCGATGCTACATTGCTGCATCCCCGGACTGGTTCGAGGCTGATCGACAACGGATCGGCCGCGCGCTGATCGCCTAAGGCCGCAACGCAAGCGACCTGCCCATCGCAAACACTCTCCGCGCAACCGTCCTGGTCGGCTTCAGAGTTGGAACGACGAAGTGGCGCTGGAGCACGCGGCAAGGGCTCGACGCAGATCGATCCGCCGATCATTATTTGCCGCCGAAATGGACATGGAGACTCGGAAACGTGGCATGGCCAGAGTTGATTTCGTCATAGACGATGCGACCGCTGCGAAGGCCTTTGTGAGGAAGCTGCCTCGAAAGCTTGTCCGTGCGCGATTTGCTTCACTAAGTGACTGGGAGCCAGCTCACATCGTCCTTGTTACGCTAGATGATCGCGTCGTCGCCATGGCCGACTGTGTCATGACCGACGATGGAAGTGGCGCGAACGCTAGTTTACTAGCCGATCGCTCATTTGGAGCCTATTCGGTAAAGGCGTTGCTGAAGTTAAAGCAACTTGTAGGCGCGACTTGCTGGTTGTCGACACTACGAAAGCCAACGGAAGCGACGGTCGCAATTTCACGTCGTTTCTTCGATCTAACCTATGACCAACTCGCTTGGCAGATGTCGAATCATCTGGTCAGCTTGTACGGCTTGCAATCTCATCTGCAACCTTTCCCAATCCTCATATCCAACAGTTTTCTTAAGGAACACGGGATTCCGCTTCTACGCGACCTGGACGCTCGTTCGAAGGCCCAACTCTTATCTTTCGGCGCGGACCCCTTCGGCAAAATCATTCGAGGTCCGGATGGGAGAGAGTTGCATCCAGGATACTTAATGGGAATTGTATTTGAACTGCTTGAACTGTCGTACCGGGATCGGCAGGAGGTGACGCGCTTTATGTTGGTTTCAATGGCGTCCTTAAAGGGTGCTGACATCAATTTCTCTGAGTTTGAAAAAATGATCGATAAGAATGCCATCACAAGGTTCGCATCCAAGGCGATGAGCTGCGGAGAGAACTCTGGCGAGGCTAGCGATGGCGTCTTTTCCATAGATAGGCTGTAAGGCTATTTGGAATCGACAGGTCGAAAAGAAGCAACAGTCAAAGCCCCTGATGGGGATCTTGGTGGTTGCAAGATCGAAGGACTAGCGCTCAGAGCTGAGCGGCCGCTGCACATGATCGGTTTCAAGACAAGATTTACCGGCACCGCTCGTTACATCACCGCGACCTCGAATCGCAGTCAATGCCAGCGTCACGTTGGGCCGCTCGCTGCCGGTGAAGGGCGAGCCCGGGACCGGCAAGACGTGCTGGCCGCGGAAGTGGCGGCGGCGCCGGTGACCTGCGCCCGCTAAAGCCCGACGAAGCTTAGGAGCGGCCCGACCTCGCCGGCATCCGCCCGTCGCAAGGCAGCGATGTACTGATCGCGCCGTGCATTGTCCCGCAGCAGGTCGGCGCCGGCGGCCCAGTCGATCGGCTTATGGCCGAAGCAATCCCGGAGATAGACATCGGCGGCGATACGCGCATGCCGGCCGTTGCCGTTCGGAAACAGGTGGACCTGAACCATCCGATGATGAAATCGCGCAGCGGCTTCGAGCGGGTGATAGGTGTGGTGCGCGCTCCAATAGCGCGCGTCGTCCAGCAGCATGCGCAGTTGCACGGCGATGTCGCGGGGATCGACGCCGATATTCTTCTCGGTGCGCCGAAGCTGGCCCGCCCAGCGCCAGACCTCGCCGAACAGGCGCAGATGCAGCCGGCGAACGAACGCGTCCTGGAGTATGTCGCGCCGCCTGAGCCGGCCCAGCCAAAGCAGGCCGCTGGCGATATTCGCCTGCTCCAGCGCGTTGAGCTCGGCGCGGGTCGTGACGTGCTTGAACTTCAGGCCTTCGGCTTCATCCGGGTCGAGCGGTGTCGCGCCGTCCGGCGCGCGCCCTAGGACAGCCAATCGTCTTCCCACAAGTCCGAAGGCATCTCATGCCGGAGGGTTTCGGCGATGCGGCGGACCTCGCTGTCATTCTCTCGGCGCGAGAGGGCCTGCCGCTCCAGCGCCATATGCGTGCTCGCGCTGGCGACGATGGCGCCCGCTTTCTTGAGCGCCTGCTTCCGGATGACGTCGTCGACTTTGCCCTCCACGGGGACCAGCGCATAGACGAACCGGCAGCCCATCGCTTCGGCAAAGGCGTGCATGGTCTTCAACGTGACATTGCCCGAGACCTCCGCCTGCTCCGCCTGCGAGATCCGGGCCCGCGTGACGCCCAACCGCTTGGCCAGCTGCGGTCGCGACATGCCGAGCGCCTGGCGCAGGGTTGCGATCCAGCCTTCCCGGGGCAGTGTGGTCGCAGGACTTGAAAGCCGGCCCGCGACCCGATCGACTATGCCCTGATATTGTCTGGTGGCGGCCTGCTTGACGCCCATGCTTCTCTGTCCGGATTGGGTATACATATAGGTTAACAATATCTACCTGAATGTCAATATATCTATTGACATAATCCCGGTGACCATCGCCTTTGACCTATACCGAAACTGAATCTAACTGGCTGATAAACATGAAATCTCCAAAGTTCACCGGCACATCCCGCTACATCACCACCCGCGACCTCGAGATCGCGGTCAACGCCGCGGTCACGCTGGGGAGGCCGCTGCTGGTGAAGGGCGAGCCCGGCACCGGCAAGACCGTGCTGGCCGAGGAAGTGGCGGCGGCGCTCGGGCTGCCGCTGATCACCTGGCACATCAAGTCCACCACCAAGGCGGCGCAGGGCCTCTATGAGTATGACGCGGTGGCACGTCTCCGCGACGGCCAGCTGGGCGACGAACGGGTGCACGACATCCGCAACTACATCGTCCAGGGCAAGCTCTGGAACGCCTTCGCCAGCGAGACGCCGGTGGTGCTGCTGATCGACGAGATCGACAAGGCCGACATCGAATTCCCGAACGACCTCCTGCAGGAGCTCGATCGCATGGAATTCTTCGTCTACGAGACCAAGCAGACGGTGAAGGCGCTGCACCGCCCCATCGTCATCGTCACCTCGAACAACGAGAAGGAGCTGCCCGACGCCTTCCTGCGCCGCTGCTTCTTCCACTACATCCGCTTCCCCGACAAGGCGGTGATGGAAAAAATCGTCGCCGCGCATTATCCCAACATCAAGCGCGAACTGCTGCGCGAGGCGATGACGCTGTTCTACGAGATCCGCGAAGTCCCCGGCTTGAAGAAGAAACCTGCGACCTCCGAGCTGCTCGACTGGCTGAAACTCCTGGTCGCTGACGAGGTGCCGGTCGAAGCGCTCCGCTCGCACGACCCCAAGGTCGTGGTGCCGCCGCTGCACGGCGCGCTTTTGAAGAACGAGCAGGACGTGCATCTGTTCGAACGGGTAGCGTTCCTGGCGCGCCGCGGGCAGTGAAATGAGCGACTGCGTCGCGCACTTTCTGATTTGGCTCCGCCGTCATCCCGGCACCCCGCCGACGAAGGTCGGCTTCGCCTCCGGGTGCCGGGATCCACGCCTTTCTTTCATCCGCGCCAAAGGCGTGGATGCCGGGACCAAGTCCCGGCATGACGGAAATTTAGAGGGGCGATAGCGAGGTGTTCGCCGGCTTCATCACCGCGCTCCGCAACCAAGGCGTCCCGGTCAGCCTCACTGAATACCTGGCCTTGATCGGCGCGATGAAGCAGGGCGTGGCGCAGCTTGATGTCGAGGATTTCTACTTCCTCGCCCGCGCGACCCTGATCAAGGACGAGCGGCTGATCGACCGCTTCGACCGGGTCTTCGCGCTCCATTTCCAAGGCCTCTCCGCGGTCGGTGGCGAGGTCATCGCCGAGATTCCCGATGACTGGCTGAAGGCGCTGGCGGAAAAATACCTCACCCCCGAAGAACTGGCGCAGATCCAGACCCTCGGCGGCCTGGACAAGCTCCTGGAGACGCTCCGCCAGCGCCTGGCCGAACAGAAGGAACGCCACGAGGGCGGCTCGAAGTGGATCGGCACCGCCGGCACCTCGCCTTTCGGCGCCTACGGCGCCAACCCCGAAGGCATCCGCATCGGCCAGCACGAGTCACGCAACCGCCGCGCGGTGAAGGTCTGGGACAAGCGCGAGTTCAAGGACCTCGACGGCGAGGTCGAGCTCGGCACCCGCGCCATGAAGCTCGCCCTCCGCGGCTTGCGGCGCTGGGGCCGCGAAGGCGAGGCCAACGAGCTCGATCTCAACTCCACCATCCGCAAGACCGCGGAGAATGCCGGCTCGCTCGACATCCAGATGCGCCCGGAGCGCCGCAACAAGATCAAGGTGCTGTTGCTGCTCGATATCGGCGGCTCGATGGACGACCATGTCGAAGAGTCGGCGCGGCTGTTCTCCGCCGCCAAGTCCGAGTTCAAGCATCTCGAGACCTGGTATTTCCACAACATGCCCTATGAGCGGCTGTGGCGCTCGAACCGCCGGCGCTATGACGAATGGACGCCGACCAGCCAGGTCTTGAACACCTATGGCGGCGACTGGTCATTGATCCTGGTCGGCGACGCCACCATGAGCCCCTATGAGATCCTGCAGGCCGGCGGCTCGGTGGAGCACAACAACGACGAAGCGGGCTCGGTCTGGCTCGGGCGGTTCCTGAAACACTACCCGCGCGCGGTCTGGATCAACCCGCGCGACCGCGAACGCTGGGACTACACCCAGTCGGTGAAGCTGATCCGCCAGTTGATGGGCGAGCGGATGTATCCGCTGACCCTCGATGGATTGGACGATGCGCTGCGGGCGTTGACCCGTCCGCCGAAGCTTTAGCGCAGGCGGAAGCGACCCGCTCTGACCTGACCGGATTCCGAGCCTTTTGGCTTTCGCTGCTCCGGAGGTCGTCAAGACCGTACCCGATTTGTTCCCACAAGTCAAGTATCGAGCAAGCTATTGAATAGGCGCGCATTATTGCCAGCGGCAGACGCAATATTATTGCCCGCGCGCAAACTCAACTTGCCGCGATGCCGCCTCGAATGCGTCCGCAGAAACGCCCGAAATCCCCTGCAACGTGCCCATCACGTCGCGCCGGAATTTGGCCGGCGCGCCGGCCGCTTCGAGGAACTGCTCCAGTCGATCGATTTCCGGATCCAGCGTCCCATCAATCCAGACCATCGCATGCACCAGCACCGCCGAGAGCAATTGCCCGTCCCGCGAACCCCCGGTGGTCCCTTGGCGCCGCCGCTGCGCGATGCCGATGATCTTCCGTCTCCCGATCGCGATGTCGTAGCGCCCGGGGCAGCAGCTGCCTTCGATCTCGCCGACCTGTGCGGCGACGCCGCAGCGCTGCAAGGCCGCGAGCATCGCCTCGGCGAATGGCTGGAAGGCCGCATCGATGGTCGGCGCCTGGTCGCGCGGCGTTGCATAAGCCAGCGAGACGTTGAGCGTGCCGGCGGTCTGCGGCACCGGCCCGCCGCCGGTCCGGCGCACCACCACCGGCCAGCCGCGTTGCGCCGAAGCCTCTGCCGCGGCGGCGAAGGCCGGGCGCTGTGCCAGCAGCGGCGTCACCACCAGGCAGGGGCTGGTGCGCCAGAGCCGCAGCACGCCGCGCTCCGGATGCTCCAGCACATCCTCCAGCAGCTGCATTTCTCCGGCGATATCGCTTTCGGCGCTCGCCCCCGGCAACCCGCGCCTGATCTCGAGGTTCATGAGACAGGCCTTAGCATATTCGGACGACCTTGAAACGCTTTCGCCGGCTCGTGTTGTTCGCCCTGCTGGCGCTGGTCGCTGCCGGCGGCGCTCTCTATGAGGGCTGGATCCGCGTCCCGCCGGATCTCTTCCCCTGGGGGCCGGTGATGTTGGATCGGAAGCCCGGCTGGTTCGCCAACATCCAGCTGAACGGCCTATCGACCGACGGTGCCGCCTGCCGCGCGGCGCTCGGGCGTACCGCGATGAAGTTCTCGGTGATGGCCGACCGCAAGATCGGTGAGGATTGCGGCTTCACCAATGTGGTGCGCGCCGATGCGACGTCGATCGCCATGAGCCCGCGGCCGGTCGCGACCTGCGCCATGACCGCCGGCCTCTATTGGTGGCAGCAGCGCCTCGACGCGATCGCGCAGGCCGAGCTCCACAGCCGCGTGGTCCGCATCGATCAGCTCGGGACCTACGCCTGCCGCAACATCAACTCCGCCGCCGAAGGCCGCCGCAGCCAGCATGCCACCGCCAACGCCATCGACATCGCCGCCTTCCACCTGGCCGACGGCCGGGTGATCTCGGTCTTGAAGGACTACGGCAAGCCGACGCCGGAGGGCCGCTTCCTCGACGCCGCGCATGACGAGGCCTGCGGCCTCTTCAACATCGTGCTGGGGCCGGACTACAACCGGCTCCACGCCAACCACTTCCACCTCGATCTGGGCGGCTTCCGGTTTTGCCGGTGAAGCTACAGCGTCTTCGCGGTCAGCGTGTCGCAGGCGTTGACGTCGCCGCTCTCCATGCCGCGCTTGAACCAGCGGACCCGCTGCGCCGAGGTGCCGTGGGTGAAGCTGTCGGGCACCACGTAGCCCTGGCCCTGCTCCTGCAGCTTGTCGTCGCCGATCGCGGTCGCGGCGTTCAGCGCTTCTTCGACGTCGCCGGGCTCGACGATCTTGCGCTGGTTGGCGTGGTAGGCCCAGACGCCGGCGAAGCAATCGGCCTGCAGCTCGATCCTGACCGATGCGGAATCGGCGCCCGACTGGCCACCGCCGCCGAAGGCGCGTTCGATATCCTCAGTGGACCCGATCAGCTGCTGGATGTGGTGCCCGACCTCATGCGCAATCACATAGGCCTGGGCGAAGTCGCCCGGCGCCTGGAAACGCTGCTTCAGCTCCTCGTAGAAGGAGAGGTCGATATATACCTTGGCATCGCCGGGGCAGTAGAACGGCCCCATCGCCGCGGCGCCCGTGCCGCAGGCGGTCGCGGTCCGGCCGGTGAACAGCACCAGCCGCGGCGGCTGGTAGGTGGCGTTCGACTGCTGGAAGATCTCGCTCCAGGTATCCTCGGTATCGGCCAGCACGACCTGGACGAATTGCGCGCCCTCGTCGTCCTGCGGGATCGGCGTGGTGTTGGCCGGCTGCTCATAGCCGCCGACACTGCCGCCTTCGATCTGCGAGAGCAGCGCGCTGGGATCGACGCCGAAGAACCAGCCGACCAGCAGGATCACGACCAGGCCGAGCCCGCCGACCTTGATGCCGCCGCCCCCGCCGCCAAATCCGCCGCCGAAGCCACCGGAGCCGCGCCGGTCTTCCACATTCGTGCTGCGCCGCCCGCCGCGCCAAAGCATGTCCGCCTCCCAACTGAAGTGAAGCGCAGTCTAACCCAGGCGAAACACCTTGCGGAGGGGCTTGGTTGCCTTGCTGGGATATCACGCGCTCTCGGCGCCGTTGGCTTCCGCCCGCGCGGTCCGACGCCAGGTCCTGATCTCGACCTCGACCCGGTCCTGGGGGATGGTGTCGAAGAGATCGAGCGCGCCGCCCAGCGCCCCCGCCGCGACCAGCCCGTCCTGCGACTGCGCCTTGCGCCAGAGCAGGTAGATGGTGGCGAACTCTTCGCGCGCCATGCCGATCGCGCGCGCGGCGATGGCGATGCTCTCGCCGTTGTTCTCCTTGACGAAGCGCTGCACCAGGCCGATCGGCAGGCTGGCCATCCTGGCGAACATCGCCTCGGCCATGGCCCGCTCGCCGCGCCGCAAGGTCTCGACCATCAGCCGCGGCGAGAGCCGGAAGCGCGGGTCCGGCAGCGGCATGCCGTCCGGTTCCGTCGCGGGCTCGGTTGGGACCCGGGCGGCGCCAGTGAAATCCGGTTCGCGCGGCGCGCCGCTCTCGACCGCGAGGCTCAGCAGGTTGCGCAACCGCGCGATCGTGTCGCCTTCCTCCGGCGCCAGTTCGAAACGCTCGATCAGTTCCTCGCGCACCGCCGGGTCGGCCCATTCGGCCATCTCGATCCCGGCCTCTTCCATCAGCTCCGGACGCTTGGCGATACGCTGCTGCAGGTCCAGGTCGTCGCGCGCCAACTCGATCGCGCCGGCCATGGCCGGGATCGAGAGCTTGATGGTCTCGTTCTTCAACAGGACCCGGGCGAGGTCGGGATCGCTCCGGCGCATCAGGGCATCGGCCACGATCATCGGCAGCGCGCGGCGCGCGGCGATGATGGTCGCGCGCTCGGGATCCTCGCTGAGCGCCATCAGGTCCATGGTGGCGAGCGATTCCGCCTGGAACAGCACCAGCGAGGCGATCTCGATATCGTCCCCGGCCAGCAGCTTCGCGAGCTCGCCCGGCGCGAAGGGCGCGTTGGCCGTCGCATAGGCGAGTTCCAGCCGCGCCTCGACGGTCGCGAAGGGATGCAGGATCTCCAGCAATTCAATGAAGCCGCGCTTCTCGCCCTCGCTCAGGCCCTGACCGCGCGCCAGGAACAGCTGCCCCAGCAGGCCGAACAACCGCGACCGCCCCTCCGGCGTGCGGTCGCGCGCCGACTCCATCAAGGCTTCGATGCTGAAGGCTTCGGTCATGGAATCACAGTGTAGCAGATGCGCGGATCAAGTCCGCGCATTACCGCATACCCGGCTACTTCACCGCCTGCAGGTGACCGCCCTCGATCGAGCGTTCGGGGGGAAGGGTGACGGTGGCGCGGGTGCCCTTGCCGACGGTGCTCTCCAACGCGAGGTCGCCGCCATGGAGCCGCGCCAGGCCGCGGGAGAGCGGCAGGCCCATGCCAATGCCCTCGAAGCGGCGGTCGAGGTCGGCCTCGACCTGGGCGAAGGGCTCCATCACCCGGTCGAGATGCTCCGGCGCGATGCCGATCCCGTTGTCCTCGACGGTGATCACCACGCCGCCCTCGGGTGCCATCGTGCCGGAGAGGCGCACGCGGCCGCCGGGCGCGGTGAACTTCACCGCATTGCCGAGCAGGTTGACCAGGATCTGCTTCATCTTGCGCTTGTCGGCATTGATGCGCGGCAGGCGCGGCGAGAGGTCGGCGCTGAACTTGATGGCGCGGGCTTCCATCCGGCTGGCCACGATGCGGCGCGCGGACTCGAACAACTCCTCGACGTTGCAGGCCGCCTCGTGCAGCTCGACCTCGCCGGTCTCGATCCGCGACATGTCGAGGATGTCGTTGATGACTTCCAGCAGGCGCTGCGCGCTGCCGTGGATGTCGCCGACATAGGCGCGGTATTCCGGATTCTCGACCGGGCCCAGCAGGCCCATGCGCATCACGTCGGTGAAGCCGATGATCGCGTTCAGCGGCGTGCGGAGCTCATGGCTCATGTTGGCGAGAAAATGGCTCTTGGCCCGGCTGGCGACTTCCGCCGCCTCCTTGGCGGTGCGCAGACTCTCTTCGCGGCGGGTCAGCTCGGTGATGTCGGTGGCGGCGCCGCGGAAGCCCTTGAGGCTGCCGTCGCTCTTGTCGAAGATCGGCGCGGCGCTCATCAGGAACAGCTTGCGGCGGCCGTTGCTGTCATCGGCGTCGAACGGCTGGTCGCGGAACGGCGAGAGCCGCTCCAGTCGTCTGCGGAGCGCTTGGCGCAGCGGCTCCGAGCTCACCATCGACATCAGGTTCCGGCCGATCAGCTCATGCGGCGAGAAGCCGAGCACGTTGTTCACCCGGTGGGTGACCATCTGCAGGTTGAAGCCGGCGTCGGTCTCCCACATCCAGTCGGAGGAGAGCCGGATGAAATCCATGTGGCGCTCGACGACGATCGGACTCTCGTCGGTACGCTCGGCGACCTCGGTCGAGAGATTGAGCAACCCGCCGAAGCCGACCAGCTGGCCGCGCTCGTCGAACAGCGGCACCAGGCGCGAGCGTAGGACGGCGCCGGTCGCAATGGTGTCTTCGCGGAACATCGGCTGGCGCTTGAGGTCGATCTCCTCGGCGATGTCTTTGAGCGGCAGGATCTGGCCGACCGGCTTGCCGCCGGCCTTGCTCTCGGTGATCTTGCGGAAGGCGGCGTTGCTCCAGGTGATCTCCCCGCGGGTATCGGCCTGGAAGCAGGCCGGGCCGAACTCCAGCATTTCCTTGGCGAAGGCCTGCTGCAGCAGCTCGGGCCTGCTGGCGGCCGCGGCCGCCTTGCCTTTCGGCGCCGGCGAGACGAGGAAGGGATTGGGCTTCATGCGCGCTGTCGTCCTTGTTGCTCTTCCACGCTTCTGATGGCGTAGAGGTAGTCGGGGTCGCGGCGCCAGCGGCCGATGACGGTCGCGGCGTTGCCGTGGTTGATGCGGTCGAAAAATTCGAGGGCGCGGCCGAGATCGGCCGGGTCCATCGAGGTGCCGCCGGGCCGGGCCTTGCGGGTCAGGAGATAGATGCTGGCGAACTCTTCACGGGAGAGGCCGATGCCGCGGGCGACCACGGCGAGGCCCTGTCCGCCTTGCTCGTAGCAGAGGCGGCGGATCAGCGCGGGGCGCAGGCCGGCCATCTCGGCCAGCATCGCCTCGAACAGCGGGACCTCGCCGCGGCGCAGCGTCTGCATCAACAGGCGCGGCGTCAGTTTGCGGCCTTCGCCCAGTGCCTGGGCCAGCGCGCCGGCGGCGTCGGGATCGGGCTCGTGCGGCTTCTCGGATTCCTCGCGGGCGATAGGCTCCAGGTTGTCGTCGAGCTTGTCGATGTCGATGTCGAAGCGATCGACCAGCGACTGGCGGATCGCGGCGGAGACCCAGAGGCACATACGGCGCGCCAGCTCCGGCGGCAGGTCACGGCGCTTCACCAGCGGCTCCTGGAACTCGTCCACCGCCTTCGATTGCTCGACCAGGTAGGCCATGGTGGCGCGCGAGATATGCGCGTCCTGGTTCTCCAAGAGGGTGCGGATCACATCCTTCTCGCCGGATTCGACCAGGGCGTCGGCGACTGCGGTCGAGAGGTCGCGGCGCATGGCGATGGCGAGGAGATGCTGGGTCGAGCGGTTGCGCACGATCTCGATCAGGTCGGCGTCCTGCAGCACCTTGCTGCGGATCAGCATCGGGCTGGCGATGTCGATCTCGTCGTTGGCGAGCAGCACCGCCAGCTCGCGCGGCGTGCCGGGCGCGTCGGCCAGCTTCACCGTGAGCTTGCGGCGGATCTCGCGGCTGACCTCGCGGATCAGCTTCTCCAGGATGTCGGTGATGAGGGCGCGCTCTTGCAAGGTGAGCACGGTGTTCCGTTCCAGGAACACGTCTCCCATGGCTTCGAACAGCTGCTCACGCGCCTGGTCCGACTTCTGCCGGGCCAGGGTCATCAGCTGGTCGCTACTGAGGGGTTCCAACGCCATCCCCGCCCCACATTGGCGCTTCCCGAGCCCGATTTGGCGCCCGTGAATCGCCTCACATACGGATACGGTACAGTCCTAATCTCGTTAATGTCAAACCAATACGCGAAGATTCTGCGCTATAGATTTGATTCAGAAAGGGAATTTAGGCTTAAGAAAAGCTGAACAATCAATATTCCGCGTCTGCGAATGCTGCTAGCCACTAGGCATAGGGCATTATCCCCCGCCCGGGGTGTGTAAACCCTTAACGCGGAAGGGGTCCCGCGGGGTTCTCCGATTCGCAAGGTGAGGCTGCCGAGGGACGCGTCAGCACATAGGCGGCGGCGCCGATCATCGCCGCCGCAACCGCCGCGGCCAGCAACAGGCTGGGCTGGTGGCCCCACCAGAACAGGGCATAGCCGAGCACCATGCCGGCGCAGGCGAGCCGCTTGGCCTTCACCGGGATCGCCCCGCGCTCGCGCCACGCACGCAGCACCGGGCCGAACTGCCGATGGTTCAGCAGCCAGTTCTCGAGGCGCGGCGATGAGCGCGCGAAGCAGGCCGCGGCGAGAATGAGGAAGGGCGTGGTCTGCAGCAGCGGCAGGAAGGCGCCGACGAAACCGACGGCGACCAGCAGGCTGCCGGCGGCAAAATAGGCGGGGCGCTTCAACGCCGCGCGGTTAGAACTCGGTCGAAGAGACCAGCTTGTCGATCTTCTCGGCCTTCCAGTTGATCACTTTCCCCATGTCGTTGGGGTCCATGCCGAGTGCGCGGGCCGGCTCGCCGACCGCCAGGCCCTGCTTTTGGCCAAGATCGACGCCCTTGGAGATCGGCGCGTTCGGCAGGTCGTCCAGGGTCTCGCCGATGCCCTTGGCGTTGACCGTGCCCTCCAGCACCAGCAGCGAGGTGGTTTGGTCCCTGATCGACATGATCCATTCGGTGCCGCGGGCGGCGCTGGTCACCAGCGAGGAACTGATCTCGAAGCTGGAGCCCTCGCCGGCCTTGGCGACGGCGGCGCGCACCACGCCGTCCAGCAGAGTTGCGGCGATGTCGCGCTTCGAGCCGGCGAATTTCGCGGTATCGATATTGAGCTTGGAGTTCTCGCCCAAGGTGATGACCGAGCCGTCCTTGAACTCGATCTTCAGCCGGGCCCCCGGGCCGGTCACGATGCCGTCGCCGGCTTCGATCGGGGTGCCGGCCACCATGGTGCCGTCGTCTTTCTTGGCGGGTTCGGCCAGCATGACGTTGCCGCCGCTGCGGGCGGCCCGGGCCTGGCCCCTAAGCTTGGTGACCGCGCCGACCGAATCCGCCGCGAGCGCCAAGCCAGGCAGCCCCATGGCGGCGCAGAGGGCGGTCGTCATCCGCAGGAACAGGCGGCGGCCGAAGCCGGGATTCCGATCGGGCAACATGGTGCGAGAGCCTCTTCGAGTGCGTGAGTCTCAACAGGAGACCCGTTCGAACCTATTGCCTCTTTCACCCCCGACCTTGTCAAGCCGACAAGGTTAACAACCCCGTGTGAAAGAGAATCCCACACACAAAGGTGGCGGCAGGACATAATAGCTGCCGTTCACAGCTGCGTCAGCCCATCCAGGCCGGTGCATCCGCCGCGGCGAACAGCGCGTCGAGCGTCGCCTTGGCCTGGCGGCCGATGCCGGACTGCTTGCTCTCGCGCGGACCCGCCACGTTCAGCGTTTCGATCGCGTGTTCGCGCAGCCAGGTGATGAAGCCGGCCGCCTCCAGCTTGCTGTTGAGATCGATGACCAGAGCGGGTTTGCCGTATTCGCGGCAGAGAAAGACCGTGCGCTGGGTACCGCCTTCGGGCCGGCCGCGGGTGAGGATCAAGGTGCCGTCGGAATGCGCGACATTGAGCGCGGTCCGCATCGCATATTCGGGCGACGCGCATTCGGTGAGCCGGTATTTCGCGGCGATGCGACCGCTCTCCGAACGGCGGCCCTTCGGGCAATAGCCGCCATGCGGGATCCCGCGCCGGATCGCGAAATCAAGCGCCGCGCGGTCCACCCCGGTCTGGCCGCCGGACACGATCTTCTTCAGCCTGAGCATTGGACCGGCGAGCTTACCGGCATGGGAACAAAATAGCAACTCTGGGATCGGCCCAGAGCCGACGTGGCAAGGCGCGCTTGCCCTTCAGATCGCGATCTTGGCTTTCGCTTCGGCTTCCGGCTCGGGGAGGGCGTTGAGGTCGGGAATGACGCGGTCCGCCGGCAGGGTGATGGTGACGGTCGTGCCTTTGCCGGGCTCGCTCTGGACCTCGATGCGGCCGTTGTGCAGCTCGATCAGGCGCCGCGAGATGGCGAGGCCGAGACCGCTGCCGCCGAACTGGCGGCTGATCGAGTTGTCGCCCTGGCGGAAGGGGCGGAACAGATGCGGCAGCACGTCGGGCGGGATGCCGATGCCGGTATCGATCACCGCGACTTCGACCTCGCCGTCCTTGGTGAGCCGGCCTTCGATCCTGACCGAGTGGTTGCGCGGCGTGAACTTCACCGCGTTGGAGAGCAGGTTCAGCAGGATCTGCTTCATGCCGCGCTCTTCGGCCCAGACCCGTGGCAGCGCCCCGAATCCGGCGGAGGAGAGCTTCACCGCGCCTTCGGCGGCGCGCGACTTCATGATGTTCAAACAGACGTTGACCACGTCGCCGATGCTGAGCTCCTCCTCATAGAGGTCGTGCTTGCCGGCCTCGAGCTTGGAGACATCGAGAATGTCGTTGATCAGCTCCAGGAGCAGCAGGCCGCTCTCGTGGATGTCGCGGGCATAATCGACGTAGCGCGCCTGGTCGGAACCGAACAGCTGGTCGCGGATGACCTGCGAGAAGCCGATGATGGCATTCAGCGGCGTGCGGAGCTCGTGGCTCATGTTGGTGAGGAACTCGCCCTTCGAGCGGTTGGCGAGCTCGGCCTCGTTCTTGGCCTCGATCAGTTCCTGCTCGTGCTGCTTCAGGTCGGTCACGTCCTGGATCGCACCGAACAGCTGCGCGGTGTTGCCGTCCTGATCGCGCATGCGCTCGCCGGCCGAGCGGATGTAGAGCGTGGTGCCGTCGGGGCGCAGCATCCGGTATTCCAGCGAATAGGAGTCGATCTCCTCGCGCGCGAAGGCGTTGCCGATCGGCATCAGGCGCAGACGGTCGTCCGGATGGACGAAGCGCTCGATGTAGTCCGGGAGGCTCGCGATCGGCTGCTCGGGCACGCGCTGCAGAATCTCCGTGTAAAACTCATGGTCGAACACGATGCGGCGCGCGCCGTGCTGATCCTCCTCGGTGTGCCAGCAATAGAGCTTGGCGACACGCTGGGCGCGGCGCAGCTGGTATTCCGAACGGCGGAGGTTGGCCTCGGCGGTCTTCACCTCGGTCAGGTCCTGGATGATGCCGATGCCGTAGAGCGGCCGCCCGTGCTCGTCACGGATGCGCTCCGAGACCGAGCGCACATGGCGAATCTCGCCCGAGGGATGGGTGACGCGGTAGCTCATGGTGTAGTTGTCGACCAGGCCCTGGTCGAAATCCCTGAACACCTGCAGCACCATCTCGCGGTCGTCCGGATGGACGTAGCGCGCGCAGAAGGCCTTGCCGTCGTCCCAATGCAGCTCGTCGCGCTCGGCGCCGAAGATCTCGCAGATCTCGTCTGAAAGCTGGCTGTGGTTGACGTCCTCGTTGCTGCCGTCCGGGCTCTCCCAGTACCAGTAGCCGAGCTTGGCCAGGCGGTAGGCGCGGCGCATCTGGCGCTCGACCCGGCGCATCGCGATCGCCGAGCGCCGGAGGCCGGTCACATCCTGGACGATGCCGTTGATCTGGACCAGGCGCCCCGCCGCGTCGAGGCGCTTCTCCGCGCTTTCGAGCACATGGCGGATCGAGCCGTCCGACAACACCACGCGGTATTCCTGCACGTAGCTCGGTGCGTCGCCGTGGAGGAAGGTCTCATCCAGCTTCTTCAGGTCCTCGCGGTCGTCGCGATGGACGTAGCGGTCGTAGAAGGCGCCGCCGGATGCATTCATCTCGGCCAGGGGGACGCCGAAGATCTCCGCCGCTTCCGGCGACCAGGAGTAGGGCGCCTTGGTGAGCTCGCCGGATTGCGCATTCGGGTCGAACGACCAATGGCCCATCCTGGCGATCTTATAGCCGAGCTTCAGCTTGGCCTCGCTCTCGCGCAGCGCGATGTCGGCGAGCCGCTGATCGGTCACGTCCTGGATGGTGCCGACGATCTGGGTGACGCGGCCGCTGTCGTCGCGAATCTTCTCGGCGCATTCCCGGATGTAGGAGGTCCGGCCGTCGGGCCGCAGGAACCGGTATTCGTGCGTGTAGCTGGTGCGCGAGTCGGTCAGGAAGTCGACGTTGAGGGCGCGCAGCTCCGCGCGGTCCTCCGGGTGGATATAGAGATCGTAGAAGGCGTCGCCGATGTCGAGCGCGTCGCTGGAGACGCCGTAGATCTCCCAGACCTGGTTGGAATAGGAGTAGACGCCCTTGCCGCCGCCCGAGCGCGGCCGGTTGGGCTCGAAGCTCCAGTGACCGAGCTTGGCCATGCGGAAGCCGTGCTGCAGCTTCGCCTCGCTCTCGCGGATCGATTGCTGGGCGCGGCGGGCGTCGGTTACATCCTGCAGCGTGCCCGCCATGTAGCTCAGGCGGCCGTCGGCATCGAGCACCTTCTCGGCGCATTCGCGGATGTAGCGCTCGCCGAGCTGCGGATGCAGGATGCGGTATTCCTGCACATGGACCGTGCCGTCGCCCTGCTCGAAGTCGATGTAGCGGCGGCGCGCCAGCGGCCGGTCCTCGGGATGGACGAGGTTCCAGTAGTCGACGCCGGCAGCGGTCAGCTCTTCCGCCGCGATGCCGAGCAGTTCCTTGGTATCGTCGGTGTAGGTGTAGACGCCGTCGCCGTCGGCCGGGCGCCATTGCCAATAGCACAGCCGCGCGATGCGATGGGCCTGGCGCAGCATCGCTGCCTGCTGCATCAGCGCGCCATCGCGCGCCGCCGCGGTCGGGGCGGAAGAGGCGGCCTGCCGCGCCGTCGGCGCCGCGTTCAGCCGCAAAAGCCAGGTGATGGCGATGGCCGCCAGCAGCAGGATGGCGATGAGGCCGACCGGGCGGCTGCCGAACCACTCGGCCAAACCGGCGCAGGCAGCCGCGATCGCCACCAGGAGGGCGGCGGTCGTTGCGGGGGTCTTCAATGCGGCGGGCGGTTGGTTTCCGGCCACTCCGGCCTCTAAGCAGTTGCGCGAAGGTGCGAATTACGGACGCCAGACTGCCGTCCAATCCTTGAAGATTTGGTTTATTCAGGCCGCGTCCGCGCCGCGCAGATCCAGCAAATTCGACTTAAATTACAGCGCCCTAATGTGACTTTTCAGGGCCTTGCCGGCGGGACCGAGAGCGCTTCTCGGGAATCCAGTCCCAAATTTCGGCGTCAGCCGCCTTTTCGCCCGCAGGGATCATCCTTAGGGTCGGGGATGTCCATCATGCGCGCCATGATGGTCGCGGTGCGGGACTGGACATAGGGGCCGGGCTTGGCGACCGACCATTTGAGCGGCGAAGGCAGGACCGCGACCAGCAGCGCCGCCTCGCGCCCGCTGAGCTGGCTCGCCGGCTTCTTGAAGTAGGTCTGGGCCGCGGCTTCCGCGCCATAGATGCCGGGGCCGAACTCGACCACGTTCAGATAGACCTCGAGGATGCGCTTCTTGCCCCACATCAGCTCGATCAGGCCGGTGAAGTAGTATTCCAGCGCCTTGCGGATGTAAGTGCGGTCGGGCCAGAGGAAGGCGTTCTTGGCGGTCTGGTTGCTGATCGTGCTGCCGCCGCGGATCCGCTTGGATTTGGCGTTGCGGTTCCAGGCCTTCTGGATCGCCTCCCATTCGAAGCCCCGATGCGCGCAGTAACCGGAATCCTCAGCCGCGATCGCCGCCCGCGGCAGGTTCGGCGAGATCTCCTCATAGGAGACCCAGTCCTTCGAAAAGCCGTGGCCCTGCACCAGGCGGATCACCATCAGCGGCGTCAGCGGCACCGGCAACCAGGCATAGAGCGCGGTCCAGAACACCGAGATCAGCAGGAAGAGACCGATCGCGCGCGCGACGAAGCGCAAGACCCGCCGCACCAAACCGCGCTTCGGCGGTGCGGCGGCGATCACTTCCGGCTCCCCTTCAGGCATGGCCCCTTCTGGCATACTTGCTCATACCGGCATCGTGACCCCTGGACAAGCCGGGGCGGGGTGGCGAAGCTCAGTCATGCTGCAAGTTTCCCACCAGCTTTCCGCGCCCGAAACGCCGTTCGAATCTCCGCTGGCGGCGCAGCGCATCTGCCGTGGCGTCGTGCGTCTGCTGGATGGACTGGGCTTCGCGTCGCTGCATGAGTTTCCGCTGAAAGCACGGCGCCGTGCCGACGTGATCGCGTTGAGCAGCGCCGGCGAGATCGTGATCGTCGAGGTAAAATCCGGCCGCGCCGATTTTCAGTCCGACCGGAAATGGCCGGAATATCTCGAGTTCTGCGACCGCTTCTTCTTCGCGGTCGAGCCCGATTTCCCGCGCGAGATCCTGCCGCTCGATTGCGGCCTGATCGTCGCCGACGCCCATGGCGGCGAGATCGTCCGGCCGGCGCCGCAAGGCAAGCTCAACGGCAACCGCCGAAGGGTGCTGACGCTGGAGATTGCGATGTCCGCCAACCGGCGGCTGGCGCGGCTGCTCGATCCGGACCCTACGCTTTAAGCCCGAACGGGTCGTCGCAGGAAGGCGAGGGCTCGGTGAACCACTTGGCGCCGTCCTTGGTCATGTAGAAATGATCTTCGAGGCGGACGCCGAACTTGCCGGGGATGCAGATCATCGGCTCGTTCGAGAAGCACATACCGACATCGAGCGGAGTGTCGTCGTTCAAGACGAGATATGGACCCTCATGCCCGTCGAGACCGATGCCGTGTCCGGTGCGGTGCGGCAGGCCGGGCAGCTTGTAGCCTTCGCTCATGCCGTTGGCGACCAGGCTCTTGCGCGCGGCGCGATCGACGTCGCCGCAGGGCACGCCGAGCTTCGCGGCCTTGAAGGCGGCGATCTGCGCGTCCTTCTCGATCTGCCAGTATCGGCGCTGTTCCTCGCTGGGCTCGCCGAAGACATAGGTGCGGGTGATGTCGGAGAGATAGTTGTGCAGCCGGCAGCCGGTGTCGATCAGCACGAAGTCGCCATCTTTGAGGATCTGCGGATCCTTCACCCCGTGGGGAAAGGCGGTGGCTGGGCCGAACAGCACGATGCAGAAGGTCGAGCCCGGCGCGCCGACCTTGCGGTGCGCCTGCTCGATGAAGCTCTCGACCTCGGTGGTGCTGATGCCTGCGCGGAGGATCGAGGCGGCGGCTTGCTGCACAACGAGCGTCATGTCCTTGGCGCGCTGCATCAGCGCCAGTTCCGCCGCCGATTTCTGCATGCGGCAGGTGCGGGTGATCTCGGACGCATCGAAGAAATCGTAGCGGTTGCCCAGCACCCGGATCTTGTCGAACAGGAAGAAGGGCGTGCTCTCGTCGATGCCGACCCGCGCCGTGCTGTCGCCCGGGCACATCCGGTCCAGCATCGAGATGAACAGCGCGGTCGGCGCCTCGTGCTCCTCCCAGCAATTCACCTTGCCGGGGATGACCATGTAGTCATGGACGGTGCCTTCCTCGAACTTCGGCGCCAGGAACTCGATCTCGCCTTCGGCCGGCAGAACGGCGCCGACCATGCGCTCGGAAGCATGCCAGCGCATGCCGGTGAAATAGAGCAGGCTCGACCCGGCATTGAGGTAGACCGCGGCGATGCCGCGGCCGCGCATCAGCTTCTGCGCCTTCTCGATCCGCGCGCGGTATTCCGCTTCGCCGATCGGCTGGACCCCCGCCGTCATGTTGGAGAGTTCGGCGAGCGCCTGCTCCGCCGTCTTGCCGCCGACGCCGATGGTCATGATGTACTCCGCTATTGCGCTGCGATTGGGCTCTTCTGTCCCACAATCACCGGATCTTCCGCAACCAGATCGACCAGCCATTCGCGGAAGCGCCGGATTCGGGGCTCCTCGGCGCGCTCCTTTAGGCAGGTCAGGTACCAGCGCGCCGGCTGCGGCACGTCGATCGCGAAGGGCTGCACCAGGCGGCCGCTCTTGATGTCGGGCGCCGCCAGGAAATGCGGCACCAGGGCGATGCCCTGGCCGTCGATCGCGGCTTCGATCGCCAGCAGATAGGTGTCGTATTTCGCCGCCGAGCGGCCCTTCAGTTGTGGGACACCGGCGGCGTCGAGCCAGTGATGCCAGTCCTCGACCGCCGTATAGACTTCCAGCATCGCGTGGTTGACCAGGTCGGCCGGCTGCCGCAACCCCATGCCGGCCTGCGCGATGCCGGGGGTGCAGATCGGGGTCAGCCGCGCGTCGAAGAGATGCGTGTAATGGAGCTCCGGATTGTCCGGCTTCACCGTCGAGATCATGCCGATATCGGCGAAGCTCGGGTCGAACTCCCAGTGGAAGTCGCGGGTATGGAAGCGGACCAGGATGTCGGGATGGCGCGCCTGGAAGAAGTGCAGCCGCGGGATCATCCAGCGCATCGCCACCGTGATGTAGAGCTGCACCGTCAGATCGCCGCCGAGCTCCGCCCGGCTCACCAGGGCGGCGCCCTGGGCGATCCGGTCGAAGCCGTCGCGGAGATAGGGATAGAACTGCGCCCCGGCATCGGTCAGCACCATGCCGCGCGAGACCCGGCGGAACAGCGCCACCTTCAGCGCATCCTCCAGGGCGGCGATCTGGTGGCTGACCGCCGACTGGGTGATCCCGAGCTCCTCGGCGGCCCGCCGGAAGCTCTGGTGCCGGGCCGCGGCCTCGAAGCTGCGCAAGGCGGTCAGGGAGGGGATTTGGCGCTTGGACATGCGCCTCTATAACATGAATTCAATTCATCACTCTATGAAAAGGTCTCGCTTGTGGCGAGGGCTCTATCACAGGATTATCGCCAAAAATCAGCATTCTGCGAGGATTTGAACCATGAGTGACGTTCAAGCCGGGGCTCCCCGCGCCGAGCCCGGCGCCAGGCGCGGCGGACGCGAGGCACGCCGTGCCCTGCGCGCAGCACCCTTGCCGCAGAATGAGCGCCCGGTCCGGGCCGGCATGGAGGGCGGGCGTTACAAGCCGCTCTCCGACGGCGACATCCTGAAGATCCACAACACCGCGCTCGATATTCTCGAGCAGATCGGCCTCGCCGACGCGATCCCGACCGGCATCGAATACATGACACGCGCCGGCGCGAAGCTCACCGACAAGGGACGGCTCGTCTTCCCGCGTGCACTCGTCGAAGACACGCTCGCCAAGTGCGCGCGCAACTTCGTGCTGCACGGCCAGGACCCGCGCCACGACATGGAGCCCTGGGGCAAGCGGGTCTATTACGGCACCGCGGGTGCGGCCGTGCACATGGTCGATCCGGTGACCGGCGAATATCGCGAGTCCACGACCAAGGACCTCTACGACATCGCGAGGATGGTCGACACGCTGGACAACATCCATTTCTTCCAGCGTTCGGTGGTGTGCCGCGAGCTGCCCGATCCGCTCGAGATGGATTTCAACACCTGCTACGCCAGCGTGATGGGCACCACCAAGCATGTGGGCTCGAGCTGGGTGCATCAGGACCATCTGAAGAAATCCTTCGAGATGCTCCACATGATCGCCGGCGGCGAGGACAAGTGGCGCGCGCGTCCCTTCGTCAGCCAGTCGAACTGCTTCGTCGTGCCGCCGCTGAAATTCGCGCAGGATGCCTGCGCCTGCCTGGAGCTGGCGGTGCATGGCGGCATGCCGGTGCTGCTGCTGTCGGCGGGCCAGGCGGGCGCCACCGCGCCGGCCGCGCTCGCCGGCGCCATCGCGCAGGAAGTCGCGGAATGCCTTGCGGGTCTCGTCTACGTGAACTCGATCAAGCCGGGCCATCCGGCGATCTTCGGCACCTGGTGCTTCGTCTCGGATCTCCGCACCGGCGCGATGTCCGGCGGCTCGCCGGAACAGGCCTTGCTCTCCGCCGCCTCAGCGCAACTAGCACAGTTCTACAACCTCACCGGCGGCACCGCCTCGGGGATGACCGATGCGAAGATGCCGGACGCGCAGTCGGGCTATGAGAAGGCCTACAACCACGCTTTGGTCGGCAACGCCGGCGCCAACCTCATCTACGAATCGGCCGGCATGCAGGCGAGCCTCTTGGGCTTCTCCCTGGAGAGCCTGCTGATCGACAACGACATCATCGGCGCCGCGCAGCGCACGATCAAAGGGATCGAGGTCACCGAGGATTCGCTCTCGCTGGAGACGATCCGCCAGACCTGCCTGAGCGGCCCCGGCCATTTCCTCGGCTCGGACCAGACGCTCGCGCGGATGCAGTCGGAATATGTCTATCCGGTGATCGGCGATCGCTCGAACCCGAAGGACTGGGTCGAGCAGGGCCGGCCGACCATCCTCGACCGCGCGATCAAGAACACCAAGTCGATCCTGGCGAAACACTATCCGCGCCACGTCTCGGACGAGATCGACGATCAGATCCGCGCCAAGCTGCCGGTCAGGCTCGCCCGCGAGGCGATGCGGCCGGCTTAGGTTGACAGACGCACCCCCACCCCGGCCCTCCCGGCCGTCCGCGAAGGCGGACATTCGTCCTCGAAGGGGGAGGGAGCAGAGGGCGATCTCGATCAACCCCCTCCCCCTTCAGGGGGAGGGTAGGGGCGGGGGGACGAAACACGCAGCGTTGCTGCGAAGAACTGAGGAACGAACATGCCAGACCATGCCCGCGTAGTGATCATCGGCGGCGGGGCCGTCGGCACCAGCGTGCTCTACCACCTGGCCAAGCTCGGCTGGACCGATTGCCTGCTGATCGACCGCGATGAGCTGGCCTCCGGCTCGACCTGGCATGCGGCCGGCAACGTGCCGAACTATTCGACCTCCTGGAACGTCATCAAGTACCAGCGCTACACCTCGAAGCTCTACGCGAAGCTCGGCGAGGAGGTCGATTATCCGATCAACTACCATGTCACCGGCTCGATCCGACTCGCGCACCGCAAGGAGCGGATGGAGGAATATGGCCATGTGAAGTCGATGGCCCGCGCGCAAGGCATCGATTTCGAGGTGATCGGGCCGAACGAGATCAAGGACAAGTATCCGTTCATCGAACTGGACGACATCAAAGGCGGCCTCTGGGATCCCTTCGACGGTGACATCGATCCCTCGCAGCTGACCCAGGCCTTCGCCAAGGGCGCCAAGGACAAGGGCGCCAAGGTGCAGCGCTTCAACCCGGTCCGTGCGATCCGGCAAAAACCCTCGAGAGAATGGGAACTCGACACCAAGAACGGCATCGTCACCGCCGAGATCGTGGTCAACGCCGCCGGTTACCGCGCGGGCGAGGTCGCGGCCATGGTCGGCCAGTACCTGCCGCTGGTTTCGATGCAGCACCAGTATCTGGTCACCGAGCAGATCCCGGAACTCTCGCAGTTGAAGCAGAAGCTGCCGCTGCTGCGCGATCCCGATGTCAGCTACTACCTGCGCCAGGAGCGCGAAGGCCTCCTGCTCGGTCCCTATGAATGGGATTGCAAGGCCGACTGGCTGAACGGCATCCCGGAGGAGTTCTCCTTCCAGCTCTATCCCGACGATCTCGACCGCCTGGAGAAGTATATCGAGGCCGCGATCGGCCGGGTGCCGATCCTCGGCCAGGTCGGCATCCAGAAGGTGATCAACGGGCCGATTCCCTATTCGCCGGACGGCAATCCCTATATCGGCCCGCAGCACGGCCTACGCAATTTCTACAACTGCAACACCTTCAGCTTCGGCATCAGCCAGGCGGGCGGAGCGGGCAAGACCATGGCCGAGTGGATCGTCTACGGTCAGCCGGAATGGGATCTCTGGGGCTTCGACCATCGCCGCTTCACCGATTTCGCCGACCATGCCTATGTCCATCACAAGGCGGTCGAGCTCTATCAGAACGAATACGAGATCGGCTTCCCGGTGGAGGAACGCCCCGCCGGCCGGCCGCGCAAGGTGACGGCGCTCTACGACAAGCTGAAAGCCAAGGGCGCCTTCTTCGGCGCGCGCGGCGGCTGGGAGCGCGCCGCTTATTTCCCGCGCAATGCCAGGGAGGCCGAGCAGAAGCTCTCCTTCCACCGCGGCGAGATGCGCTGGTTCGCCCCGGTCGCCGAGGAATGCAAGGCGGTCAACGAGCGCGTCGGCATCATGGACTTGGGCGGCTTCACCAAATATTGGGTGAGCGGCGCGGGGGCCGAGGCATGGCTCGATCGCATCATCTGCGGCAATCTGCCGAAGCTCGGGCGCGTGTCGCTGGGCTATGCGCTGACGACACGCGGTACGATTCTCTCCGAGTTCACCATCACCCGCGTGGCGGCGGACAGGTTCTATCTGCTCTCGGCCGGTTCGGCCTTGTGGCATGACACCGACTGGCTGCAGGCGCATCTGCCGGGCGACGGTTCGGTGCAGCTGGAGGAGGCGAGCCAGGCCGGTTCTTCGCTGGTGATCGCCGGGCCGAAGAGCCGCGAACTGCTGTCGAAGCTGACGGACGCGGATCTCTCCAACACCGCCTTTCCCTGGCCGAGTGCCAAGGAGATCACGGTCGCGGGGAAGAAGGTCTTGGCCTTGCGCGTGAACTATGTCGGCGAGCTCGGCTGGGAGCTGCATGTCCCGATGGCGGATCTCGTCCATGTCTATGACGCGGTCTGGAAGGCTGGCGAGTCCTTGGGCATCGCCGATTTCGGCATGTATGCGATGGAGAGCCTGCGCCTGGAGAAGGGCTACCGCTCCTGGAAGCAGGACATCACCCACGAATACACGCCCTTCGATGCCGGGCTCGAGCGCTTCGTGAAGCTGGAGAAAGGCGACTTCATCGGGAAGAAGGCTTTGCTCGAACGCCATGCCAAGGGCGAGGCCGAGCGCTTCGTGCCGCTGATCGTCGACACCCCGACCGCCGATGCGCTGACCTGCTCGATCGTGTTCGACGGCAATACGCAAGTCGGCATCGTTGGCTCCGGCGGCTACGGCCACCGCATCGGCAAGAGCATCGCACTCGCCTATGTGCGCAAGGACTTGGCGGCGCCCGGCTCGAAGCTGGAAATCGAAATCCTCGGCCAGCGCTATAAGGCGACCGTGGCCCAGGAGCCGATCTACGATCCGAAGAACGAAAGGCTCAGGGCATGATGGCGATGGCCTGCACCCGCTGCTGCCTCCCTCTCGACGAGTCTAGGGTTGGGCTCCATCTCCCACTCAGCGAAGCACAGTCATGACCCTTCCCACCAAGGCCCGTGTCGTCATCATCGGCGGCGGTATCGTCGGCTGCTCCATCGCCTATCACTTGGGCAAGCTCGGCTGGGGTGACACCGTGCTGCTGGAGCGCAAGAAGCTCACCTCCGGCACGACCTGGCATGCGGCCGGCTTGGTGCGGGCTTCGCTCTACACCGAGAACCTGACCAAGCTCGCGAAATACACGGTCGATCTCTACACCGGGCTCGAAGCCGAGACCGGCCAGGCGACCGGCTTCGTGCAACCGGGCTCGCTCTCGATCGCGACCAATCCGGAGCGCTTTGAAGAGCTGTTGCGTGGGATGGACATGCTGCATGCCTTCGACGTGCCGGCGGAGAAGGTCACCGCGGCGCAGGTCCAGGAGAAATGGCCGCTGATGAACGTCGATGACGTGCTCGGCGGCGTGTTCTATCCCAAGGACGGCAAGTGCAACCCGGCCGACACCACCATGGCGCTGGCGCGGGGTGCCCGCATGAAGGGCGTCAAGATATTCGAGGACGTGAAGGTCGAAGAGGTGCTGGTTGAGAATGGGCGTGCCGTCGGTGTGCGCACGCCCCGAGGCACGATCCACGCGGACTATGTCGTCTGCGCCTCCGGCATGTGGTCGCGGGAGATCGGCGCCAAGCTCGGCGTCAACATCCCGCTGCATGCCTGCGAGCATTTCTACATCGTGACCGAGCCGATGGAGGGCATGACCGCGAATCTCCCGGTGATGCGCGACATGGATGCCTGCGCCTATTACAAGGAGGACGCGGGCAAGCTGCTGCTCGGCGCCTTCGAGCCCAAGGCCAAGCCCTGGGGCATGGACGGGATCCGCGAGGATTTCGCTTTCGACGAGCTGCCCGAGGATTTCGACCATTTCCAGCCGATCCTGGAAGGCGCCATCCACCGCGTGCCTTCGCTCGAGAAGGTCGGCATCCGCAAGTTCTTCAACGGGCCGGAGAGCTTCACCGCCGACCAGCGCTACATCCTGGGCCCGGCGCCGGAGCTCAAGAACTTCTTCGTCGCCGCCGGCTTCAACTCGATCGGCATCCAGTCGGGCGGCGGCGCCGGCATGGCGCTGGCGCATTGGATCGTCAACGGCGAGCCGCCCTTCGATCTCTGGGACGTCGATATCCGCCGGCTGATGCCGCATATGAGCCGCAAGAGCTTCCTGGTGCCGCGCGTCTCCGAGGCGCTGGGGCTGCTCTACGCGATGCACTGGCCGTATCGCCAGTTCGAATCCTCCCGCAACATCCGCCAGACCGCCTTCTATGAAGACTGGAAGGCGCAGGGCGCCTGCTTCGGCGAGGTTGCCGGCTGGGAGCGGCCGAACTGGTACGCACCCCCCGAAGCGATCAAGGCGGGCGTGAAGCCGAAATACCAATACTCCTACGGAAGGCAGAACTGGTTCGATTATTGCGGCGCCGAGTGCCGCAACACCCGCGAGAATGTCGGCCTGCTCGATCTGTCGACCTTCGCCAAGTTCCTGGTGGTCGGCCCCGATGCCGAGGCCGAGCTGCAGCGGATTTGCACCGCGAATGTCGCCGCCGTCGGCCGCGCCCATTACACGCAATGGCTCAACGCGAAGGGCGGGATCGAGGCCGATCTCACCGTGACTAGGTTGCGTGATGGGCGGTTCATGGTGGTGACCGCGGCTGCCACGGCAACGCGCGACTGGAACTATCTCAAGGACAACCTCCGGCCCGGCGCGCAGGTCGAACTGGTCGATGTCACCACGTCCTTCGCGGCGCTCGGCCTGATGGGGCCGAAGAGCCGCGACGTGCTGGCCAAGCTCACCGATGCCGATCTCAGCAACGAGGGCTTCCCCTTCGGTTCGACCCAGGGCATCGAGATCGGTGCGGCGCGGGTGCTGGCGCAGCGCATCTCCTATGTCGGCGAGCTGGGCTGGGAGCTCTACATCCCCGCCGAGTTCGCGCGCGGCGTGCTGAAGCTGGTGCTGGAAGCGGGCGCCACCTTCGGCCTGAAGCCGACCGGCATGCATGCGATGGATTCCATGCGCATCGAGAAGGCCTTCCGCCACTGGGGCCACGACATCGGCACCCATGACACCATCCTGGAAGCCGGCCTCGGCTTCACCTGCGACTTCGGGAAGGACTTCATCGGCAAGGCTGCGGTCGAGAAGCAGCGCGGCGAGAATGTCCTGAAGCGCCGCATGGTGCAGTTCGCCATGGAGGACCCCGCGCTGCTGCTCTATCACAACGAGCCGATCTACCGTGACGGCAAGCGCGTCGGCCTGGTGACATCGGCGAACTACGGCCACACCCTGGGGGCCGCGATCGGCATGGGCTATGTCTCCAACGAGGCCGGCGTCGATGCCGATTTCATCAAATCCGGCCGGTTCGAGATCGCCATCGCCGGCGTGCGGCACAAGGCGAAAGCCAGCCTGCGGCCGATGTGCGACCCGACCGGGGCGCGGATGAAGGTTTGATTTTCAGTCGTCATCGCCGGGCTTGATCCGGCGATCTTTCTCCGACGGCACCAGATGCCCGGGTCAAGGCCGGGCATGACGATTCATTACTGAATCGCCATCGCCCTTCTTTGCTGCAGCAGGGTCTCCAGCAGCTCCAGCAGCTTGCGGCGGTCGACCGGCTTGGCCATGACGCCGTCGGCTCCGGCTTCGCGGGCGGCGAGGTCGACCTCGACGATGTCGCGACCGGAGAGCATCACGATCACCGGGCCGGGTGCCGGCTCGGTGGTGCGCAAGCTCCTTGCGACCTCATAGCCGTTCATGTCCGGCATGGTGACGTCGAGCAGCACGACGTCGAACCGATTCTCGGCCGCGAGCGCGAGGGCTTCACGGCCGCCGCCGGCGCCGAGCAATTGCGTGCAGCCGGCCTTGTCGAGGATTGCCTTGATCAGTTCCAGCGCGAAGGGGGAATCATCGGCGACCAACACGCGGCAACCGGCAACCAGGCTTTCCGTCAAGACGCGCCATCCTCGCAGCGGCCGCGCCGAGATCGGCGGGCCAGGTCAACTTGCGGGGCATCTTGTCCGGCGGCGCCCGTCCTGGCAACGCCCGTGACAGCGGGTCGTGCCGGATGTCTAATCGGAGTCGGTGCAATGGGGAGATGGCGCAAGATGCTCGATCGTTTGAAACGCGGCTGGATCCGGGCGTGGCAGGCGCATGCCCGCCCCGCGCAGCCGCGCGGTCCCGCCGCGCCGCATCCTTCGGTCACGCCGCCGATCCCGGAGGGACGAATCACCGCGGCGATGCGCCTCGCCGAACTGCCGGCCCTGGCACTCGACACCGAGACCACCGGGTTGGATCCGGTGCGCGATCGCATCGTCTCCTTGGGTGCGCTGCGCCTCGAGGGCGCCGCGCTGCTGCCTGACCCGGTGCTCGATCTCCTGATCAACCCGGGGCGGCGGATCCCGGCGACTTCGACCGCCTTCCACGGCATCTCCGACCGGATGGTGCAGGGCGCGCCGGCCTATGCCGCGGTCGCGCCGGAGATCATCGCGGCCCTCAAGGGCGTGGCGCTCATCGGGCATCACACGGTGTTCGACCTCGCCATGCTGCGCCGCGCCTCCACGGCGATCGGCATCGACTGGCAGGACCCTCCCTGGCTGGACACGGCTTTGCTTTATTCCGCGCTCCGGCCCGAGGCCCGGATGTTCGAACTCGACGCGGTGGCGCAGCAGGTCGGCGTCGCGATCCAGGGCCGGCATACGGCCCTGGGCGACGCGCGGACCACGGCCGAGGTCTATCTGAAGCTGCTGCCCGACCTGGAGGCGCACGGCATCGTCACCCTCGGCCAAGCCATGGCCTTCCAGGTGACCAGCCGCAAAGCCGCGCGGGCGCACCAGGTTGCAGGAATCACCGGGTCATGACCGCCGAGGCGGCGCTCAGCCGGATCGATCCCTTTCCCTACCAGCATCGCCTCGCCGAGGTGATGAGCAGCCCGGTCGAGACCATCGATCCTGCCGCCACCTGCACCGCCGCCGCGGCGACCATGCGCCGCCTGAAGATCAGCTCGCTGCTGATCCTCGACACCGCCGGCCGGCCGGCCGGGATCATCACTGAGCGCGACCTCCTCAACGCCGTTGCGGAGCTGGGTGCCGCAGCGCTCGACCTGCCGGTCGGAATCCGGATGCGCGGCAACCTGGTCTCGTTGCCGCCCGATGCTTTCGTCTTCACCGCCCTGGCGCGCATGGCACAGAATGGGTTTCGCCATATGCCGGTGGTCGATCCGGTCTCCGGCAGGGCGATCGGCATCGTCACCGCCGGCAGCGTGCTGAAGCTGCGGGCGCAGCAGGCGCTGGTCCTGGCCGACGATGTCGGCGCGGCGAAGTCGGCGGCCGAACTCGCCAGGATCCAGGCACGGCTGCCGGCGATCGCCGGCGGGCTGCTGAAGGAAGGCGTCGGCGCGCGACAGATCGCAGCGGTGATCAGCGCGGTGTTGCGCGACGTCTCCGGCCGGGCCGCGGAACTCGCCTGCGAATCGCTGGAGGCGGAAGGCAAGCCGGCGCCGGCGCGCTGGTGCTACCTGGTGCTGGGCTCGGGCGGGCGCGGCGAGAGCCTGCTGGCCGCCGACCAGGACAATGCGCTGGTCCACGACTTCGAGAAGGACGATCACCCCTGGTTCGCGGAGCTCGGCAAGCGCGCCTCGACCATCCTGGACCAGGCGGGCATTCCCTTCTGTCGCGGCGAGGTCATGGCGATGAACCGCCACCTCCGCCACAACCGCGCGGGCTGGCGCGCCGAGCTGGCGCTCTGGATCGAACGGCTGGAACCCGCGGCCCTGCTCAACGCCGACATCTTCTATGACTTCCAGCCGGCGGCCGGCGACCACGGCCTGGCCGCTGCGCTCCGCGAAACCGCGACCACGCTGGGGCAGGATCCGGGCTTCATCCGGGCCCTGGCCGGGACCTCGGCGCGGCATGGGACCGCGCTCAACATCTTCGGCCGGTTCCGCGAGCAGGACGGCCGGGTCGACCTGAAGCGCGGCGGGTTGCTGCCGATCGTCTCCGGCGGCCGCGTGCTGGCCTTGCGGCTCGGCGTCGCCGTGACCGCGACGCCGGAACGATGGCGTGCCGCGGTGGAGCCGGGCTTCGTCCGCCGCGAAGACTTTGCCCGGATCGACGACGCCCATGAAATGCTCCTGGAGCTCATCCTCTCGCAGCAGATCGCCGACCTCGCTGCGGGCCGCGCGCCAGGCACCGCGGTCGAGGTGCGGCGCTTGCTCGGCCTCTCTCGGGAACGCCTGAAACAGGCCTTGAAGATCGTCGGCGAGATCGACCTCATCCTTAACCATGTCCTGGGACCCTGATGGCACAGCCCCACGCACCCCATTCCATCGACAGCCTGATCGGCGAGATCACCGCGCTGACCGAGGAGGACCGCGCCCTCCTGCAGCGGCTGCGCCGCGAGCGGACCGACCGGCAGCCGCCACCCCCGCCGCCGCTCCGCACCGGCGACCGGGTCGCCGACTGGATCGCCGCGGTGGTCGGCTCCTGGCCTTTCGTGATCGGCCAATCTCTGCTGCTGACCCTCTGGATCCTGATCAATGTCTATGCCTGGGTGCAGGCCTGGGACCCCTATCCCTTCATCCTCCTCAACCTGATGCTGTCCTTCCAGGCGGCCTATACCGCGCCCGTCATCCTGATGAGCCAGAACCGCCAGGCGATGCTGGACCGCCAGGACCAGGCGAACGACTACGACGTCAACCTGAAGGCCGAGCTCGAGATCGAGCTGCTGCACCACAAGATCGACCTGCTGCGCAGCAAGGAGATCCAACTGCTCACCGAGCTGGTGAAGGATCTGTCGCAGAAGCTCGCGGCGCGTGAGGCGTCCAGCGGCTGACGCCGCTCTCGCGAAGAATTTCGGCCACTCCAATCGGTATTTTTACGGAGCCGCGGCGAAAGCCGCGGTTTTCCGCGATACCTTGCATTTGCCTCAATTGGATCGCTCCGCTGCCATAAACCGGCGCTTAAACATTGGCGCGTAGAGTGATGCTCGTCGCACAGCCAGTCGCCGGATCCTGTGATCCGGGTCATAGCCGGTCAGCGAACCCGGTGGCAGTTTCTGGCGACGAATTGAGTATCGACCACCGCTTGAAGGATTACCGCCGTGTCCCGTCTTCGTGCCGCCGCCCAGACCATGCCGCAGATCCCTGCCGGGCTCAGCACGTTCCTGGCGCGGGCGTTCCTCGGCGGCTTCGTCCTCTTCCTGCTGGCGCTGGCCAGCCATTCCTGAGGGCTCGGCGATGCCTCGCTTGACCCTCCAAGCCGGCATCCGCGCCTTCGCCATCTTCGACGCCCTGGTTCTCCTGGCTTTGGTCTGGCTGATCGCCAGCTCCGACCTGTTTTCCTGAATAGCCGCGGCGGTCTGGGATGATTCCCGGTCGCTGATCGTGGTTTAGCCCGCCGCCCGGCGGTGCTAGCTTGCCGGTCATGGCACGGCGCCCCCCCATGGATAGACCTTCGGTCACCGAGATCCCGCCCGAGCGTATTCCCACCGATCTCATGGATTGGGTGGTCGGCTTTGTGGATTGCCCGGGCCTCGTCTTCCTGGACAGCGCGCTTCGCCACGAGAGCCTCGGCCGCTATTCCTTCATCGCCGCCGACCCGGTCCACCGCCTCGTGACCCGCGGCGCGGCGACCACAATCGACGGCGCCCCTTTCGGCGGCTCGCCCTTCGCGGCGGTCGCGCATCTCCTGGCGCAGCATCCGCTCGAACAGGTTCCGGGCCTGCCGCCCTTTCAGACCGGGTTGGCCGGGCAGTTCGGCTACGGGCTCCGCCATCACGTCGAATCGCTGCCGGCGCATGGCCGCAGCGACCACGGTTTCCCCGATCTCGAGCTTGGCTGGTACGACGTGGTGGTCGCGGTCGATCACCGGGACAATCGCGCCTTCGTCTTTGCCAGCGGCGAGAAGGCCGCGGCGCGGACCGCCTGGGCGCTGGCGCGGCTGAACGGCCAGGCGCGGTTCGGGCTGCCCGATTGGGAGATCGAGCCCGAGCCGGACCTCAGCGCCGACCAGTATCGCCGCGCGGTACGCCGGACCATCGACTACATCGAGGCCGGCGATATCTACCAGGCCAACATCACCCAGCGCTTCCAGGCCGACCTGCCGCAAGGCTTCGATCGCCTGGCGCTCTACGATGAGCTCCGCCGGCAGAATCCGGCGACCTTCGCCGCCTTCATCGATTTCGGCGCGACCGCTTTGCTCTCCTCCTCGCCGGAGCGCTTCCTGAAGGTCGAGGACGGCGTGATCGAGACTAGGCCGATCAAGGGCACCCGGCCGCGCGGCGCCAATCCGGCGCAGGACGCAGCACTCGGCCGCGAGCTGCTGGCTTCCGAGAAGGACCGCGCCGAGAACCTGATGATCGTCGATCTGCTGCGCAACGACGTCGGGCGGGTGGCCAAGCTGGGCTCGGTCCAGGTGCCGGTGCTGATCGGGCTGGAGTCTTACGCGACGGTGCATCACCTGGTCTCGGTGGTGACCGCGGCCCTGGACGACGGCAAGAGCGCGGTCGATCTGCTGCAGGCGGCTTTTCCCGGCGGCTCGGTCACGGGGGCGCCGAAGATCCGGGCGATGGAGATCATCGCCGAGCTGGAGCCGACCGAGCGCGGGCCCTATTGCGGCGCGATCGGCTATCTCTCCGCCGGCGGCGCCATGGATACCAACATCGTGATCCGCACTCTGCTGATCGACGGCGAGCGGATCTCCTTCCAGGTCGGCGGCGGCATCGTCGCCGACAGCGACCCGCAGGCGGAATGGCAGGAGAGCCTGACCAAGGCCAAGGCGCTGATCCAGACCCTGGCCGGCCGGGCCAAGGGCGCCGCCAAGAAGCGCGCCTGATGATCTATCTCAACGGCGCGATCGTGCCCCCGGATTTCGCGCGGATCGATCCCGCCGACCGCGGCTTCACTTTGGCCGACGGCTTGTTCGAGACCTTGCGCGCCTATCGCGGCAAGCCGTTCCGGCTGGAAGACCATCTCGTGCGGCTGGAATCCTCCGCCCAGGCGCTCGGCATCCCGCTGCTGTTCGATGCCGTCCGCATCGCCGAAGCCGTGGTCGAGCTGCTGGAAGCCAATGCGCTGACCGAAGCCGACGCCGCGATTCGCATCACCGCGACCCGCGGCACCGGTCCGCGCGGCCTGCTGCCGCCGGCCGAGGTGAAGCCGACCCTGATGATCGCGACCATCCCCTATGCGCCGCTGCCGGAGAGTTGCGCGGCGGCGCTGGTCGAGATCCGCCGCAACGAGGGCTCGCCGCTCTCGCAGATGAAATCCTTGGGCTACCTGGACAATATACTCGCCATGCAGGCGGCGGCGGCGCGCGGCGCCGAAGAGGCGATCCTGTTGAACAATGCCGGCCGGGTCGCCGGCGCGGCGCGGGCCAACCTGTTCGCCGTGCTGGACGGCCGGCTGCTGACCCCGCCCCTGCGCGACGGGGTGCTTCCGGGGATCGCGCGCCGCGTGGTCCTGGAGCTGGCGGCGACATTGAAGATCCCGACCGAAGAGGCCTCGTTGTCCCCGGCCGATCTCGCCGCAGCGGCGGAGATCTTCCTGACCAACTCGCTGTTCGAAGTCCGTTCGGTCGGCCGCCTCGACGATCGGGAGTTCGGTGCCGCCGGGATCGCCGCCCGGCTCCGGGCGGACTATCGCGCCCTCACCTGAGGGGGTGACGCTCCCCTGCGATCCGGCTAGGCTCGGCCACCTTTTTTCGACTCTATACAGGGGAACTCCATGGCCAAGGTCTTCGAGACGCTGGACGAGCGGTTCGACAATCTCTTCGTCGGCACCGCGCAACTCGACAAGCTCTACACCGGTTGCCGCTGGGCGGAAGGCCCGGCTTATTTCGCGGCCGGGCGCTACCTGGTCTGGTCGGATATCCCGAACGACCGGATGCTGCGCTATGACGAGACCAGCGGCCAGACTTCGGTGTTCCGCGCCCCTGCCGGCAACACCAATGGCCATACCGTCGATCGACAGGGCCGGCTGGTCTCCTGCGAGCATGGCGGGCGCCGGGTGTCGCGCACCGAGTTCGACGGCACTGTGATCACCCTCGCCGATGCCTACAAGGGCAAGCGCCTGAACAGCCCGAACGACGTGGTGGTGAAGTCGGACAACAGCATCTGGTTCACCGATCCCAGCTACGGCATCGATTCCGACTACGAGGGCAACAAGTCGAAGAGCGAGATCGGCCGCTCCAACGTCTATCGCATCGACCCGAAGAGCGGCGCGGTCACTATCGTCGCCGACGATTTCGTGCAGCCCAACGGCATCGCCTTCTCGCCCGACGAGAAGGAACTCTACATCGTCGACACCGGCGCCACCCACAAGAAGAACGGCCCGAAGCATATCCGCCGCTTCGAGGTGAAAGGCGACAAGCTGAAGGACAAGGGCGTGTTCGCGAAATGCACTGCCGGCCTGTTCGACGGCTTCCGCTTCGACACCGAGGGGAGGATCTGGACCAGTGCTGCCGACGGCGTCCATTGCTACGAGAAGGACGGCAAGCTGATCGGCAAGGTGCTGGTGCCGGAAGTGGTCGCCAATGTCTGCTTCGGCGGACCGAAGCGGAACTACCTTTATATCTGCGGCACGACCTCGCTCTACGCCGTGCGCCTCAAGGTGAATGGGCAGAAGACCTATTAGCTAGCCGCAACTTCCGCGACGCTAGGTTATAGCGTCGCGGAAGAGAATCCTGATATTGCGCCGGCCGCGCGGCATATCCCGCGGCGCTGTGCATTTCCCGGGCATCCCGCAAAATCGGCGTTAACGCTTCCGATTTTTGCGGAAGTTCCGCCGTGAATACCTATATACCCATTACGCACAAGCTCCGGTAGCATTGCATCGGCGGCCACAGGCCGCCGTTTTGCGCGCTTGCGCATGGGCTTGGGGTCAGACGAAGGGGAGTTCGAAATGTCCACGGGTACAGGTACCAGCCTGAAGCGTTCCGCCGCCACGGTCGCGGCTGAAGTCGGCAAGGCCAAGCAGTCGACGCAGGCGGCCGCGAAGAAAGAGACCGCGGCCGAGGATGCGCGCTTTGCCAACATCCAGGCCAACCTCTTCTACAAGGTGATGTTCGACCAGGCCACCAAGCCCGAGGAGAAACGCGCCCAGATGGCGAAGATCCTCGCCTATGAGGGCACCAAGGAAGAGAACCGCGAGCGGATCAAGGCCTTCGAGCTGTTCAAGGAATATCTCCAGGCGCAGCGCGAGGCGATGGCGCAGGAGATCATCCGCCTGACCGACACCGAGACCTTCGCCGAGCTGAAGGAGGTCTACGACCAGTTGAACGGCGCGCTGATCGACTTCGACAACAAGATGAAGCCGCTGACCGACATCATCGACGCGGTTTACACCTTGCGCACGAACGGCCTGACCATCGAGGCCTTCCAGGAGATCATCCGCGACCGCCGCCGCGAGGCCGACCTCGCCAAGCAGCGCGACGAGAAGAAGAAGCAGTTCGAGGCCCTGCGCGGCGAGGTCGACACGCTGAACAGCGACATCGCGGCGCTCGGCGAGCGGCGCGCCCTGTTCGGCCTGCTCGGGCCGAACCAGGAGACGCGTGAGGAAATCGCCCGCAAGCAGCAGCGGCTGAGCGTGATCGGCGACAACCTCGGCAATTTGAGCGGCGAAATCGCCGCGCTCGACAAGCAGGTGCCGAGCGAGAGCGCATTGGGCGAGTTCGCCGAGCAGAAGAAGAAGCTGCGCGAGCTGCTGGATATCAGCACCGACGAGCACAAGCAACGCCAGCGCGAGCTGGTCGATTCCGCGATCTCCTTCGTCAACACGGCGAAGACCCGGGTCGGCTCGGTGCGCCAGCACCTTACCCTGATGAACGAGCAGGTCGAGAATCTGTTCGACGCCAACAACATGATGGGCACCGTCTATGCCATCATGAACGAGAGCATCAAGGATGCGGGTTCGGAGAACCAGAAGATCCGCGACGCGCTCGAGGCGCCAGCCGGCGACGAAGACATGATCACCAAGATGTCCCGCGAGCAGAAGAAGATGTCGGTCGAGCAGCACATGACCATGCTCGATGCCTCGGCCACCGACACGATGGCGACCTATTCGGATCTCGTCTCCGGTGCAATTCGCATCAAGACCATGAAGGATGCGGTGGACCAGCAGGCGATCCGCGCCCGCACCATGCACAGCCAGGGCATCTCCGGCGTGGCCGACCGTCTCAGCGTCGTGCTGCAGGCGGTCTCCTCGGCCGCGCTCGGCGAGGCTTCGGCGATGGCCAAGGACACGCTGCAGCAGATGGCGGAGAACACCAACAAGGTCGCGCAGAAGGAGAGCATCCGCATCGCCATGGGCATCGAGGAGCAGAACGCCGATCTCACCAAGGCGATCGACGACCTCGGCTCCTACGGCGAGGTAGTGCGCGCCGCGACCAACATCACCCGCGAGGGCCTGACCGAGATGCGCGGCAAGCTGGCCGAGCTGAAGACCCTGGCGGAATCGGTCACCGGCGACATCCACGAGGCGATCGCCGTCAACGCGGACACGCGGGATGCCGGCCCGGCGGCGACGCCGGCCTCAACTCCGACGCAGCCCGCGGCGGGACCGGTGCCGAATCCGTTCAAGCTCGGCGGCAACTGAGCAAATCCGGCGCGCGGCCGTGAAGGCCGCGACGCCGGACGTGTGTCTTGATCATCGGGGATGAGGCATGGATTACCTGATCAGGGGCGACGACTATCTCGCGAAGAGCCCCAACTTCAAGCTGGTCGACCGCGAAGCGGCGCTGGCGCGCCTCACCGCCGTGCTGGTGCGGAGCAAGTCGAACTCCGTGCTGCTGGTCGGCCCGGCGGGGGTGGGGTGCACTGCGCTCTGCATGGGGCTCGAGGCCAGCAAGAAGGCGCCGGACGCGCCCTTCGACATCGTCTCGAAGCGGATCTTCTGGCTCGACACCGACGGCCTGTTCTCCCAGGGCGATTCGGTCAAGGTGAACGAGTCGTTCCAGCGCATCATCAAGCGGCTCTATCGCACGCCGGAAACGATCCTGATCATCGAGGACACCAAGGACTTCATCGAGGCCTGCCGCAACAACGGCACGCCGCATTTCATCAATGCGCTGGCGCTGGCGATCAAGAACCAGAAGACCCAGGCGATCCTGGAGGCGCGCGACGAGGATCTCGACGTAATCCTCAAGGCGCATTCCGACATCCGCGATCTCTTCACCCTCATCGATCTGGAGGAGCCGGTCGGCGAGGCCCTGTTCAAGATCGTCGAGGATGCGGCCAAGGCCTTGCAGGAGTTCCACCGGATCAAGATCGCGCCGGATGCGATCACCACCGCGATCGAGCTCACGACCAAGTACCGGACGCGTGCCGGCATCGACCAGGCGCAGCCGGAGCGAAGCACGACGCTGCTCGACCGCGCCCTCTCGACCTATCGTCTGACCGCGCACCGGACGGCGCCGGGCCTCGCCCAGGCGGAAGCCCGATTGAAGGCGGCGACCAACGGCGCCGAGAAGGCGGCCGCAGAGGCTGAGGTCAAACGCGTCGCCGAGGACTGGACCCGGAAGCAGCAGCAGATCAAGACGCTCTACAAGCGCCAGCGCGACGGCGAATCCGCGGTGGCCGAGCTCGAGAGCGAGCTCGAACGGCAGCTGAAGGCCGAGGAAGAGGCGCGCAAGGCCGGTACTGCCGTGGCCGAAGAGGTGCGCGCCTCCGGTAAGATCGCGAGCTTCGCAAGGCTGGCGACCGGCGGCGGATTGGAATCCGAGGCAGTGCGAGCGATCAACGAAAAGATCCGCAACTTCCAGGCCGAGATCGCCAAGAACAAGGCGGAGTTCGACGCTTTGACCCGCGAATTGAACGACCACCTGATCCTGACCCGCGATATCGTGCTCCAGGAGTTCAGCACGATCTCCGGCATCTCGGTCTCGAAGCTGAATGAGAACGAGCGCGAGAAGCTGCGCAACCTAGAGGCCGCCTTGAAGCGGCGGATCTTCGGCCAGGACCATGTGATCCGCCATCTCGCCAATGCGGTGAAGACGGCCCGGGTGGGGCGGCGCAACCAGGACCGGCCGCAGGCGGCCTTCATGTTCATGGGGCCGTCCGGTGTCGGCAAGACCGAGATCGCCAAGGCCCTGGCGGAGGCCCTGCTCGACGACGAAAAGGCGCTGACCCGCTTCGACATGTCGGAATACATGGAGAAGCACGCGGTCTCGCGGCTGATCGGCGCGCCGCCGGGCTACGAGGGCTTCGAGGTCGGCGGCATCCTGACCAACGCGATGCGCAAGAATCCGCTGCGCGTCCTGCTGTTCGACGAGATCGAGAAAGCGCATCCCGACGTCTTCAACGTCTTCCTGCAGATCCTGTCGGACGGGCGGTTGACCGACAACGTGGGGCGGACGGTGTCCTTCTCCGATGCGATCATCGTCATGACCACCAATATCGGCCAGCCGCATTTCCTCAACCCCGACTTCAGCTTCGAGCAGGCGGTCGAGGGGGCGATGGAGGAGGTCGGCAACACCTACCGCTCGGAGTTCCTGAACCGCTTCGCGGGCCGCGAGAACATCATCTGCTTCAACAAGCTCGATCTGGATTCGATCGAGCGGATCGTGCGGCGCGAGTTCGACAACATGAACCAGACCTACCGTGCCGACGGCGTCTCGGTCTTGGTCTCCGACGAGGACCTCCGGGCCTTCTGCAAGGCGCGCTATAATCCGGCGATCGGCGCGCGCGGCCTGCCGGGTTTCATCCAGACTTCGGTCGAGCCAGTGATCGTGAACATGATCCTGGACGGCGCCAAGCGGGGGACGATCACGCTGCGCTATGACGAGAAGGCCGGCCACTTCGCCGTGAGCTGAGGAAGATGAGCGAGCTCAAGGACGAGATCGAGAAGCTGAAGGCGAAGATCGACGACAACGCCTATAGCTCGAGGAAGACCGAGGCGGCCTCGTTCCAGGCGCGGCGGCGCAGCGACATCGCCGCGATGAACCGCTTCGTCGCGCAGTTCCTGCTGGCCTGTCACTGGATCTACCAGAACATCCTGAGCCCGACCGGCCGGTTCCTGTCCATCCCGGCTCGCTATCTGTTCCGCGGCTATCGCTGGCTCTGGGACAAGGTCGTCTACCGCCAGGACCCGTACAAGAACCGGCTGTTCTCGAAGACCCGCGCCGGCCTGTTCCTGACCGCCACCATCGTCTTCGCCTGGTTCATCTTGATCCCGCTGCTGGGATTCCTGTTCGACGTCGGCGTCTATCTCGCGACGGTCAGGAAGGACGAGGTGGTCTATCTCACCAACTCCCAGGAGATTATCCCCGAGGAGAACGTGCATTCGATCCAGGGCTGCCACAGCCTGCCCTGCACCGACGACAACAGCGTATATTTCCGGATCCGTGCCACGCTCTTCAATGAGGTTTGGTCGCTGGTCCAGGGCCACGGGATCTTCTATCCCGATTTCGTGGCGGCGGCGGTGCCGCTCACCATCAGCCGCTGCACCATCACTTCCTACGGCATGCGGATCAAGTTCGTGGTGCGCAACCTCGACATCTATCCCGACGTGCTCCGGACCGAATGCACGCCGCTCGACGCCGAGGAAGGCCCGGCGGCGCCGGCCGCGAACTAGCTTCCGTCGCTGACCAGCACCGCCATCAGCAGCGCGTTCTCCTTGCCGCGGTTGACCCACGCATGGTTGGTGCCGCGCTGGATCACGCAGTCGAACGGCTTCAGCGTCCGCTCCTCCTTTTCGAGGACCAGCGTGATCTCGCCCGAGAGCAGGATGATGTAATCCGTTGTCGGCGACTTGTGCATCGCCGGATGCACCGAGGTGTCCGGCTGCAGATGCGCGCCGTTCATGGCCGCGAACCACTCGGCATTGGCCTTGCGCTTCTCATCGTCCGAGAGATGCGCGAACTCGGATTCCGGCGGGATCTCGAAATAGCGGAACAGGGTGCCGCCTTCCGGTGGCTCCAGCTGGGTCGAGCGCGCGCCGTGATCGATGCCGTCGGTGTGGTTCACCTTGCCCTTGCCGGTGATCCAGCATTCGGTGAGGACGGTGATGATGTTGTCGGCGATGCCGTCGATCATGACGCCGGATTTGCCCTGGGCGTCATTGGTGGTGACGATACGGCGAATCTGTCTCAGCATGCTGCTCACCCCGCGAACCGCGGCTCGGCGATGCCCTTCACGCCGAGCCCGGTGACCGCGAAGACGCCGCCCGCGGTCGCTTCCTTCTGCGGCACGCCCTTCATCGGCCGGCCCATCGAAGTGCAGTAGAGGACGTCGAGATTGGCGCCGCCGAACATCACGCTGGTGAGGTTGCGGACCGGGAACTCGATCATCCGGTCGATCCGCCCGTCCGGCGCGTAGCGGATGATGCGCCCGCCGAAGACATGGGCGTTCCAGATGAAGCCTTCGGAATCCACGGTCGAGCCGTCGAAGGTGCCGGGATATTCCCAGGCGGTGAGGAATTTGCGGCGGTTGCTGACGCTGCCGGTCTCGATGTCGTAGTCGTAGGCGTACATGACCTTGTCGTAGGAGTCGCAGAAGTAAAAGGTCTTGTTGTCCGGCGACCAGCAGGGCCCGTTCGAGCATTTGATCCCGGAATCGAGCTTATGGATGCTGAGATCGGGATCGAGGCGGTAGAGCGCCGAGTTCCGGACCGGCCGCTGCCCGCGGTTGGCATCCTCGCGGTCATGGTCATAGGCCATGTAGCCGGCGATGAACCGCCCGCGGCGATCGACCTTGCCGTCGTTCAGCCGGTTCTCCGGCTCGTCGGCCTCGGGATCGCCGATATGGGTGAGCTTCTGGGTCTCGAAGTCGTAGAGGCTGAAGCCGTTGGCGAGGGCGAGCACCGCGCCGCCCTTCTCGCGCAAGGCCATCGAGCCGATATGGGTCGGCACGAACCAGCGCTTCACGTCGCTGCCGTCTTCCTTGGCGCTGTAGATCTCGGCGGCGGAGCTGTCGATCCAGTAGAGCCGCTGCTCCTTCACGTCCCAGAGCGGTCCCTCGCCCAGATGGTTCTTGGCGTCGACGATGCAGCGGATCTCGACCATGCGTTCTCTCCCCAGCTTTGGTCTTTTCGTTGCCGTCGAGGATAGCCGGCCGGGACGCGTTGGCAATCAATTTTGTGATCACATATCGAAGATAGACAGTGTTTGAAACCGTCACGGGCTGCTGTAGGCTGCTCCGAGAGGCTCTATGATGGGCCGGTGCGGCGCGATTCGGGCTGAGGCTTCGGGACACCCATGGACGACAAGGTCAGGCCGATCGACGTCACGACCGTGCAGGAGCGGGTCTATCAGGAGTTGCGCGACGCGCTCTACCAGGGCCGCTTCATGCCGGGCGAGGTGCTGACCATCCGGGCGCTGGCCGCCGCACTCGGCACCAGCCCGATGCCGGTCCGCGAGGCGATCCAGCGCCTGGTCACCGAGAACGCGCTGACCCAGCTGCCGAACCGGACCTTCCAGGTTGCGGCTCTGACGCTGGAGAATTATGACGAATGGATCCGGCTGCGCTGCGAGATCGAGGGCTATGCCGCGCAACGCGCCGCCTTGCGGGCGACGCCGGGGATCTGCGCCGAGCTCCGCAAGATCAACCGCACCTTCGGCGAGGCCATCGAGGCGCGGGATGCAGGCGGGATGCTGGAAGGCAACCAGCACTTTCACTTTGCGGTCTATGAAGCGGCGCAGTCGGAGGCGCTGCTGAAGATCATCGGCTCGCTGTGGCTGCGCTTCGGGCCGGTGCTGGCCTTCGTGCAGCATATCGATGGCTCGATCGAGATGTTCCGCCGCGGCGTTCCGGTGCATGAACGCGTGGTTGCCGCCATGGAGCGCCGCGATCCGGAAGAGGCGCGCTTTGCGCTGGCGCTCGATATCCGCGCCGCTGCCTCCTGGTTCCGCCGGCATCATTTCGGCGCCCCGATCCAGGCCGAGCCCGTGCCGCCGCGCGGTGCTCGCATCGGACGCCCGGCCTAGCTCAAAAATTCAACCTCCGCGTGCTGCACAGCCGCCTGGCTCCTACGCCGCCGGCGGCAGGCGCGCTCTCACTGGAAGGTCATTTAGTCCTATCTGTGATCACAGATTGACGATATAAGATGTTAACGGCATACTCCGTCGATGCGGACTCCTCCGAGACCGCACAGGGTGATCGGCGGACAGCGAACGAGCCGCCGGAACGATGAAACCGGGAGGATGTGAGATGACGCTTCTATCGAAGTCGAAGATCGCGGCTGCCTGCCTTGCGGGCGCGCTGGGTGTTTCCGCCTGGACCGGCGCTGCGCAGGCCCAGGAGAAGTTCAAGATCTTCCTGTCGATGTCCTATATCGGCAACGACTGGCAGGCCGAGGCCGCCAACATGATCAAGGCGATGGCCTTGAGCAAAACCTATCGCGACAAGGTGGACCTGCAGGTCCAGGTCGCGGGGCCGAATGCGCAGCGCCAGATCCAGCAGATCAACGCGATGGTCCAGGCCGGCGCGAAGGCGATCATCGTCTATCCGATCTCGCCGACCGCGCTCAATCAGGTGGTGAAGAATGCCTGCGCCAAGGGCGTGGTGGTGGTCGCCTATGATTCGATCATCGAAGAGCCCTGCGCCTACAACGTCCATATCGACCAGAAGGCCTGGGGCCAGAAGTCGGCCGAATGGCTGGTCGATAAGCTCGGCGGTAAAGGCAATGTCGTGATGGTGACCGGCGTCCCCGGCACCACGGTCGACACCTTGCGCAACGAAGGTGCGAAAGAAGTCTTCGCCAAGCATCCCGGCATCAAAGTGATCGCCGAAGCGAACGGCATGTGGAGCCAGGCGGTCGCGCGCACCGAACTCTCCAAGGTGGTGGCGACGCGGCCCTGGGACCAGATCGACGGGCTCTGGATGCAGGCCGGCTGCTACACCGCGAACTCGATGCAGAGCGAAGCCGGCGTCGCCGACGACAAGCTCAAGCCTTGCGCCGGCGAAGCCTCCAACGGCGGCCGGATCCAGATGCTGCCGGTCGGGACCGAAGTCGAAGGGGCGAGCGGCACCTACCGGCCGATGGGCGCCCAGCGCTGGTCGTCGGGCTCGCAGAACTTCACCGGCGCGCTCGCGCTGAGCCTTGCGGTGAAGAAGCTCGAGGGCAAGGAGATCCCGGCCCTGACTGACGTGCCGCAAACCATCGTCACCAACGAGAACATCAAGCTCTGCGCCGAAGGCACCTGGGCCGAGATGAAGGCGGGCTGCAACGTGTTCCAGCCGGCGATCATCGCCAACCCGGGCTGGTTCGCCTCGGTCTATTCCGAGACCACGCCGGAGATCGGCCTGAACGCCGCGCTGGTGGGCCAGCCGGAAGAGTGAGCGCGGCTAGCCCAGCAGCTTGAGGAGACCCGCGGTGGCGGATTCGATGTCACCGCGGAGGTGCGCCGCGCAGGCTTTGGCGTCGCCTGCGCGGATCGCCTTCAAGATGAGCTTATGCTCATGGTTGGCGTTGTCGTAGTTGCCGGCGCCCCGCACGCCATGCAGCAGATGGAAGTAGGGGCTGACCTGGAGCCAGAGCCCTTCGATCACCGAGAGCAGGGTCGCCGATCCCGATGCGGCGTAGATCGTGAAATGGAAATCGTGATTGCCGCGGACATAGGCGCGGGTGTCGCCATCCTCGACCGCCTTGGTCATGGTCTCGACCAGGGCATCGAGCTTGGCGATCTCGTCCTTGCCGATGAGCGGCGTGGCCCAGGAGGCGGCCAGGCTTTCAATCTCGACCCGGACCTTGGTGAGATCGGCCAGGCGATCGGATTCCAGTTCCGGGATTCCGACCGAGCGGCCGGAGATCACGCGCAAGGCGCCTTCCGCCGTCAGCCGCTGCAGGGCCTCGCGCACAGGCATGGCGCTCACCCCAAAAGCACTCGCCAAGCCCTGGATGGTCACCAGTTCGCCCGGTGCAAGGCCACCGTCGAGGATCATGGTCTTCAAACGGCGATAGATCTCTTCAGGCAAAGTGACGCGCGCCACCTGCATCTGCGGCAAGGCAGAGGTGCGTCGTTTCGATCGCTGAGTCGTATCCACGGACATTGCGTCGCTGCGGGTATCGCTGAGCCGTTGCTGCGTCAAGGGCATTGGAGGAAACGCCCTTGCTCGGCCGATGATATCTGATTTATGATCAAATGATCAAAAAGAAGTTTGGGCTCCGCGCCGATGTGGCCGCGGCCGGGGTCCAGGGCGCGCGACGCACCCGACGCCAATCGGCCGCACGATGGGAGAGTGATGATGAAATCGTGGAAAACGGGGTGGCGATTCCTCGCCGCCGGCGCGCTTGCGCTGGGCGTAATGGCCCAGTCCGGTGCCGCGCATGCGGACAAGTTCAAGGTCTTCTTGTCGATGTCCTACATCGGCAATGATTGGCAGGCTGAAGCCGCCAACATGGTGAAGGCCATGGCGGCGCATAAGGACTTCGCCGACAAGATCGACCTCCAGGTCCAGGTCGCGGGGCCGAATGCCCAGCGCCAGATCCAGCAGATCAACGCGATGGTCCAGGCGGGCGCCAAGGCGATCGTGGTCTATCCGATCTCGCCGACGGCCTTGAACGCGGTGGTCAAGAATGCCTGCAGCAAGGGCGTCATCATCATCGCCTATGACGCGGCGATCGAGGAGCCCTGCGCCTATAACGTGACCATCGACCAGGAAGAGGCCGGCCGCGTCACCGCCGAATGGCTGGTGAAGAAGCTCGGCGGCAAGGGCAACATCATCGCCATCACCGGCGTGCCGGGCACCTCGGTCGATACCTTGCGCACCAAGGCGGCGAAGGAAGTCTTCGCCAAGCATCCGGACATCAAGATCGTCGCCGAGGCGGTCGGCATGTGGAGCCAGGCGGTCGCCCGCACCGAGCTCTCGAAGATCCTCGCCACCCAGAACTGGGACGCGATCGACGGGCTCTGGATGCAGGTCGGCTGCTACACCGCCAATGCGATGCAGCTCGAAGCCGGCAAGAAGATCGAGGAGCTGCTGCCCTGCGCCGGCGAAGGCTCGAACGGCGGCCGCATCCAGATGCTGCCGACCAGTGCCAAGGTGGAAGGCGGCGACACGCCGCCCTATGCGCCGCTCGGCGCGCCGCGCATCTCCTACGCCTCGCCGCCCTATTCCGGCGCGCTGGCGCTGAAGCTCGCGGTGCAGAAGCTGGAGGGCAAGGACATTCCGAAGCTCACCACCTTGCCGCTGCCGATCGTCACCAACGAGACCATCAAGTATTGCGAGACCGGTTCCTGGGAAGAGATGAAGGCCGGCTGCAACGCCTTCCCACCGTCGCTCGTGCCGAATCCGGGCTGGTTCGCCTCGATCTTCTCAGACCAGACCCCGGAAGTCGGGTTCCAGGCCGCCCTGATCGGCCAGCCCGAACCCTGAGTCTACCTCGACCTGAGCTGGGCGGCGCGCCCCACGCGCCGTCCAGTTTTTTCTTCGGTAACGGAATCTGATTTGATGCATCGAGTCTGCGGCACCCCCACCCAACCCTCCCCCGAAGTCGGGGGAGGGCTTTGCACGGCGCCTCTTTCTCCCTCCCCCATCTCTGGGGGAGGGTTGGGGTGGGGGTGCCACAGACCCGCCGCCAACAACGCAAACGCGCAAGCATGACCGCCGTTGCCATCGCAGCCGACCACGTTCGCAAGGCCTTCGGGGCCACGGTCGCGGTCGATGACGTTTCCTTCGAAGTGGCGGAAGCCAGCGTCCATGCGCTGCTCGGCGAGAACGGCGCCGGCAAATCGACCATCGTCAAACTGCTGAGCGGCCTGATGACCCCCGACCAGGGCGGCTTCCAGGTGCTCGGCCAGGCCGTCTCGCTGAAAAGCCCCCGCGCCGCGCATCGCTGCGGCATCCAGACCGCGTTCCAGGAAATGACCCTGGTGCGCGACCTGACCGTGCTCGAGAACGTGCTGCTGCCTTACGCGCCGATGAATCCGCTGGGCCTGGTCCGGCGCCGCGCCGCGCAGGATGCGGTCGCCGCGCATTTCGCCGGTCTTGGGCTCGAGAGCATCGATCTCAACGATGAAGTCGGACCGCTCGACCTCGCCATCAAGCAGAAGATCGAGATCGCCCGGGCGCTCTATCGCCAGCCGAAGATCCTGCTGCTGGACGAGCCGACCTCGTCGCTTTCCGGCAGCGACGTCGATTGGCTGGGCGCGGTGATCGCGCGGGAGAAGGCGCGCGGCGTCACCGTGATCTTCATCTCGCATCGCCTCAAAGAGGTGCGCGACTTCTGCGATTCGCTGACCGTCTTGCGCAACGGCCAGCATATCGCGACGGCCAAGGTCGCCGACCTCGACGACGAGGAAGTCATCCGCATGATCGTCGGCCGCTCGATCGGCCAGGCCTTTCCGGAGAAGCCGGCGAAGACCCATCAATCCGGCGCCGAGGTGCTGCGGGCGGAGAAGCTCGCGACCTCCGGCAAGCTCGCCGATGCCTCCTTCGCGCTCCATAAGGGCGAGATCCTCGGCATTGCCGGTCTGCAGGGCATGGGCCAGCTCGAGCTGTTCCGCGCCTGCTTCGGCGCCGCGGAGCTTACCGCCGGCCAGATCGCGGTCGATGGCAAGCCGGTCACCATCGCCAGCCCGACCGACGCGGTCCGCGCCAATATCGGCATCAGCCTGGTGCCCGAGGACCGCAAGACCGAGGCGCTGTTCCTGAAGCTCTCCGGCACCGAGAACACGTCGATCCCGGTGATCGAGCGCTTCGCCAATTTCGGCTTCATCGACACGAAGGCGGAGCGCGACGCCGTCTCCGGCGTGTTCCAGCGTGTCGATGTGCAAGAGCGCGCGCTCTGGACCCGCGCCGGCGCCTTCTCCGGCGGCAACCAGCAGAAGATCGCCATCGCCAAATGGCTTTTGGCTGAAAGCAGGGTGCTGCTGCTCTACGACCCGACCCGCGGCATCGACGTCGGCACCAAGCACGAGCTCTATCGCCTGATGCGCCAGTACGTGGAGGCGGGCGGTTCGATCCTGCTCTATTCGACCGAGATTCCGGAATTGGTGCATCTCGCCGACCGGGTGCTGGTGCTCTACCAGGGCCGCATCGCCCGCGAAGTCTCCGGCGCCGAGCTCAACGAGGATTCGATCATGCGCGCGGCGCTCGGCCACGGCGACAATGCGGGGCGCGCGGCATGACCAGCCTCTCCGCCACCGGCACCCCGCAGCGGCAGCGCAACTTCCGTCTTGGCCGCTACCAGGGCGTCCTGGTGGCGCTCGGCGTGTTCATCGTCCTGCTGCTCATCAACGACTGGATGAGCGCTGGGCCGATGAGCTATTTCGAGGTGAGCTCGCTCTCGACCGGTGGCGCGCCGCTGGCGATCGCCGCGACGGGGCAGACTCTCGTCATCCTGACCGGCGGCTTCGACCTCTCGGCCGGCGCGGTCATCTCGCTGGTCAATGTGGTGGTCGCCACCAACATGCCGGACACGCCCGGCGGCATCCTGCTCTGGTCGCTGCTCGGCATCGGCGTCGGCATGGCGACCGGCGCCTTCAACGGCTTCTTCATCGCCTTCTTCCGCCTGCAGCCGATCGTGGTCACGCTCTCGACCATGTTCATCGTGCAGGGCCTGACGCTCCTCGTGCTCGACAAGCCGGGCGGCATGGTGCCGATGGGCCTCAGCAACGCGCTGGCGCTCGATGCGGTACCGGAGCTCATCCCGATGGCGCTGGTGCTGCTCGGCATCATGGTGCTGCTCTGGCTCTGGCTGAAGAGCACGCGCTTGGGGACCGCGATCTACGCGATCGGCAGTGACCTGGAAGCGGCACGGGCGCGCGGCATCTCCACGCGTCTGGTGCAGTTCATCGTCTATGTGCTGGCCGGCGGCTGCTACGGCTTTGCCGGCGTCTTCGTCAGCGCGCAGACCGGCGCCGGCGATCCGCTGGTCGGCAATTCCATGCTGCTGCAGATCTTCGGCGCCGTCGTCGTCGGCGGCACGCGGCTGGGCGGCGGCCGGGGCGGGGTCGTGGGCTCGATTATCGGCGCCTATATCCTGATGATCATCGTCAACATCCTGCTGGTGCTGAACGTCTCGGCCTATTACTCGACCGTGGTCGAGGGCTGCATCTTGATCCTCGCCGTGCTGGCCGGGGCCATCAGCCGCGACTCCCGCGCCGCCAAGCATCTCAGGGCCGGCTACGTCCGCTTCCAGGCCTGGCGCAAGGGCATGCTGCCGCGCCAGGTGAATCGTGCCGCGCAGCGGCTGGTGCTGCCGGGCATCGAGGCCAAGCCCAACAAGACGCCGCAACCCTCTTTCCTGGTCCGCAATGCCGAGGCAATCCGCTATGCGCTGCCGGCCTATGTCTGCTTCCTGATCGTGCTGGTGGTGACCGAGCTGACCGTCGGTCGCGCGCTCGGCAATTGGGGCTACTACAACTCGATCCTGGTGCTCTCTTCCTTCCTGCTGATTCTCGCCTTGGGGCAGGGGACGGTGATCCTGACCGGCGGCCTCGATCTTTCGGTGCCCTGGACCATCGCACTTTCCGGCATCCTGCTCGCTGGGATCGTCAACGGGCAGAATGGGCCGCTGGTCTATGCCTTGCCGCTGGTGCTGGCGATCGGCTGCCTGGTGGGCCTGGCCAACGGCATCGGCATCGCAATCTTCGGCATTTCGCCGATCGTGATGACCTTGGCGATGAACGGCATCCTGCAGGGCCTCGCCTTGCTCTATTCGCAGGGCACACCGGCCGGCTTCTCGGCGCCGCTGATGCGCTGGTTCATGACCGACAAGGCCGGCGTGGTGACGCCGGTCGTCGTCTTCATCATCCTCTTCGTCATCGCCGCGGTGCTGCTGCACCGGCGCACACCCTTCGGCCGAAGAGTCTATGGCCTCGGCAACGGCGAGAAGGTCGCCGCACTCTCCGGCATCAATGTCGACCGCACCATCCTGGCGGTCTATGCGCTTTCCGGCTTCTGCGCGGCGCTGGTCGGCTGCATGCTGACCGGCTTCTCCGGCCAGGCCAGTCTCGGCATGGGCGATGAATACATGCTGCCCTCGATCGCGGTCGTGGTGGTCGGTGGCACGCTCATCACCGGCGGGCGCGGCTCCTATCTCGGCATGGTCGGCGGCGTGCTGCTGCTGACCGCGCTGCAGACCTTGCTCGCCGGCACCACCCTGCCTTATGCCACCCGCGTCATCATCTTCGGCCTGGTGGTCCTCGCCGCGGTGATCGCGCTTCGGGAAAAGAACCACTAGGGAGTTAGAGGTATGGCGCAACTCGCCGGGAAGAACTGGGTCAACGGGCTGAAGCCGGGCCTGCGGGTGGTGATCTCCGCCGGCGCTTCGGGGATCGGCCGCGCCATCAGCGACATGCTGATCCTGCACGGCGCCAAGCTGCACATCTGCGACGTCGCCGAGAATTTCCTGGCGGATTTCAAGAAAACCCATGCCGGCCATGGCGTCACCAAGGCCGACGTCTCGAAAGAAGCCGATGTCGAGCGCTTCTTCAAGGAGGCCAAGGCGTCGCTCGGCGGGATCGATGCCCTCATCAACAATGCCGGCATCGCCGGGCCGACCGGCGGCGTCGATGAAATCACGCCGGAAGACTGGCGGCGCTGCATCGACATCGACCTGACCGGCCAGTTCCTCTGCGCGCGTCTGGCGGTGCCGGAGATCAAGGCGGCGGGCGGCGGCGCCATCGTCAACATGTCCTCGGCCGCGGGCAAGCACGGCTATGCCTTCCGCACGCCCTATGCCGCGGCGAAGTTCGGCGTGATCGGATTCACCCAGAGCCTCGCCAAGGAGCTCGGGCCCTCGAACATCCGGGTCAACGCGATCCTGCCCGGCATCGTCGAAGGGCCGCGGATCGAAGGCGTGATCGGCGCCCGGGCCGAGCAGCTCGGCATCTCCTACAAGGAGATGGAGAAGGAATATCTCTCGCGAACGTCGCTGCGCCGCATGGTCTCGCCGCACGACGTCGCCGCGATGGTGCTGTTTCTGCTGTCGCCGATGGGCGAGAATATCTCCGGTCAGTCACTCGGCGTCGACGGCAACGTCGAGACGCTCTAAGGGAAGAAGTGAAATCATGGCGAAGATTGCCATCATCGGCAGCGGCTTGATCGGGCGGGCCTGGGCCATCAGCTTTGCCCGCGCCAAGCATGAGATTCGACTCTACGACCAGGTGGCCGGCGCCGCGGAAAAGGCGATCGCCTTCGCGCGCGAGATGGCGGCACCGCTGGAATCAGAGGGCCTGCTCGAGGGCCAGACCGCCGACCAGCTGGTGGCGCGGATCAAGCCCGCCGCGAGCCTCAAGGAGGCGCTCGACGGCGTCGTGCATGTGCAGGAGAACACGCCTGAAGACGTCGCGGTGAAGCAGAAGGTCTTCGCCGAGCTGGACGCCATCGCGGCGCCGGAGACTGTGCTCTCCAGCTCGACCTCGGCGATCCTGCCCTCGAAATTCACCGAGCACCTGAAGGGCCGCGCCCGCTGCCTGGTCATGCACCCGATCAACCCGCCCTATCTCATTCCCGCGGTGGAGATCGTGCCGGCGCCCTGGACCGATCCCGCCGCCATGGAGAAGACCCGGCAGCTGGCCGTGGCTTCCGGCCAGGCGCCGATCATGATGAAGCGCGAGCTCGACGGCTTTGTCATGAACCGCATGCAGGGCGCGCTGCTTGAAGAGGCCTTCCGCCTGGTCGCGGATGGCTATGCGTCGGTGGAGGATGTCGATGTCGGCATTCGGGAAGGTCTCGCCTTGCGCTGGTCCTTCATGGGCCCGTTCGAGACCATCGACCTGAACGCACCGGGCGGGGTCAAGGATTACTGCGAGCGCTACCAGCAGATCTATTCGAGGCTCTTCCCATCGATGCAACGCCGGGTCGATTGGGCCGGCGAAGTGATGCAAACGGTCGAGAAGGAACGCCGCGCGAAATTGCCGGCCGCCGACCTCTTGAAGCGCCACCAATGGCGCGACCGCCGCCTGATGGCGCTCACGGCGCACAAGCGCAAGGCCGCCAAGGAAATCGGATCGTAAGGACAAGCAACATGGCCACGAAACGCAAAGTCATCATCACCTGCGCCGTTACCGGCGCCATCCACACGCCGTCGATGTCGCAATATCTTCCGGTGACGCCGAGCGAGATTGCCGATGCGGCGATCGGGGCGGCGGAGGCGGGGGCGGCGATCGTGCATCTCCATGCCCGCGACCCGAAGACCGGCAAGCCGGACCAGACGCCGGAGGCCTTCGAGCCATTTCTGAAGGTGATCAAACAGCGCTCGAACGCCGTGGTGAACCTGACCTCCGGGGGTGCCCCCTGGATGAAGATCGAGGAGCGCATCCAGCCTTCGATCCGCTTCAAGCCCGAGGTCGCCTCGCTCAACATGGGCTCGATGAACTTCGGCTTGTTCCCGATGCTGAACCGCTTCAAGGAGTTCAAGCATCCCTGGGAGAAGGAGCATCTCGAGAACTCGGTCGATCTCATCTTCCGCAACACCTTCAAGGACATCGAATACGCGCTCCGGACCTTGAGCGACAGCGGCATCCGCTTCGAGTTCGAATGCTACGACGTCGGCCATCTCTACAACCTGCACCATTTCCTGGAGCGCGGGCTGGTGAAGCCGCCGCTCTTCGTGCAGACCGTGTTCGGCATCCTCGGCGGCATCGGCCCGCATCCGGAGGACGTCATCCACATGAAGCGCACCGCCGACCGCCTGTTCGGCGACAAGTATCAATGGTCGGTGCTGGGCGCCGGGCGCAACCAGATGCCGATCATCTCGATGGCGCTGGCCATGGGCGGGAACGTCCGTGTCGGCCTCGAGGACTCGCTCTGGGGCGGCCCCGGTCGGCTGGCGCAATCCAACGCCGAGCAGGTGACGCTGGCGCGCAAGATGATCGAAGGTCTCGGCATGGAAGTGGCGACGCCCGACGAAGCGCGCGAGATTTTGAGTCTGAAGGGTGCGGACAAGGTCGCTTTCTAGGGGAGAAGAACGATGCGGATCGAAGTGCTGGTCGATGTGAAGACCATCCTGGGCGAAGGCCCGCTCTGGGACGTCGAGCAGCAGCGCCTCTATTGGATCGACAGCTTCGGCTGCAACGTCTTCCGCTGCACGGTCGATGGCCGCGAGATCCGCGCCTGGGACGTGCCGGCGAAGATCGGCTCCATGGCCTTGCGCAAGGACGGCAACGGTGCGATCTGCTCGCTGGCCAACGGATTCCACCTGCTCGACTTCAAGACCGGCGAATCCACGCTGATCCACGACCCCGAGCCGGACCTCAAGACCACCCGCATCAACGACGGCAAGGTCGATCGCCGCGGCCGTTTCATTTCCGGCTCCATGGACACGATGGAGGCGGGGCCGAACGGCTCGCTCTACCGGGTCGATCCGGATTTCAAGGTCACCAAGATCGACAGCGGGATTATCGTCTCCAACGGCCCCTGCTTCAGCCCGGACGACAAGACCTTCTACTTCGCGGATTCCTGGTCGGGCGAGATCTGGGCCTATGACTATGACATCAAGACCGGCAACGTCTCCAACCGGCGCACCTTCACCAAGATCGACACCTCGACCGGCGGTGCCGCCGACGGCTCGACGGTCGACGCCGAGGGTTGCCTCTGGAACGCGCAGGTCTATGACGGCAAGCTGAAGCGCTACACGCCGGACGGCAAGGTGGAGCGGGTCATCGACATGCCGGTGAAGAAGGTGACCAGCGTGATGTTCGGTGGCCCCAATCTCGACATCCTGTTCGTGACCTCGATGGCGAAACCGCCGCTGCCGCGCTTCCCCGGCGACGGCGTGCTCCGCGGCAGTCTGTTCGCGATCTACGATCTCGGCATCAAGGGCGTGCCGGAGCCGCGCTTCGGCGCCTGATCCGGCTTACGACGCCGCCCGCTGCTGCGGCTCCACCGTCGCCAGTGCCTGCGCCAGCTCGTCCGGGCCATAGGGCTTGGAGAGCCGCGGCAGGTCCTGCGCGTAGGAGCCGGGCAGATCTGCGAAGCCGGTCGCGAGAATGATCGGCATCCCCGGGATGAGCTTGTGGATCTGCTCCGCGAGCTGGCCCCCGGTCATGCCGGGCATGGCATGATCGGTGATCACCACATCGATTGGGCGGCCGGAGCGGACGACTTCCAGCGCCTCGGCACCGGACGGCACCCACATTGCGGCATGGCCGAGATCCTCGACCATGGTCGCGGTGACATGGCCGACCAGGGCCTCGTCATCGACCACCAGCACCATGAACTGGTCGCGCGACGGCGCCGCGTCGACCGCCGGTGCCGCCGCCATGATCGCCGTTGCCGCGGCGGCGACCGGGAACCAGAGATTGACCGTGGTGCCTTCGCCAGGCGCGCTGCTGATATGAATGGCGCCGCCGGACTGCACCGCCATGCCCTGCACGGTCGAGAGGCCGAGGCCGGTGCCCTTGCCGCGCTCCTTGGTGGTGTAGAAGGGCTCGGTGCAGCGCTTCAAGGTCGCCTCGTCCATGCCGGCGCCGTCGTCGATCACCGAGACCTGCACATAACGTCCGTTCTGCAAGGCGACCATCGCGTTGCTCATATCGGCATTGCGCGCCGCGATCGAGATCCGCCCGCCTTCCGGCATCGCGTCCCGGGCATTGAGGGTGAGGTTGAGCAAGGCAAGCTCGAGCTGGTTGGGATCGACCTCGATGAGGTCGAGGTCATCGGAGAGATGGAGGTCGATGGCGATGGTCGGCCCCACGGAGCGGCGCAGCATCTCGGTCAGGCCGTCAATCAGCGAGCCGAGGTGGATCGCTTCCGGATGCAGCTCCTGGCGCCGCGCGAAGGCGAGCAGGCGCTTGGTCAGCGCCGCGCCGCGCTCGGCGCTCTCCTGGGCGGCCTTCACCATGCGCTTCGACTTCGGATCGTCCGGGATGCGCTTGCCGATATATTGCAGGCAGCCGAGGATGCCCATCAGCAGGTTGTTGAAGTCGTGGGCGAGCCCGCCGGTCAGCTGGCCGAGGCTCTCCATCTTCTGCATCTCATGGACCTGGGCCAGCGCCACCTCGCGCTCCCGGGTCCGTTCCTCGACCCGTTTCTCGAGCTGCTGGTTGATCTCGGCCAAAGCCGCCGTGCGCTCCTCGACCCGGCGCTCGAGCTCTGCATTCATGCCTTCGAGCGCGCGGGTCTTGCGGTGGAGATCGATGAAGATCCGCACCCGCGCCCGCAGGAGATCGGGGACGATCGGCACCGGCATGTAATCGACCGCGCCGTGCTCGTAGCCCTTGAGGAGATCGAGCTCGGTCACCGAGACGGCGGAGACGAACATCAGCGCCGTCTTGGCGAAACGCGGATGCTCGCGAATCATCTGCGCCAGCTCGAAACCGTCGAGATCCGGCATGACGACATCGATCAGGATCAGCGCGACATCCTGCTTCAACAGGATCTCCAAGGCCTCCCGGCCGGACTGCGCCTTGATCAGATTCTCGCCGAGCTCGCTGAGGATCGCCTCATAGCTCAGCAGCTTGGCCGGCTGGTCATCGACCAGCAGGATGTTGACGGGTTCCACCGGATTCATGACCGGCCTCCCCTAGCGGTGCAGCCACATGCGCAGCGCCGAGAGGAGCTGCTCGGTGTTGACCGGCTTCGCGAGATAGTCCGAGGCGCCGGCTTCCAGGCATTTCTCCCGGTCGCCTTTCATCGCCTTGGCGGTCAGCGCGATGATCGGCAGGCGCCGGAATTCGGCCTTGCTCCGAATCGCCTGCATGGTCTGATAGCCGTCCATTTCCGGCATCATGATATCCATCAGCACCAAGGCTACCTCGTCGGAGGTTTCCAGAGTCTGAATCGCCTCCTTGCCGGTGGTGGCCGTCAGCACCTTCATGCCGCGCCGCTCGAGCACGCTCGAGAGGGTGAAGATGTTGCGGGCGTCGTCATCGACCAGCAGCACGGTGCGCCCGATCAGATCCTCGTCGGAGGAGTAGAGCCGTTCCAGCATCCGCTGCTTCTCCGCGGGCAGATCGGTCACCACACGGTGCAGGAACAGGGCCGTCTCGTCCAGCAGGCGTTCGGGCGATTCCACACCTTTCACCACGACGCTGCGGGCCATGGTGTGGAGTTGCGCGTCCTCCTCGGCCGTCAGCTCGCGGCCGGTGAAGATCACCACCGGGACATCGGCCAGCGTGTCCTCGTTGGAGATCTTGGAGAGGAGGTCGAAGCCGGAGACGTCGGGCAGGCGGAGATCCAGCACCACGCAGTCGAACTTGTCGCCGTGCAACGCCTCCATGGCCGCGGCGCCGCTATCGACCGCCATGATGTCGATGTCGTCGTAGCCGAGGAGCTCGCTGATGCCGAAGCGCTCGGCGGCGTTGTCCTCGATGATCAGGAGCTTGCGCCGCCGGGCGCGGCTGAACTCGGTGATACGTTCAAGCGCCTTCTCCAACCCTTCCGTGCTCGATGGCTTGGTGATGAAGCTGAAGGCGCCGCGGGCGAGGCCGTGCTGGCGATCGTCCTCCAGGGTCACGATCTGCACCGGGATATGCCGGGTCAGCGGATCCTGCTTCAACTGGCTCAACACCGACCAGCCCAGCATGTCGGGCAGGAAGATGTCGAGCGAGACCGCGCTCGGCTGATACTCGCGCGCGAGCGCCAGGGCCTCAGCGCCTTTATGCGCGATCAGCACCTTGAGATCATGCTGGTGCGCCATGTCGGCGACCATGCGGGCGAAGGTCGGATCGTCCTCGACCACCAGCAGGATGCGGTCGCCGGGCTCCAGCACGGTGCGGTCGTCCGGCACCCGCTCCTCCGGCAGGCTGCCGAGCTTGTGGCTGATCACCTCGATCGGCGCATTGCGCCGCGCCCGGTTCTCCGGCTGCGGCTGCTCGATCGGGCCGACATAATTCAGCGGCAGGTAGAGCGTGAAGGTGCTGCCCTGGCCGGGCAGCGATTTCAGCTGGATCTCGCCGCCCAAGAGGCTGGAAAGCTCGCGGGAAATCGCGAGGCCGAGACCGGTGCCGCCGAATTTGCGGCTGGTCGAGGCGTCGGCCTGCTGGAAGGCCTCGAAGATGATCTTCTGCTTCTCCAGCGGGATGCCGACACCGGTATCGGTGACCTCGAAGGCGACCACGGCCGGCGCGCGGCTCAAGGTCGGGTGATCCGCCGACCATCCGGCGCTCACCTTGCTGATCGAGAGCTTGACGCCGCCGCGCTCGGTGAACTTGAAGGCGTTGGAGAGCAGGTTCTTCAACACCTGCTGCAAGCGCTTGGCATCGGTGATCATGCTGCGATCGAGCGTCGGGTCGAGATGCGCGTCGAAGGTGAGCTTGCGATTCTCGGCGGTGTGGCGGAACGGCCGCACCACGGAATCGAAGATGTTGCTGAACAGCACCTCGCCCGCTTCCACCGAGACCGTGCCGGACTCGATCTTGGAGAGATCGAGGATGTCGGTGATCAGGTTGAGGAGGTCGGTGCCGGCGCCGTGGATGGTGCGGGCGAACTCGACCTGCTTCGGCGTGAGGTTGGTGTCCGGGTTCTCGGCCAGCTGCTGGCCGAGAATCAGGATGTTGTTCAATGGGGTGCGGAGCTCGTGGCTCATATTGGCCAGGAATTCCGACTTGTATTTCGAGGTCAGCGCCAGCTCGGCGGCCTTTTCTTCCACCGCCCGCCGCGCCTGTTCGATTTCGCGGTTCTTTCGCTCGACCTCGACGTTGCGTTCTGCGAGCTGCTGGGCCTTCAATTCCAGCTGCTCGTTGGTCTGGGTCAACTCGCGCTGCTGGGTGGTCAACTCGCCGGCGAGCTGCTGCGACTGCACCAGCAGGCCTTCGGTCTGCATGGTGGCTTCGATCGAGTTCAAGACGATGCCGATCGAGGCGGTCAGCTGGTCGAGGAAGGAGATCTGCAGCTCGGTGAAGTCGTTGACTGAGGCCAGCTCGATGACGGCTTTCACCTGGCCCTCGAACAGCACCGGGAGGACGATGTCGTTCTTCGGCACGGCGCGGAACAGGCCGGAGCCGATCGGCACCACATTGTCCGGCATCTCGGTGATCAGGATACGGTTGGCGTCGGCCGCGCATTGCCCGATCAGGCCCTCGCCCACGGTAAGCCGCTGCGGATGGCCGTCCAGCCCCTGGTCGGAATAGACCGAGAGGCGCCGCAGGCTGTCGGTGTTCTCGACCAGGTAGATCACGCCGTTCTGCGCGCCGACCAGCGGCGCCAGTTCGGAGAGCAGCATGCGGCCGACGGCGGAGAGATCGCGCTGGCCCTGCAGCATGTTGGTGAAGCGGGCGAGGTTGGTCTTCAGCCAGTCCTGCTCGGTGTTGCGCTCGGTGGTCAAGCGCAGGTTGCCGATCATGGTGTTGATGTTGTCCTTGAGCTCGGCGACCTCGCCGCGGGCATCGACCTGGATCGACCGGGTCAAGTCGCCCTTGGTAACGGCGGTCGCCACCTCGGCGATGGCGCGCACCTGGTTGGTGAGGTTCGCGGCCAGCAGGTTCACGTTGCCGGTCAGGTCCTTCCAGGTGCCGGCGGCGCCCGGCACGTTGGCCTGGCCGCCCAGGCGCCCTTCGACGCCGACCTCGCGGGCGACCGAGGTCACCTGCTCGGCGAAAGTCGCCAAGGTGTCGGTCATGTTGTTGATGGTCTCGGCCAGCGCCGCGACTTCGCCCTTCGACTTCACGGTCAGGTTCTGCTTCAGGTCGCCGTCGGCGACCGCGGTGACGACCTTCACGATGCCGCGAACCTGCTCGGTCAGGTTCGCCGCCATGACGTTGACGGTGTCGGTCAGGTCCTTCCAGGTACCGGCGACGCCGGGCACCTGCGCCTGGCCGCCGAGCTTGCCTTCGGTGCCGACCTCGCGCGCGACGCGGGTGACTTCCGAGGCGAAGGCGTTGAGCTGATCGACCATGGTGTTGATGGTGTTCTTCAGCTCGAGGATTTCGCCGCGCACGTCCACGGTGATCTTGCGCGAGAGATCGCCGCGGGCCACGGCGGTGGTCACCTCGGCGATATTGCGGACCTGGGTGGTGAGGTTCGCCGCCAGCAGGTTCACGGTATCGGTCAAGTCCTTCCAGGTGCCGCCGACGCCGGGCACCACCGCCTGCACGCCGAGCCGGCCTTCCGTCGCCACTTCACGGGCGACGCGGGTGACTTCGGCCGCGAAGGAGCGCAGCTGCTCGACCATGGTGTTCAGCGTTTCCTTGAGGAGCAGGATCTCGCCGCGCACGTCCACGGTGATCTTCTTCGACAAGTCGCCGTTGGCGATGGCGGTCGCGACCTCGGCGATGTTGCGGACCTGGCCGGTCAGGTTCGAGGCCATGAAGTTGACGTTGTCGGTCAGATCCTTCCAGGTGCCGGCGACGCCGGGCACGGCGGCCTGGCCGCCGAGCTTGCCCTCGGTGCCGACCTCGCGCGCCACGCGGGTCACTTCCGAAGCGAACCCGTTCAGCTGATCGACCATGGTGTTGATGGTGTTCTTCAGCTCGAGGATTTCGCCTTTCACGTCCACGGTGATCTTGCGCGAGAGGTCACCACGCGCAACGGCGGTGGTGACTTCGGCGATGTTGCGGACCTGGGCCGTCAGATTGCCCGCCATCGAGTTGACGTTGTCGGTCAGATCCTTCCAGGTACCGGCGACGCCCGGCACCTGCGCCTGGCCGCCGAGACGCCCTTCGGTGCCGACTTCGCGCGCCACGCGGGTGACTTCCGAGGCGAAGCCGTTCAGCTGATCCACCATGGTGTTCAGCGTTTCCTTGAGCTGCAGAATCTCGCCGCGCACGTTAACGGTGATCTTGCGCGACAAGTCGCCGTTCGCGATGGCTGTGGCCACTTCGGCGATGTTGCGCACCTGGCCGGTCAAATTGCCGGCCATCGAGTTCACGGAATCGGTCAAGTCCTTCCAGGTGCCGCCGACGCCCAGCACCTGTGCCTGGCCGCCCAAGCGGCCCTCGGTGCCGACCTCGCGGGCGACGCGGGTGACTTCGCCGGCGAAGGCGTTGAGCTGGTCGACCATGGTGTTGATGGTCTCTTTCAGCTGCAGGATTTCGCCGGAGACGTTGACCGTAATCTTTTTCGACAAGTCGCCTTCGGCGACGGCGGTCGCGACTTCGGCGATGTTGCGGACCTGCGCCGTGAGGTTCGAGGCCATTGAGTTCACGGAGTCGGTCAAGTGTTTCCAGGTGCCGGCGACGCCCTTCACCTCGGCCTGGCCGCCGAGCTTGCCTTCGGTGCCGACCTCGCGGGCGACGCGGGTGACTTCGCCCGCGAAGGCGTTGAGCTGGTCGACCATGGTGTTGATCGTGTCCTTCAGCTCCAGGATTTCGCCGCGCACGTTGACGGTGATCTTGCGCGACAAGTCGCCGTTGGCGATGGCTGTGGCCACTTCGGCGATGTTGCGCACCTGGCCGGTCAGGTTGCCGGCCATCGAGTTCACGGAGTCGGTCAAATCCTTCCAGGTACCGGCGACGCCCGGCACCTGCGCCTGGCCACCGAGCCGGCCGTCGGTGCCGACCTCGCGCGCGACGCGGGTGACTTCGCCGGCGAAGGCGTTGAGCTGATCGACCATGGTGTTGATGGTCTCTTTCAGCTGCAGGATTTCGCCCGAGACGCTGACGGTGATCTTCTTCGACAAGTCGCCGCCGGCGATCGCGGTCGCGACCTCGGCGATGTTGCGCACCTGGCCGGTCAGGTTGCCGGCCATCGAGTTCACGTTGTCGGTCAAATCCTTCCAGGTGCCGGCGACGCCCGGCACCTGCGCCTGGCCGCCGAGGCGGCCCTCGGTGCCGACTTCGCGGGCGACGCGGGTCACTTCCGAGGCGAAGCCGTTCAGCTGGTCCACCATGGTGTTGATGGTGTCCTTGAGTTCCAGGATTTCGCCGCGCACATCGACGGTGATCTTGCGCGAGAGGTCGCCGCGCGCCACGGCCGTGGTCACCTCGGCGATGTTGCGGACCTGGTCGGTCAGGTTGCCGCACATCGCGTTCACGGAATCGGTCAGATCCTTCCAAGTGCCGGCGACGCCCGGCACCAGCGCCTGGCCGCCGAGCTTGCCGTCGGTGCCGACCTCGCGGGCGACGCGGGTCACTTCCGAGGCGAAGGAGCGGAGCTGATCGACCATCGTGTTGATGGCCTCTTTCAGCTGCAGGATCTCGCCGCGCACGTCGACGGTGATCTTCTTCGACAAGTCGCCGTTGGCGACGGCGATGGTCACGTCGGCGAGGTTGCGCACCTGGGCCGTGAGGTTGTCGGCCATCGAGTTGACGGATTCGGTCAGATCCTTCCAGACGCCGGTGACTCCGCGCACCTGGGCCTGGCCGCCGAGCTTGCCTTCGGTGCCGACCTCGCGCGCCACGCGCGTCACTTCCGACGTGAAGACCGAGAGCTGCTGGATCATGGTGTTGACGATGGTCGCCGAGCGCAGGAACTCTCCCTTCAGCGGCCGGCCATCGACTTCGAGCTGCACGGTCTGCAGCAGGTCGCCCTTGGCGACCGCGGTGATGGCGCGGGTGACGGCGGTGGTCGGCCACAGGAGATCGTCGATCAGTGTGTTGACCGAGGTCTCCATCTCGCCCCAGGCGCCGTGGGTGATGCCGTATTTGACCCGCTTCGAGGTCTTGCCCTCGCGGCCGACCACCTGGCCGACCTGCTCCAGCTGCTGCGCCATGCGCTCGTTGGCCGAGACGATGTCGTTGAAGGTATCGGCGATCTTGCCGGCGAGGCCGACCTGGTCGGTCGGCAGCCGGACCGAGAAATCGCCCATCCGCATCGACTGCAAGGCCTGCAGCAGGGGCGAAAGAATCGGGTCGGATTCGGCATGGCCGTTGCCGGAATAGCGGGGCGGGGGCGGCGCCTTGCGCGACTTGGTCTCGGAACTACGCTGCTCGACTTTGGCTTGCGCCATGGAAACCCCCGAACCGGATGTGATCGGGGGCGCGATCTCCATTCAGTGCACGCGCCAACCCTTCAGTGCCAGCCCTGAAGAATTCCCGTGCCTGATCAGACGCTTCGCGCAAATTCCAAGACCCCGAGGCGATCTCCGCCACAACCGGAAACCCCGAGCGGTGCAAAGAGTTCCTTGGGCCGCGCCCTGAATCCCGAGCGCTGTTTCTCCGACATTTGAGACAAACCCCGGAAATGACGGCAAAAATCTGCATTTTATGCCTCCGCTCCTAGTCCGGCCTCTTGATTGCGGTCCGGCACCTGCGGGAAGCTTCACGGCGGGGAGCCTGGGACCGAATCCAGGCCGGGGACGACAAGCAAGAGTGCCGCGAATGACCGATTTCTCGACCGCCTTTCGACAGCGCGCGTTCCCGGACAGCCGGTTGCGGCGGTGACCTAGCGACCCGGGCTCGCCTGCCATGAGCGCCCTTGTCCTCCTCGAGAACGAACAGTTGCGCGTCGTCGTCGACCCGATGGTCGGCGGCACCATCCGCAGCGTCCAGCATCAAGAGCTCGGCTTTTCCGTGCTCGGCAAGGTGCCGTGGAAGGCAGAGACGACCCCACTCGATCCGGCGACCGTGCAGGACGATGCGCTCTGGCTCACCCGCTATTCCGGCGGCTGGCCGATCCTCTTCCCCAACGGCGGCGACGCCTGCACCTATCAAGGCGTGTTTCACGGCTTCCATGGCGAGGCCTCGGTGGCACCCTGGGACATGCAGATGGACGATCGCGCGATCGTGCTGCGCCGGCGCTTCCAGACCGTGCCGGTCACGCTCGAGCGCGAGATCACGCTCGATGGCGATCTCTTGCTGATCCGCGAGACCGCGCGCTGCACCGGTGCGGCGCCCGCGACGGTGATGTGGGGCCATCAGCCGAGCTTCGGCGCCGACCTGCTCGACGGCCCGGTGGAGATCCAGTCGAGCGCCCGCGGCTTCCTGAGCGACGAACGCTACGACGCGCCGGCCAATCCACTGCGCCCTGGCGGCAAGGGCCGCTGGCCGATGGTGCCGAGCAAGGCGAAGAACGCACTCTATGACTTGAGCCGGCCGCGCGAGCCGCTTTCGGCCATGACCTGCCTCGGCGATTTCCCGCCGAAGATCACCGGCGGTGCCTGGGTGACTTTGCGCCGCCTCGACAATGCCGTCGGCATCGCCCTCTCCTGGGACGAGAGCGTCTTTCCCTATGCCTGGCTCTGGTTCGAGCTCAACGGATTGAAGGACGCGCCTTGGAACGGGCAGACCCGGTTGATCGCGGTCGGGCCGAACACCAGTTGGCCGGCCAGCGGCCTCGCCGATGTCGAGGAGCAGGGCGGCCGCCTCCTCATCCTGGCGCCCGGCAAGGAAGTTACCGCCGAGATCCGTCTGCAGGTCTTCAAACCCGGCGGCGCCGTGCGCGGCGTCAATCCGGACGGGCGCGTGATGGGCTGACCGTCGGTGTCATCCAGCTTGCACAACTTCGCGTGAAGAACGCGCTCTAAGCCGCCGGATTCCCGCGGGTTTGGGGTTTAACAGCTTGTATTCGCTGCAACCCCTTGTTTAGCTTGGGAGAGCGGATCGAGGATCGGGCATTCATGGCGCGCGGGCGAAGGGGTTTTGGAGTCTGGGTTCTCCTGCTGGCCGTCCTGGTCCTCGGCCTGGCGGGCGTCGCGGCGTGGTGGCTGTTCTACCGCCTGCCGGAACTGACCGTGGCGGCGCCGCAACCGGTGCTTCCGGACGCCCTGATGCAGGCGCCGGCGGTCCTGCAGAACGAGATCGCCGCGCTGAAGCAAAGCAACGACCGCCTCGCCGCCGGCATCACCCAGGCCGAAGCGCTGCTGAAGCTGGACGTCTGTGATCCGAAGCGCCAGGCCGAGCTGGAAACCCTGCTGCAGAAGATCGAGTTCGGCGCGCATCTCGAAACGCCGCCGGCGATGATCCAGAACGCGAGCGTCGCGCCGAACGACGGCGCTGCGGCGCTCCGCAACGACGCCCTGGTCAAGCAGCTCAAGGAGCAGACCGTCTTCATCCTGGCGCCGACCGGCGGCGATGACGTGATGCTCGGCTCCGGCATGGTGATCGGCCCCGGCCTGGTCCTGACCAACCGGCACGTCGTCGCCGGCTCGGTCGGGCGCGACCTGGTGGTGATGGCCTCGACCCAGGCGCAGCCCTTGCTCGGCCGGGTGAAGGTTCTCTCCGCCGAGCCGATCGGCAATGCCGGCGACTATTACTCCGACGACTTCGCCCTGGTCACGGTGAACGGTCCGCTCGCAGCACCACAACTCAGCATGGCGAGCGCGGTGCAGCCCTTGGATCCCGTGATCGCTGCCGGCTTCCCGACCAATGTCATCAGCGCCGACAAGCAGTTTCAGGATCTGCAGGCCGGCCGCGCCGTCGGCATGCCGGGCGTCGTGTTGAGCCGCGGCGACGTCCGCGCGGTGGAGAATCAGGGCAGCCAGACCCCCGTGCTTGCCCATACCGCGGAGATATCCGAGGGCAACAGCGGCGGCCCGCTGGTCAATGCCTGCGGCCAGCTGGTCGGCATCAACACCTTCGGCATCCAGATTCCCGGCCAGAGCCGCAGCTCCAACTTCGCCATCGGCAACGGCGCGATCGATCGCTTCCTGAAGAGCCAGAATGTCGGCCTGCCGGTCGGCGGCAGCTGCTCGGCCGATCGGTTCTGATCATGCGCCGTCTCCGCCTCACCCGCACCACCGCCGATACGGCCGAGCCGATCCTCAACGCCGGCGCGCCGACCATTGCCTCGGCAGCGTCGATCCTGGAGCAGGTCGGCCGTTCGGTGCCGCAGCTCGCGGGCTTCCTGGCCGAGCCGGTCATCGCTGAGGACCGCAACACCATCGACTGGTACGCGACCATCTCCGGCACGGCAATTCCGCTGGTCTCGTTGCAGGGCGGCGATCGCATCGCCGCCGAGGAGCGGCTGCAGTTCCGTCTCGGCCAGCTGCGCGCGCTCGCCGCCGCCACCGGCGATCCGCGGCAGAAAGCTCTGCTCGAAGCCGCGGCCCAGTACCCGGGTGCCGACAGCGTCTATGTGGTCGGCCAGGAGCCGGTGCTCCCCCAATGGGGCAGCCGCGCGCGGCGCGGCGCC
>NZ_JAYRKD010000026.1:47279-86400 GCF_041905885.1 Dongia sp. | reverse complement strand
AGGCCGATGGGCACTTTCCAGGATAGAACCTCCATGGACCGCATCCTGTTCGCCGTCTTCACCCACGAAAACAAGTCACAGGGCGTCAGTACCCTCTTCCTCCTGACACACAACAATTGACGTTACCCCGCCGCCTGAATTCGGGAGTATGCAGCAAGAATTACAGCGCGTGCGTTCTATCGCCCGATCCACGCCTTCATCGGCTCCCAGACCAGCGGCAGCGCCTTGCTGCCCGCCATCATGCCGATGTGGCCGGCGCTGGGGAGTATGCGTTCGCCCTTGGGCAGCGCATCGGCGAGCGCGAGGGCGCTCTTCGGCGGGACGATGCGGTCGCCGGCGGGGATGAGGCACAGGGCCGGCTGCTGGAACTGCTGCGGCAGGACCGGGGCGCCGGCGACTTTCCATGCCCCGCGCGCCGGGGTGTTCTCGCCGTACCAGCCGGTCAGGCATTCGCGCGCCACCGCGGCCGAGACCGCCATGCCGTCGTTCAGCCAATCTTCCAGCGCCACGAACTTCTTCGCGCCCGGACTCGCCGGGTCGGCGCCGGCGAAGTTCTGAAACTTGCGCAACACCTGGAACGGGTCGAAGCCCGAGAAGAAGCATTGCAGGATATCGACCGGGAGCTCACCGAAGAGCTGCAGCACCGGCTCGAGGCCGCGGCCGATTTCGGCCAGCATCAGCGAATGCTCTTTTGCTTCGGCGTGGAAGTCCCAGGGGGTGGCGAGCAGAATCAGGCCGGCGATCTCGGCCTGGCGGCGCAGCGAGAGCGCCAGCGCCAGGTTGCCGCCCATGCAATAGCCGATGACGAAGATCGGGCCGCCCGGTTCCCGCTGCACCGCGTCGAGCGCGCGTTCGAGGCGCCCGGCGACATAGTCGGTGAAACCGAAGCCGCGTTCCTCCGCACCCGGCGAGCCCCAGTCCATCACGAAGGGCGCGAAGCCCTGCGCGGCAGTCCAGCGCAGGAAGCTCGCGTCCGGCTCGAGGTCGAGGATGTAGTAGCGGTTGACCAGCGAGGGGATCACCAGCAGGCGCGGCGCCCTGGGATCCTGCTGGGTGCGATAGTCGAGCAGCCGGGTGGTGCCTTCGCGCCAGAGCACCGGCGCGTCCGCGACGTTGCGGCTCTTCGGGGCGTGGCGGTATTTCTCGACGCCGGAGAGAAGCTGGTCGAAACGGCGCAGGCCTTCAGCCTGCAGCGCCCCCGCCAGCGCCACCGGCTCCGCTTTCTCCACTTCCGCCAGCAGCTCCCGCCACCGGTTTCTGAGGTTTGCGCGGTCGTTTGGGCTTGGGCTGGCTGGCGGGTTCGCCTGTTCCGCCGCCGCCCAGTTCTGCGAGCCGAGCTTCAAGGCCGGCAAGATTGCGCCGGAGTTCAGCCAGGTCGCCGCCGCCAGGCTGAGATGCTGGGGCAGCGGCCGGGGTCCCAACCTCAGGGGATGGGGCCGCAGCGGGTGGTTTCGCGCCTGCGCCATTCTCCGCCTTCCACCATTCATAAGGATTCTGCGGGCCGGTCTTCGCCGACGCGGCCAGCACGCCCTGCATGATGCCCTGCATCATCGCCGGGAAGGGCGAGGCCGCCATCATCTGGGCCATCTGGCGCATCAGGTCGGGGTCGGCGGCGATCGCCGCCATCTGCTCCTGCCAGAGATCCATCAGCCGCTTGGCCAGCTCCTCTACGGAAGGCTGGGGGGCTGTTTCAGGGCCGGTTTTCTTGCCGTCTTCTGCCATGGGGCGAAACTATAACAGCCTTTTCGCAGTGCGAAAGATGGGCCGCACTGCGAAAGATGGGGTTTCCGCATCGCAGCGACCGCATTGCCAAATGGGGGGTTAATCCTGCTATGCTGCGTTGCATCCAGGGGGTTGGTTAAAAGGGCACAAAGAACATGGCCGACAGTGAAGGCAGGAAAGCGGAAGGCGGGCCGGAGGGCAAATCCGGCGAAGGCAAGAACGGACAGACGCCGGTCCGGATCAAGAAATACGCGAATCGCCGGCTCTACAACACCGCCACCAGCTCGTATGTGACCCTGGACTATCTCGCCCAGATGGTGCGCAACGGCACCGAGTTCACCGTCGAGGATGCCAAGACCGGCGAGGACATCACCCGCTCGGTGCTGACCCAGATCATCGTCGAGGAAGAGTCCAAGGGGCAGAACATGCTGCCCATCAATTTCCTGCGCCAGTTGATCAGCCTCTATGGCGACAACCTGCAGTTCCTGGTGCCGCGCTATCTCGAGCAGAGCATGGAGAGCTTCTCCAAGAACCAGGAGCAGATGCGCTCCTATATGAAGGACAGCTTCGGCGGCATGTTCCCGATGGACCGCTTCGAGGAGATGTCGAAGCAGAACATGGCCTTCTTCGAGCAGGCGATGCGGATGTGGAATCCGTTCAAGGGCGGCATGCCCGGCGCCGGCGGTGCTGCGCCCGCGGGCGGCGGCGAGAAGCCGGCGGAAGCGCCCTCGGCCAACGAGATCACCGACCTGAAGAGCCAGATGGCGGCGTTGCAGCGCCAGATCGAGGCGCTGACCAAGGCGTCCGGCAAGGGCGAGTAGTTCTCGCCCGCACCGCCGCCATGCCCAGCGTCAGGCTCGACCACACCAACTTCCACTATCGCCTCGACGGGCCGGAGGATCGGCCGCTGGTCGTGCTCTCCCACGCGCTCTCGGTGAGCGGCGCGATGTGGCGCGAGCAGCTCCCCGCGCTGACCCGGCATTTCCGCGTTCTCTCCTATGACATGCGCGGGCATGGCGGCACCGACGCGACCGGCGAGGACCTCACGCGCGGCTATACCTTGGAGCAGATGGCCGACGACGTCGCCGAGCTGGTGGCGAAGCTCGGGCATGGCCGCTTCCATTTCGTCGGGCTGTCGATCGGCAGCATGATCGGGCAGGTGCTGGCGCTCAGGCATATCAAGATGCTCGACCGCCTGGTGCTCGCCTGCGCCGGGACCGGCAAGCCCAATGCCGATGCCCAGAAGATGTGGGACGACCGGGTCGATGCCATCGCCAAGGACGGCGTCGGCTCCCAGGTCGAAGGCACCTTGGCGCGCTGGCTCTCGCCGGAGTTCCGCGCGGCACAGCCGGAAACGACGAAGTGGATCGCCGACTTGATTCGCGCGACGCCGGCCGCCGGCTATATCGGCGCGGCGCTGGCGATCAAGCGGATGGATATTCCCGGCGCGAAGCTGGAGACCTTGCGCCTGCCGGTGCTCTGCATCGCCGGCGAGAAGGACCCGGGCGCGCCGGTGGCCGCGGTCAGCGCCTTGCGCGACCGGATCCAGGGCGCGCGGCTGACGGTGATCGAGGGCGGCTATCACCTCTGCAATGTCGAGAAGCCGCAGCCCTTCAACGAGGCCGTGACCGGCTTCCTCTTGGAAGGCGATGCCGACTGAAACCGCCATTGATGAGGACGAACTCGGCCTCATCGACCAGGACCTGATCGAAAGCCGCAGGGTCAAGCTCGAGCCCGGCGCCGAGCTCCGGGTGTTCGGCTATGGCTCGCTGATGTGGCGGCCGGATTTCCCCTATATCGATATCGTGCCGGCCGCCCTGCACGGCTATCACCGCGCCTTTTGCATCCATTCGACCCATTATCGCGGCACGCGGGAGAATCCCGGCCTGGTGCTCGGCCTCGACCGGGGCGGGATGTGCCATGGCCGCATGTTCCGGGTGAAGCCGGAACATGCCCAAGCGGTTGCCGACGGGCTGCATGCCCGCGAGATGGTGACCGGGGTCTATGAGCCGCGCTGGTTGAAAGTCCGGCTGGAGGACAACCGGATCCAGACCGCGCTGGCCTATGTGGCCGACCGCCGGCACCCGCAATATGCCGGCAAGCTGGAGATCGCCGAGATCGCCCGCCGGATCAAGAAGGCGATCGGCAAGACCGGCAGCAACGTCGATTACCTGAAGAACACCGTTGTCCATCTCGAGGAAATGGGCATTCACGAAGGCGTGCTGCACCGGGTGTTGCGACAGGTCGAGCAGGGGCAGTAACATCCCTGTCATCATGTCACGCTGGTTGGAAGGGTTGGAGGATCGGCTGTCGAGCGTCGCAGGGCTTGGGCCCCGGCTCGACGCGATGATCGCCGCGCTCGAAGATCTCGGCTTCACCGCGCTCGGCTATGACTACACGCCGGTGCCGATGACGCCGGAGGGCAACCTGATCAGCCCCAGCCTGCTCGAGATCCGCAACATCGACGCCGAGATGCCGGAACTCTGGACCAAGGGCGGCTTCTGTCAGATCGACCCGATGCAGGAGCTGGCGGTCAAGGCCAACGCGCCCTTCATGTGGTCCTGCAACAAGGTCGACGGCAACCCGGCGGAGAATGCGCTGGCCGCGGTGGTGACCGACCGCCACCAGCCGGTGATCCACTACTGCCTCGACACCCGGATGACGATCGGCGTCACGGTGCCGATGCGCCTCGCGCAAGGCGGGCTCGCCACCTTCAACGCGATCCGGGTCGATCCCGAGCCCGGCTTCGAGAAGGACGCGCGGCGGCAGATCAGCGAGATCGCGCTCGCCGGCTATGCCTTCCACAACGCGGCGGTGGAGACCTACGACCCCGACGCCCTGCCCTCACGGCATGTGCGCCTCTCGCCCCGAGAGCGCGAATGCCTGAAGCTCTGCGCCAAGGGCATGACCGCCAAGCAGATCGCCTACCAGCTCGACCGCTCGCCGGCGACGGTGATGCTGCATCTTAAGTCGGCGACGCGGAAGCTCGGCGCGCGCAACCGCGTGCAGGCGGTGGCAAGGGCGGCGCATTACCGGCTGCTCGACGGGGTTTGCTAGGGCCGGATAGGCCTTGACGCTGCTTGAGACCCATCAAGCCAATCTCTATGCTGCCGCGCATTCAAGGCAGGCAGCATGTTCTCCAACCAAGAGCACCCGAAAAGCTCCTATTACGCCGCGACCGCGAATCCGCATGGGACCTGGCCGCGGCTGACGGAATCGATCCGCGCCGATGTCTGCGTGGTCGGCGGCGGGCTCACCGGCTTGAGCGCGGCGCTCAACCTTGCCGAACAGGGCTTCAAGGTGGCGCTGATCGAGGCCAACCGTATCGGTTGGGGCGCCTCGGGGCGGAACGGCGGGCAGATCAACACCGGCTTGCGCAAGTCGCCGCAGGAGCTGATCGCCAAGTTCGGCAAGCAGCGCGGCAAGGCACTGTTCGATCTCGCCGAGGAGGCGCGCGGCATCATCTGGGAGCGGGTCGAGAAACACGGCATCGACTGCGACTTGCGCCCCGGCAACATGCTGCTGGCCTCGAAGCCCGGCGATCTCGCCTGGATGGAAGAGGAGATCGCCTGTTTCGAGCGCGACATGAACTACCAGCAGGCGAGGCTGCTCGACCGCGATGCGATCCGAAACGAGATCGCCAGCGACATCTATCACGGCGGCATCAAGGACAGCGGCGGCGGGCATCTGCACCCGCTGAACTACACGCTCGGTCTCGCCAAAGCAGCGCAGGCGGCCGGCGTACAGATGTTCGAGCAGAGCGCGGCCACCAGGGTCGACGACGACGGCGCCAAGGTCACCGTGATGACCGAGGCAGGCAAGATCGAGGCGGATTACGCCGTGCTCGGCTGCAACGCCTATCTGGGCGCACTGGAGCCCCGAATCGCCGGCAAGATCATGCCGATCGCCAATTTCGTGATCACCACCGAGCCGCTGCCCGAAGCGGAAGCGAAAGCGCTGATCCCGAGCGGCGCCTGCGCCTGCGACACCAAGTTCGTGGTCAGCTATTACCGCGTCACCGCCGACAACCGCATGCTGTTCGGCGGCGGCGAGCGCTACAGCACGCGGGAGCCGGCCGACATCGCCGGCTTCGTGCAGCCCTATATGCTGAAGGTGTTCCCGCAGCTGGCAGGCAAGCGCATCGAATACGGCTGGGGCGGCATGCTGGCGATCACCATGCATCGGCTGCCGCAGCTGGGGCGGATCGGCCGGGTCTATTACGCCCATGGCTATTCCGGCATGGGGGTGGCGATCACCGGGATCGCCGGCAAGCTCATCGCCGAAGCCATGGCGGGAACCGCCGGGCGCTTCGACGTCTTTTCCCAGATTCCACACCGGACCTTCCCCGGCGGCACCCTGCTCCGCCACCCGCTGCTGGTGCTGGCGATGCTGTGGTACGTTCTGCGGGACAAGCTGCCGTGAGCGAGCGAACGTGAGGCGAGCATGCGCATCCTGATTCTCGGCGCCGGTGGAACCGGCGGATATTTCGGCGGGCGGCTGGTGGAGTCCGGCGCCGACGTCACCTTCCTCCTGCGGCCGGAGCGCGCCCGGCGCGTCCAGGAAAACGGCCTGGTCATCAAGAGCCCGGTCGGCAATGCCCAGCTTCAGGTCCAGACCGTTCTCGCCGGCGAGGCCGCGCGGAAGTTCGACATCGTGCTGGTGACCTGCAAGGCCTATGACCTCGACTCCGCGCTCCAGGCCATCGAGCCGCATGTCGATGCCGGGGCGCTGGCGCTGCCGATCATGAACGGCATGGCCCACAACGACCGCATGCGCGAGCGGTTGGGGCACGGCCGGGTGATCGGCGGAATCGTGCAATGCTCGACCACGGTCAACGCCTTCGGCGAGATCGAGCATCTGAACCCGATGGCCCGGATGGTGTTCGGCGCCTTCGCCGACCAGCCGAACCATCTGGAGATCGATCCGGTGCTCGACGATTTCGAGGCCGCGGTCGGGAAGGCGAGCTTCTCTGCCAAGCGCGCCGACCCGATCGACCAGAATCTCTGGGACAAATGGGTGATGCTGGCGACGCTCGCCGGCATGACGACGCTGATGCGCGCTTCGGTCGGCGAGATCATGGCGACCAAGGGCGGGCCCGACCTGATGGCGGAATTCCTGGAGGAAACGGTCGCCGTCGCCACCGAGGCCGAATATCCCCCATCGGAAGACTATCTGAAGAACGTGCGCAGCCTGCTGTTCGACCGCAATTCCGGCTTCACCGCCTCGATGCTGCGCGACATGGAAGCCGGCGGCCCGATCGAGGGCGAGCATATCATCGGCGACATGTACCACCGCGCCCGCGACGCCGGCCTCGATGCGCATCTGCTGCGCGTCGCCTACTGCCATGTGCAGGCCTATGCGGCGCGCCGGACCAAGCAGGCGGGGCTGACCTAGGCCCCGCCTCAAGCCAGCGCGTCAGTCGAACGGCATCGTGCTCTTGAGCGAGGGCCGCGCGGAGATCGCCTTGTGCCACGCGGCGAGCTTCGGATGCGCATCGCGCCAGGGCTCCTGCGCGAAGCGGAAGTCGAGGTAGTCGAGCATGATCGCGACGGTCAGGGTGCCGATGTCGATCTTGTCGCCGAAGCCCGCGGCCTCTTTCTCCAGCGCGTCCAGGGCCTGGTCGACCTTGGTCTTCTGCTTGCCGTCCCATTCGATCGAGCGCAAGGTCTCCGGCCGCTGCGTTTCGTAGCGGCGCAGGATCGCCGCGTCGAGGGCGCCGTCGCAGAGCGCCATGCGGCTCAAGGTCGGCCAGCGCGATGCATCCTTCGGGAACAGCTTGCCGCCCTTGCGGCTGTCGAGGAACTCGCAGATCACCGCGGAGTCGATCAGCACCGAACCGTCTTCCAGGGTGAGGGCCGGGATCTTGTTCAGCGGGTTGGTCTGCCCCAGCGCAGGATCGGCGGTGTTGGTCTTCACCCGCTCGATCTCGCCGTCCTGGCCGGTCTCGATTGCGGTCACCAGCACCTTGCGCACGAAGGGGCTGGTGCTGCCGTAGCGCAGCTTCATCATTTCATCTCTCCTTAGAAACGGTCCTTGGCGGCGCGGATGGCGCCGAAGATTTCATGGTCGGGCTTGTCCTGGCCGCCGAAGCGGGCTTTGAGTTCCGGCGCGTCGGCGCGCAGGAAGGGGTTCGATTGCTTCTCGTCACCCAGCACGGCCGGAATGGTCGGCTTGCCCGCTTCGCGCAGCTGCTTCGCCTCCACCGCGCGCCGCTTCAGCGCGGCGTTGTCGGGATCGGCATGGAGCGCGAAGCGGATGTTGGCCTCGGTGTATTCATGGCCGCAATAGATCCGCGTGTCGTCGGGCAGCGCGCGCAGCTTCAGGAGCGACGGCCACATCACGTCGGATGTCCCTTCGAACATCCGGCCGCAACCGATCGAGAACAGGGTGTCGCCGCAGAACACTGCCTTGGAATCCGGGAAGTGGAAGGCGATGTGGCCCTTGGTATGGCCGGGGATGAACAGCACCTGCGCGTGATGACCGGCGAAGTCGAAGCCGGATTTCTCATCGACCGCGAGGTCGATGCCGGGAATGCGCGCGCGGTCATAGGCCGGGCCGACCACCTTGGCGCCGGTCGCCTGCTGGATGCCGAGGTTGCCGCCGCAATGGTCGTTGTGGTGATGGGTGTCCAGCACATGGGTCAAGGTCCAGCCCCGGGCCGCGGCCGCCTTCAGGCCGGGCTGTGCTTCGGAAGGGTCGAGGATCGCGGTCGCCCCGCTGGCCGCGTCATGGATCAGGTAGGCGTAGTTGTCCTTCAGCATCGGGACGAGGGCGATCTCGAGCGGCGCCGGCATAGTGGAACTCCCTGTATTCCTGGCAGAAATCGGCCGCTGACCTTAGCAGCGGTTGTGGCATAATCAACGCCCCGAGGGATTGGAATCATGTGGCAGGACGTCGTCGATCTCCATGACTTCTACCAGACGCCGCTCGGTGCGGTGACCCGCCGGCTGCTGCAGGCGCGGATCCGCGCGCTCTGGCCGGACGTGACCGGCCAGTCGCTGCTGGGCCTGGGTTTCGCGACGCCATACCTCGCGCCCTTCGCCAACGAAGCGGAGCGCGTGCTGGCGCTGATGCCGGCCGGGCAAGGGGTGATCCACTGGCCGATGGGCCAGCGCAACCTGGTGACCTTCGCCGACGAGACCGAGCTGCCGTTCCAGGATTTCTCGATCGACCGCGTGCTGATGGTCCATGCGCTGGAATCATCCGAGCATCCCGGCGACATGCTGCGCGAGGCCTGGCGGGTGCTGTCCGGCGGCGGCCGGCTGATGGTGGTGGTGCCGAGCCGGCGCAGCATCTGGTCGCTGACCGAACGGACCCCGTTCGGCTTCGGGCAGTCCTATTCCGCCGGCCAGCTCTCGCGCCTGCTCAGGAGCACCTCCTTCACGCCGCTGCAGACCGCACGGGCGCTGCATTTCATGCCGCTCCGCTCGCGGGCCTGGCTGTCCGGTGCGCCGGGCTGGGAGCGTTTCGCCAACAACTGGTTCGCCGGCCTCGCCGGGGCCGTCATCATCGAGGCGACCAAGCAGCTCTATGGCGCCAAGCCGGTGAAGGCGGCGCGCCGCAGCAAGCCGGTGCTGGTCCCGCTGCCCAACGTGGCGACCGGCCGCGTGGTGCCGCTGCGCCGCGACGGCTTGACTTGACCCCTAGTCGCGCGGCTGCAGGATGCGGCTCGCGGGCAACATCACCCTGACCCGGGTGCCGCGGCCGGGGTTGCTCTCCAGCGCCATCGTCCCGCCATGCAGCTCGACCAGGGCCCGCACGATCGCGAGGCCCAATCCGGTGCCGCGGTAGCGCCGCTGATAGGCGCCCTCGACCTGGGTGAAGGGCTGCATCAGCTTCGGCAAATCGTCCTTCGCGATGCCGATGCCGGTGTCGCTGACCACAATCTCGATCCCCGCCTCATTGCGCGCGATCGACAGCAGCACGGCGCCCTGGGGCGGCGTGAACTTCAGCGCGTTGGAGAGCAGGTTGAACAGGATGCGACGGATCGCGCCGGCATCGACCCGGACCCGCGGCAGGTCCGGCGGCACGCGCGTGGTCAGCGTCAGCTCGGCCTTCTCGGCCTCGAGCGCCAGGATCCGCGATACCTCCTCGACCAGCGCGCCGAGATCGGTCTCGCTCTCCTCGAGCACGAACTTTCCGGCCTCGATCTTGGCGATGTCGAGCACCTCGTTGATGATGCGCAGCAGATGCTTGCCGCTGGTGGAGATGTCGGCGGCGTATTCGCGGTATTTCGGATGGTCGGCACCGAGCACCTGGCCGTCGATCATCTCCGACAAGCCGATGATCGCATTCAACGGCGTCCTGAGCTCGTGGCTCATGTTGGCGAGGAACAGGCTCTTCGCCCGGCTCGCCTGCTCGGCCTGGTCGCGCGCCTCGCGCAGGGCGTGCTCGGCATCGACGAAGGCGGTCACGTCGCGGGCGACGCCGCGATAGCCCTTGAACGCGCCGGCGTCGTCGAACACCGGCTGGCCGCTGGTCTCGGCGTAGACCAGGCTGCCGTCAGGGCGGCGGACGCGGTAGGTGAGGCCGCGGAACGGCGCGTGCCGCTCCAGCAGCGCCGCGTGCTCGCGCCATTTCTCCGCCTCAGCTTCGCGGTCCACCGCCATCTCCCAGCGCAGATGGCCGAGGAAGTTGCCGGCATCGAAGCCGTGCAGGCCAACGCTCGGCGACAGATAGGTGATGCGGTGGTCTGGCCCAGTCTCCCAGAACCAGTCGGAGGCCGCCACCGCATAGTCGTGGAAGCGCTCCTCGCTATCGCGCAGCGCCGCCTCGGCCGCGATGCGGGCGGCCACATCGCGCTGCAGGTCCGCGTTGGCCTGCTTCAGCTCGCCATAGGAGCGCTGCAGGCTGGCGCTGAGATCGTTGAAGGCGGAGACCACGCGATCGAGCTCGTCGGCTTGCTTGCGCCGCCCGCGATTGAGCGTCAACGGCGTCGCGGGATGCCAGGGATTGTAGCCGGCGACGGCGTGGGCGATCTGGAACAGATGCCGGCCGACCAGCCGGTAGAACACGAAGACGATGAAGGCCGAGACCAGGAATGTCTTGGCGCCCTGGCTGACCAGGATCACCAGCGCGCTCTCGATCAGCCGTTGATAAACGCCGGCGAGGCTGGCCTCGACCACGAAGCGACCGATCTCCTTGCGGCCGCCGCTGTCGTCGTAGACGATCGGGATCTCCCGCCGCAGCACCGCGCCCGCGCCCTCGGCCCCGGTCGCGACCATCAGCGGGCTGCCGCCGTTGCCGGATTCGATCACCGCGGCGTAACTGACCTCGGGCAGGGTGGCGATGCCTTTCAGCTGCAGCTCCAGCTGCTTCTGGTCGAGCTGCCACAATCCCTCGGCGAGGCTGTTAAGATAGCCGCGCTCGACCTCGGCCAGGCGCTGCTCGATCGCGCCGACATCGAAGCGATAGTCGAGATAGAGCTGCACCGCGGTCAGGACCAGCGTCACCGCCGAGCTGAACAGCAGCACGAAGACCAACAGGCGCAGCCCGATGCCGTGGCGCAGATCGCCGAGCTTCGGCAGGCGCCGCTCATCGGGCCGGGCACTTGCGGACCCAGCACTTGCGGGCCTGGCATCGACGGGCAGACCAGCGATCTCCTCGAATTTGCCGGCCATCCCTTGCCCGCGTCCCTCATCAAACTGGTAGGTATTTTAGCATAGGCGAGACGGCCCGCAGCCGGGCATTTCCCGGCACCGGGGCGGCGCCGCGCGCGAGGGCGGGCGGATCCTAGGGATCGCCGGCCAGATCCCCGGAAAGCACGCGCTGGACCAGCCGTTCTCGGAGTGCCGCCAACTCGCCGCTGGCGGCCATCTCGGCCAGCACGGCGGCGACACGGGCAGCCAGCAGCTGATGCTTCTGGTTGAGGTAGTGGTAAAGCTCGATGCGCTGGAGTGGTGGCGAGAGCGCGCGGATGCGATCGGCCAAGCCCATCTTCTTCAGCGAGACTTCGCCGCTGATACGGTCGGTCACCATCACCTGGAAGCGGTCATGGTCCAGCATCAGGATCAGGTTTTCGAGGCTGGTCGCGGTCTGGACGTGCAGCATGCCCTTGGTGCCGCGTTCGGAGGACCCGACCCCACGCACGATGCCGATTTGGAAATCCGCAATCGAGGCCCAGCCGTCGACCGGGAAGGTAAGGCCGCGGGTGAAGGCCGCGGGCTCGATGTAGTTCACCGGCGTCGCGATCCGGATCAGGGTCGGAAATTGCTCGGCCACCGCCGCGATGCGCTGGATCTCGCCGTCGATGGCACCCGAGCTGCTGAGCTCCAGGGCGCGCACCGCCTCGACGTCGACGAACTCGACCTTGATGCCGAGCTTGGCATAAACCGCGGTCATGATCTCGCCGCCGATCACCTGATCGGGAACGCGCGACAGCCGGGCCAGCACCACCGTTTGCGGCAGATCCGATTGGGCGAGGGCCGATCCCGCAATGCCGGCGATCAGGCCGAGAATGAGACACGCACGCCGAAGCATGGGCGGCCTCCTCGTCACATGATGGACCGGCCGCGCGCGGGGTCAAGCGCCAATTCCGTCCGCAGCCTCGACTTCGCGCCGGCACAGCGTCACAATACGGCGATGGCATATCAAATCGACCCGGACACCGACCGAAACTATATCGAGGAGTTCCGACGCCGGCCGATCGGGCATCACAGCCCCGGGCTGATGCGGCTGCTGACCGTGATGCGCCAGGACCCGAGCGGGCGTCAGGTCATCCTGGTCTGCCGCAAGCCGTTCCGCGAATGGGTGCTGGGCGAGATGCCGGCGCGGCGCGAAGAGCCGATTGCGGTCGAGGCGTCGCCGATCTTCACCAGCCGTGAGGAAGCCGAGTGGGAAGTGTTCCGCCGGCGCTGGCAGAAGCTCACCGGCGAAGCGATCAACCTCCCCTATCGGGAATAGGCATGTTGAAGATCCTGGGATATCCGGACCGCCTCAGCGTGGCCCCGGGCGAGGAGATCGCGTTCAAAGTCTCGCTGGAAGAAGGCGCGCGTTTCGACGCACGCATCGTGCGCGTCATTCACGGCGACGCGAACCCGGCGGGACCCGGCCTTAAATTCCGCCACATTCCGACCGCGATCGACGGCAGCCATGCGGGCAAGCGGCAAACGATCGACGCCGGCGCCTACATGATCGTGGAGCCGGCGCCGGCCATCGCCGCGAAGCCCTTCACCTTCTTCGCCATGATCTGGCCGACCTTGCCGGAGCGCGACGGGCAGACCCTGCTGGCGCAATGGGACCCGAAGACCGGGCGCGGCTTCCGCATCACGGTCGATGCCGGCCGGCTCGCCGTGACGCTGGGCGACGGCAAGGCCACGGCGCGGCTCGACAGCGGCAAGGCGATGCTGGTGCGACAATGGTATTCGGTCGCGGTCGCGATCGATCCCGCCACCGGCGGCGTCACGCTGGACCAGATTCCGATCGGCAATTATGCGCAGACCGATGATCGCGGGCATGCCGCGGCGACATTGGCGGTGCGGCCCGCGGAGCTGGGAGCGCCGCTCTTCATCGCCGGCTGCCCGCAAGCCGACGGCACGGTCGGCGGGCATTTCGACGGCAAGATCGACGGGCCGATGCTCTGCGAAGGCATCCGCCCCGCTGAGCTGCACAAGACGCTGCGCGAGATCGATCCGGTAACGCCGGCGCCGAAGATCATCGCCCGCTGGGATTTCTCCAAGCAGATGGAAACCACCACCGCGGTCGATGTCGGCCCCAACGCGCTGCACGGAACCTTGATGCAGCTGCCGACCCGCGCGATGAAGGGCTGGAACTGGACCGGCGAGGAGCATAACTGGGCCAGGCTCCCCGACCAGTACGGCGCCATCCACTTCCACCACGACGATCTCTATGACGTCGGCTGGGAGACCTCGGTCGCGCTGACCATCCCCGAGGATCTGAAGAGCGGCCCCTATGCGCTGCATGTCTCCTGCGGGACCAGCGACGAGGCCGCGACGCGGGAAGCCTACATCGCCTTCTTCGTGCGGCCGCCGCGCAACGGGCGGCGGGGCAAGCGTCCCGACGTCGCCTTCCTGGCGCCGACCTGCTCCTACCTTGCCTATGCCAACCATGCCGAGCACATCACCGCCCGCGGCGCCGAGCTGCAGATGGGCCGGCTGCTGCAGTTCGGGCATATCGATCTCTACATGTACGAGCATCCGGAGCTCGGGGGATCGTTGTACGACCGGCATCTCGACGGATCGGGCGTCGCCTATACCAGCCGGCTCAGGCCCAATCTCAACGGCGCGCCCTGCTATCACTCCTGGCTCGGCGGGCACGGCTCGGCGCTCTACCAGTACAACGCCGACACCCATATCTTCGACTGGCTGGATCACGAAGGCATCGACTACGACGTCATCACCGACGAGGACCTTCACGCCGACGGGCTCGATCTCATCCGCGACTACCGGGTGATCCTGACCGGCACCCATCCCGAATACCATTCGACCTTCATGTGGGATGCGATGAAGAGCTGGATCGATCGCGGCGGGAGATTGATGTATCTCGGCGCCAACGGCTGGTACTGGCGAATCGCCTTCCACCAGCATCTGCCCGGTGTGTTCGAGCTCCGAAGAGCGGAAGACGGCATCCGCACCTGGGAGGCCGAGCCCGGCGAGTATTACCACTCGGTCAACGGGGAGTATGGCGGGCTGTGGCGGCGGATCGGCCGCGCGCCCAACGTGATCGGCGGCGTCGGCTTCATCGCCCAGGGCTTCGACCTCTCATCCTATTACCGGCGCGCGCCGGACGCGGACAGCCCGCGCGCCGCCTTCATCTTCGACGGTGTTCCGGACGAGATCATCGGCGATTTCGGGCTGATCGGCGGGGGTGCCGCGGGAATCGAGCTCGACTGCATCTCGACCCACCTGGGCTCGCCGCCCAACATGCTGCGGCTCGCCTCCTCCGAGAACCACACGCCGATGATCATGCTGGTCAACGAGGAGTTCGGCGTGGTGCCGCCCAATCTCGGCGGCGACTTGAACCCGCGGGTCAAGGCCGATTTGGCCTTCGGCGAGACGCCGTCGGGCGGCGCCATCTTCGCGACCGGCTCGATCGCCTGGTGCGGGTCGCTCTCGCACAACAACTACGACAACAACGTCGCGCGGATCACCGCCAACGTGCTGAAGCGGTTTCTGGATCCGGAGCCCTTCCCGACGCGTTAGCCTTCGAAGCCATGGAGGATTCGATGCGTGCACTGAGCTTGTTCTTGGCGGCGTGCGGTCTGGTCCTCTGCGGTGCGGCCTCTGCGCAGGACAGGCCGCCGGTTGATGTCGCCCTGGTCCTGGTCGTCGACGCCTCGGGCAGCATCGATACCGAGGAGTTCGTCTTGCAGCGCGACGGCATCGCCGGCGCCGTCACCGACGGCGAGGTGCTGGGCGCGATCATGGGTGGGCGACACGGCAAGATCGCGATCAGCCTGGTGGAATGGGGCTCGCCGGGCGGTGCGACCAAAGTCGTGGACTGGCGCATCGTCGGCGACGCAGGCAGTGCCGGCGCCTTCGCCGACGCCGTCCGGTCAGCACCACGTGCGATGCAGAGCTACAACGCCATCGGCGATGGGATGGTGCTCGCGACTGCGCTGATCGACGCCTGCCTCTGCGACCCGACGCGCCGAGTGATCGACGTCTCCGGCGACAATCCCGACATGCGCAGCAACCTTTCGGCGCCGATCGCGCGCGATCTTGCCGTCAAGGCCGGCATCACGGTGAACGCACTCGCGATCCTGCAGGACGACCGCGTGGGTCCAGGCGGCAAGCCCTGGCTGGTCGAGGTCTATGAGCAGACGGTGATCGGCGGCTTCGGAGCCTTCGTGATCCCGGCACGGACCCGCGCCGACTTCGCGCGCGCTCTGCGCCAGAAGCTGATTCAGGAAATCGCCAGCCTCTAGATCCCGGGCCCCGCGCGCTGCTTCTGCAGGAAGGCGCGCGCCGCCGGATCGGATTCGAGGCCGATCGCCAGCGCATAGGCATTGTCCGCGCCTTCGCGGTCGCCGAGCCGCGCGAGCAGGGCGGCGCGCGCCGCCCAATAGGGCTGGTACTCGGCGATGCGTTTGTCGCCGCCGATCGCATCCAGCGCAGCGAGGCCGGCGGCCACGCCCTGCACTTCCGCCAGCGCCACGGCGCGGTTGACCGCAATCACGGGCGAGCCGGTCAGCGCCAGCAGGCCGTCGTAGAGCATGAGGATCGCCGGCCAATCCGAATGGCCGAGATGACGGCGGGCGGCATGGGCCGACTGCACCGCGGCTTCCAATTGATAGCGGCCGATCTCGCCGATGAGCTTCGCGCGGGTCAGCAGGGCATCGGCGTCGGCGATGGTAGCGTCATCCCAGAGCCGCATCTCCTGCTCGGTCAAGGGCACGAAGTTGCCGTCTGCGTCCCGCCGCGCGTCGCGACGGGCATCGGCATGCAGCATCAGCGCCAGCAAGCCCAGGGCTTCCGCCTGGTCGGGCAGCAGCTCGACCGTCAGGCGGCCGAGCCAGATCGCCTCGCCGGAGAGGTCGCGGCGCTTCGGGTCCATGCCGGACCAGCCTTCGGCGAAAACCGCATAGATCGCATCCAGAACGGCTTCGAGCCGCAGCGCCAGTTCCTCGCGCTCGGGGACGCGAAAGGGAATGCCGGCGGCACGGATCTTGGTCTTGGAGCGGACCAGGCGCTGGCCCATCGTCGCCGGCGCCACCAGGAAGGCCGAGCCGATCGCGACCGCATCGAAGCCCAGCACGCATTGCAGGATCAGCGGCGCCCGGATCGCAGGCTCGATCGCCGGATGCGCGCAGGCGAACATCAGGGCGAGGCGGCGGTCGGGAATCGCGGCGGGGTTCGCCGCCGCTTCTTCCAGCTCTTCCGCCACCAGGATCAGATGGTCTTCACCCATCGCGGCACTCTGCTTGCGGCGCACCGCGTCGATGGCGCGCCGCCGGGCGGTGGTCAGCAGCCAGGCTTCGGGATTGTCGGGCACGCCGTTTCGCGGCCAGTCGGCGAGCGCACTCGCAAACGCTTCCGCCAGCGCATCTTCCGCCGCGGCCACGTCGCGGCTGCGGGCGGCGAGATAGGCGATGAGCTTGCCATAGCTGCGGCGCGCCGCCGATTCCGCAGCGGCGCGCGCCAGGCTTGCATCATCGACCTCGTTCAAGCCGTCCCCATCAGGTCGTCATGGTCCAGAGCGGACGGACCTCGACGGTGCCGTGGGCGGCACCCGGGCAGCGGGCCGCCCAGGAGAGCGCGGTGTCGAGATCCGGCACATCGATCATGAAATAGCCGCCGAGCTGTTCCTTGGTCTCGGCATAGGGTCCGTTCAGGACCTGGGTCTTGCCCTCGGCGACCTTGACCGTGGTCGCGGTGCTGGTGGGCTGCAGCCGGTCGCCGCCCCGGATGACGCCCGCCTTCTGTAAGGCCTCGGCATAGGCGATGTAGGGCGCCGTCATCTGGGCGACGCCCATTTCCTTGGCGACCTGCGCGCCCTTGGCCTCGTCCACATAGATCAACAGCATGTATTTCATGGTCACGCGCTCCCTTGGCTCAAGCCGGGCAGGATGCTCCGACAAAAGCGTGACGGGCGGAAGCGGGCGATTTCGACAGGCCGGGCGGGAAATCTTCAGCCCGGCGGCGCCTCGGGGATGCGGATCACCGTCCGCACCCCCTTATGCGCTTGATCCCGGCTGGTTTCCGCCTTGAGCTTGGTGCTCATCATGCCGACGATCTTCTGGCCCAGGCCCCCGCCCTTGGCCGGCGCGGCCGGGTCCATGCCGACCCCGTCATCCTCGACGACGAGCTCCAGCCCGCCGCCCGGCAGCGCCCGGCAGACCACGCGGACCGGGCCGTGCTGGCCCTGGGGATAGGCGTATTTGGTGGCGTTCAGGACCAGCTCGGTCACCATCATGCCGATCGAGACGGCGCGGTCGGTGGTGGTCAGGATCGGCTCGGCCGCGACCGAGAGATGCGCGCCGGTTTCCGTGCCGAGTGCCTTGCGGAGATCGATCACCAGGTCCTCGAGATAGCGGCCGAGGTCGATCTCGCGCACGTCGCTGCCGGTATAGAGCTGGCGATGCACGTGGCCGATCGCGTTCACCCGGACCTGGGCGTTGGAGAGCGCGGTCTTGGTCTCCGGCTGGGAGGCGGCGCCCGCCTGCAGGCGCAGGAAGGCGTTCACCAGCTGCAGGCTGTTGCCGATGCGGTGGTTGATCTCGCGGATCAGCACCTCGCGTTCCTTGGCGAGGCTCTCGAAGCGGTCGCGCGCCTCGCGCACCTCGGCTTCGGCGGCGGCATGGGCGCGGCGGATCTCGCGCTGCTCGATCGCGCCGGCGACCCCGGCGCGGAGCAGCGGCAGGAAGTCGGCGCTCGCTTCCTTGATCACATATTCCTCGGCGCCCGCCTTCAAGGCCGCCACCGCGACCTTGCCCTCGGCCTCGCCGGTCACGTAGACCACCGGCGGCGGGTCGTCGAGCTTGGCGATTTCACCGAGGATCGAAAGCCCGTCGCGGCCCGGCATGTGGTGATCGAGGATGATTGCGTCGAAACGCTCCGCCCCGATCCTGGCCAGACCGGAGATGCCGTCATGCGCCATGTCCATGGAGTAGCCGTTGCGCTCCAGGTCGCGCTTGACGACCAGGCAGAGACCCTGGTCGTCGTCGATGTAGAGGACGCGCGGCATCGATCGAGACATCAGAGCTCCACCTTCAAAGCTCCGGGACCTGCACGACGGAGAAGAACAAACCGAGCTGGCGGATCGCGTTGGCGAAGTTCTCGTAGTTGACCGGCTTGGTGACATAGACGTTGGCGCCGAGATCGTAGCAACGCTGGATCTCGTTCTTGTCGTCGGTGGTGGTCAGCACGATCACCGGGATGCGCTCGGTCTTCGGCGTTTCCTTCAGCTGCTTCAGGATATCGACGCCCGACATATCCGGCAGGTTGAGGTCGAGCAGCACCATGTAGGGCTTGCCGTTCTTCACGCCCGGCTTGCCGCCGCCGCCGATCAGGTAGTCCAGCGCCGGCTGGCCGGAGGCGAACTTGACGATCTCGTTGCTGACCCCGGCGCGCCGGATGTTGCGCTCGATCAGCGTCGCGTGGCCCTCGTCATCCTCGATCATGATGATCGTCAGCGGTTCCTGCTTGCTCATGCTGCCATTCCTCCCTGGGCGACCGGCTGTCGCGCCATCCACAATTTAGAAAGCACCAAAGTGAAGACCGAGCCGCCATCCGGCGCCGCGTCGAGCTCAATCGTGCCGCCGATGCGGCGCGCCAGCCCGCGCGAATGCGCCAGCCCGATGCCCTCGCCCGGCTTGTCCTGGACCCCGGCGCGGCGGAACAGGTCGAACACCCGCTCGCGGTCCGCCGGCGCGATGCCGCGGCCGTTGTCGATCACGCTGATGCGGATCTCGCGCGGCGTCTCCTCGGCCTTGACCTCGATCCGGCCCGGGACGCCGTCGCGCAGGTATTTCAGCGCGTTGTCGACCAGGTTGGAGAGAATCTGCTCGATCGCCATGCGGTCGCTGCGGACCGCCGGCAGCCGCCCGACGATGAGCTCCGCTTCAGCCTCGCGCAGCCGGTGCTCGACATCCGCGGCGATCACCGTCAGCACCTCGCCGAGCTCGACCCGCTGGATCGTGAGCTCGCGCCGGCCGGCGCGCGACAGGGTCAGGATCGCCTTGATCAGGCCGTCCATCTTGCCGATCGAGGTCTTGATGAAATGTATCGCCTCGTCGAAGTCCTTGCGCAGGACGGCGACATCGACCTCCTCCCTGGCCTCCGGCGCCTCGGTGAAGTCGCTGGGGCCGGGCTGGGGATCGAGGCGCTGGAAGATCTGGTCGCGCAGCACCTCGAGCTCGCTGGTGAAGCCCATGATGTTGACCAGCGGCGAGCGGAGATCGTGGGTCACCACATAGGCGAAGCGCTGCACCTCCTGGTTGGCGGCTTCGAGCTCCGCGGTGCGCTCCTGCACCCGCGTCTCCAGGCTCTCGTTCATCTCCTTCAACGCCTGCTCGCGCTCGATGATGGCAGCGGTGCTGCGGCGGAACAGCAGGTAGGAGGCATAGGCGAGGGCGGCGATGGCGAGCACGCCGGCGCTGTTCACGACGACGAGCGCGATCTCGTAAAGGGTGGTTCTGGCCCGTCGCTCGTCGAGCAGACGCCGCTCCTCGGCGACGAGCGCGCGGTAAACCTCGATCACATCCTGCATCACGCCCAGCCCGCGACCGTCCTTCACGATCGCCATCGCCTCGGGGCGGCGATTCTGCAACGCGAGCTCGACCGTCGAGGCCATCTCCTTGAGCTTCTCGGCGAAGAGCGGACGAAGCCGGTCGATGGACTCCTTCTGCGAAGGGTTGTCGACCGTGAGCTTGTAGAGTTCTTCCAGCTCCGGCTGGAGCCGGCCGAGCGCCGCATTGTAGTCGTCGAGATACACCGTCTCGCCGGTCAGCAGATAGCCGCGCTGGCCGCTTTCCGCGCGGCGCACATCCGCCCGCAGGTTGGCGACGGTGTTGAGGACGGTCAGGGAATGATCGACGGCGGCGGACGCCGTCAGCGACTGCCGGATCAGGATGAGCGAGATCGCCCCCATGGTGAGAACCACGGCGAATCCAACGAGGAGGAGGAGCCTTTGGGCGGGAGCCCGATAGCCTTGGCGAACCATGCTTTGGGGGAAGACGCTCAATTTCGACGGACCCCGTTGTAGATCATATGGGCGGCCGGCGCAAAGCGGCCGCGGGAGCCCGATTTTCGGAGCCGGAAGTCGTTGCGGCGGCTAACATTCGCGCTGCTTCTGACCCCGGAAGGATCCGTCATGACCGCCTGGCCCGATCGCCGCATCCTCGATCTCTTCAATATAGAGCTGCCGATCCTGCAGGCGCCGATGGCGGGCGCCTCGACCCCTGAGATGGCGATCGCGGTCTGCCAGGCGGGCGGGCTCGGGTCCCTGCCCTGCGCGCAATACGACCTCGCGGGCGCGCGGGCGGCGCTCGCCCAGGTGCGGGCCGCGACGAAGCGTCCGGTCAATGTCAATTTCTTCTGCCACCGCATGCCGCAGCCAGATCCCGCGGAGGACCGGCGCTGGCGGGCGCGGCTGGCGGATTACTACAAGGAGCTGGGCCTCGATCCGGCGCTGCCCACGCCGCCCGGCGGGCGGACGCCCTTCGACGCCGCTTTCTGCGCCTGGGTCGAGGAGACCCGCCCCGAGGTCGCGAGCTTTCATTTCGGCCTGCCTGAACCGGCACTCCTCACGCGGGTGAAGGCGACCGGCGCCAAGGTGATCGGCTCCGCCACCACGGTCGAAGAGGCGCGCTGGCTGGAGGCGCAGGGCTGCGACGCGGTCATCGCCATGGGCTACGAGGCCGGCGGGCATCGCGGCATCTTCCTCAGCGAGGATCCCAGCCGCGACATGGCGCGGCAGGTCGGCACCTTCGCCCTGGTGCCGCAGGTGGTCGATGCGGTGAAGGTTCCGGTGATCGCCGCGGGCGGCATCGCCGATGCGCGCGGCATCGTCGCCGCCTTCGCGCTGGGCGCTTCGGCGGTGCAGCTCGGCACCGCCTATCTCTTCACCCCGGAGGCGAAGATCCCCGCTTGGCATCGCACGGCGCTGAAGACGGCGACGGACGACGCGACCATGGTGACCAATCTCTTCACCGGAAGACCGGCACGCGGGATCGCGAACCGGATCATGCGCGAGATCGGCCCGCTCTCCGCCGATGCGCCGCGCTTCCCGCTGGCGGGCGGCGGGCTGATCCCGCTGCGCCAGGTAGCGGAAGCCGAGGGGTCGGGAGATTTCAGCAACATGTGGGCGGGACAGGCGGCGCGGCTCGGGGTCGAGCTGCCGGCGGCGGCGCTTACCCGCAGGCTCGCCGCCGAAGCGCTCGCACGCCTGGGCAAATAGCTGCGCCTCAAATCGATGCGCAATTTTCTTGCGCCCCGCGGGGCCGGAAACAGGCGCCTGATCAAGAGGTTATCGCTCCATTGACAAAGCTCACACCGGGATGTACGGTCTTGACGACCTCGGAGCAGCGAAGGCCAAAAGGAATCAAGACGGCTGAAGCGCGGCCCCGAAGCGGCCGAGACCGGGGAGTTCCACCGCCGGGCGCCTGAAATCGAGACGCAGCGCCGCCCCCGCGATATCCACCGCCAGGCCCTCGCGCCAGCCCAGGGTCAGCCCTGCATATCCCGCTATGCTCAAGCGGAAGCCGGCGCCGTCGGCGGTCACGCGCAGCCAATGGCCGTCATAGGGAAAGTCCTTGCCGATCGCCAGCGCCGGCAGGGTCGCGTCGATCTCCGGCACGGCGTCGAGGATCGCCTGGATGAAGGTGTTCGAGTTCGGTCCCGGCCAGGCGCGGTAGTCGCCGGCCTCGCGCAAGGGATAGGCGCGGATCGCGTCCTCGATCCTGGGGATCAGCCGTTCCGCCGCCGCGCCATCCAGGGCATAGAGGGTCTCCGGCGCGCGGCCGAACCAGCGGCCGTCCGGCGCATAGCCGTTCATGCGCACGGGAAGCTCGGTCCAGGCAGTGTAGTCGTAGCGGGTATAGGCAGCAGCACCCTTCGGCTTGTAGACCAGCCAGCAATGCACCGCGAAGATGCCGCGCCAGCGCACGGTGCGCGCGGCATAGATGCGGATCACCGCATCGGAATGCAGCAGCGGCTGCTCGAGCAGGCCGGCGCTGCTGCGGTCGGCGCTGCGCCAATCCGCCTTGGCCTCGGTGCCGCCGTAGTAGAGCGCCGCCGAAATGCCGATCGGCAGCGCGAAGCCGATCAGGAAGAACCACAACAGCATCTTTACCCCGCGGCGCATGCCGTTGCCTTTACGCGACCCGCTCGATCAGCGCTTGCGCCGCCGCGGGATTGCGGACCTTGGCGCCGGAGATGAAATAGACGAAGGCATCGCCGCGCTTGGCCCAGTCCTTCGCCCTTTTCGCCCAGGCGTCGAGCTCCTTCGGCTTGTAGCCGGTGGCGACATCCTCCTGGCTCTGCATCAGCCGGGCATAGGTGAAGTCGGCGGTCGGCGCGTCGATCTCCGGGAAATCCGCGTCATGGGCATAGACGATGGCGGCGTTGTGCTTGCGGCAGAGCTCGTAGAATTCCTCGCTCTTGAAGCTCGCGTTGCGCACTTCCATTGCGTGGCGCAGCGGCACCTTGTTCACTTCCTTGGGCAGCAGCTTCAGGAAAGCCTCGAAATCCGCCGGGTCGAATTTCTTGGTGCCCATGAACTGCCAATTGATCGGGCCGAGCTTGTCGCCCAGTTCGTGGAGGCCCTGGTTGATGAAGCGGGTGATCGACTCTCCCGCCCCGCCCAGCTCCTTGCGGTTGGTGCAGAAGCGCGACGCCTTGACCGCGAAGACGAAGTCCTTCGGCGTCTCCTCGCGCCACTTGATCCAGCTCGGCGGCTTGAAGGTGGAATAATAGGTGCCGTTGATCTCGATCGAGCTCAGCTTGCTCGCAGCATATTCCAGCTCGCGCTTCTGCGAGAGGTCCTTCGGGTAGAAGACGCCGCGCCAGGGTTCGAAAGTCCAGCCGCCGATCCCGACGCGGATGGCGCCGCCGCTGGTATTGGTCCCACTGGATTTCCTTTGGGGTTTCGCTGCCATGTTTGCCTCGCGATGATCCTTCCTGGAACACTTAGCCTGTGGCGTGGCAGTTTTCCACCCACCCCCGATCAAGATCCGCGAGATAGCCAGCGGTCGCGGAAAAATGGTAGGAGTCGAAGCCGAAGCGGAGTGGCTAATGGGGGAAGCCGTGGCGAGCGAGATGGGGCTGCCGGAGCCGGTCGAGCGGGCGATCGGGTCGTTCGTCGCTTCGGCCCAGGAGGCGTTCGGCGCCGACCTCGTCTCCATCGTCTTGTTCGGATCTGGTGCCGAGCAGAACCTGCGCCCGACCTCCGACGTCAACATCCTTGTGGTGCTGAAGCGGTTCGACCAGGCCGCGGCCGACATGATCCGCGAGCCGCTGCGTTTCGCCCATGCCGCGGTCGAGTTGAACGCCATGTTCATGCTCGAAGCGGAATTGCCAGAGGCGATGGAAGCCTTCGCGGTCAAGTTCTCCGACATCCTGCACCGGCATCGCGTGCTCCATGGCAGCGATCCCTTCGCCAGCGTCACCGTGTCGGATGCGGCTTTGCTGCGCCGGCTGAAGCAGGTGCTCCTGAACCTGCAGATCCGGCTGCGCGAGCGCTACATCCTGATCAGCCTGCGCGAGGAGCAATTGGGCCGCGTCATCGCCGACGCGGCGCCGCCGCTGCGCGCCAGCGCCGCCTCGATCCTGCAGCTCGAGGGCCATCCGGCGCCCTCGCCCAAGAAGGCACTGGAGCGGGTGGTGACGGCGCTGGGCGATCCGTCGTTCAGCGCGGTCCTGGCGGCGATGACCAGGGTGCGCGGCGGCGAACGGCTGGAGCCGGGCCAGGGGCCCACGATCCTGATCGACCTGATGCGACTGATCGGGAAGCTGCGCGAGAACGTGGAGCGGCTCGAGGGGCGGAGCTGAAAGGATGAATCCTTTCGCGCTGCACGGCGGCGACTTTCTCCTCTTCTATGCCTTGGTCGGCCTCGCCGGGCTCGCCGTCCAATATGCCTGGACCCGGCTGCAGGAATCGCTCGGCGAGATGCCGCAGCTGCCGATGACCGATCCCTATCAGATCGCCTATCTGCGCGGCGGGCAGGCCGAAGCCCTGCGCCTGGTCGCCTTTTCCCTGCTCGATCGCGGCCTGCTGAACGGTGGCGCCCGGACCCTCACCGCCGAGCTGGGCGCGGAGAAGCAGGTCCGCCGCCCGATCGAAAAAGCGGTGCTGCGGGTGTTCCGCAGCCCGGGATATCCGCGCGAGATGCAGACCGACGCGGATGCGATCGACGCCTGCCGCCGCTATCGCGACACCCTGGAGGATTACGGCCTGGTCGCCGGCCCCGCCACCTTCGCGCGGCGCCTGCCGGCGCTGCTGGTGGCCGCGATCGCGGTGGTGTTCGTCGGCCTGCTGAAGCTGTTCATCGCTTTGTCGGAAGGCCGGCACAATATCGGCTTCCTGATCCTGATGATGATCGGCTTCTCCTATGTCGCGATCGTGATCTTCCGCCGGCATCGCACCAAGCGCGGCGACGACATGATGGCGGACCTGCGGATGATGTTCGCCCGGCTGCGCGACCGCTCCGGGAATCTCGGCCAGGGCGGCGCCACCAACGAGGCCGCCCTGCTGGCGGCGGTGTTCGGTCTCTCGGAACTGTCGCCGGCGCGGTTTCCGGCGCTGCGGTCGCTGAAGCCGGAGAAGGTGAAGAACAGCAGCAACTGCAGCAGCGGCTGCTCGTCTTGCAGCAGCTATTACTCTTCGAGTTCTTCTTGCAGCAGCAGCAGCAGCAGCAGCAGTTGCAGCAGCGGCAGCAGCTGCGGTGGCGGCGGTGGATGCGGAGGCGGCTGTGGCGGCTGACCGGGTCGGCATCGGCTGGCGGGCCGAGCTCGCCGCCGGCATCTTCGTGCATCGCGACCGGATCGATTGCATCGAGCTGATCGCCGACGATCATTTCCGGGCTTCCAAGCGCGAGCTGCGTGCCCTGCGCACCCTGGCGGGCCAGGTGCCGATGTCGCTGCACGGCGTCACCGCGGGTCTCGCGTCGATGGCCGCAGCCGATGAGCAGAGGCTCACCCGGATGGCGCGGCTGGCGGAGGCGGTGCAGCCGGAATCCTGGTCGGAGCACCTGGCCTTCGTCCGCGCCGGCGGGATCGAGATCGGGCATCTGGCGGCGCCGCCGCGCACGGAAGCCGGGATCGAGGCGGCGGCGCGCAACACCCGGCGCGCCACCGCGATCGTCGGCGCGGCGCCGGCGATGGAGAATGTCGCGACCCTGATCGATCCGCCGGCCAGCACCCTGGATGAGCCCGACTGGATCGCCGGCATCGTCGCCGGCGCGGATGCACCGCTGCTGCTCGACCTGCACAATCTCTACGCCAACGCGGTCAATTTCGGCGCCGATCCGGCGGCGATGCTGCTGCGCCTGCCGCTCGATCGCGTGAAGAGCGTGCATCTCAGCGGCGGGCACTGGATCGAGGCGCCCGGATCGGCCGAACGACGGCTGCTGGACGATCATGTCCATGACGTTCCGCCGGAGGTGTTCGCGCTGCTGACCCTGCTTGCCACCCATGCGCCGCAGCCGCTGGACGTGATCCTGGAGCGCGACGGGAACTACCCGGCCTTTCCGCGGCTGCTCTTGCAACTCGACGCCGCGCGCACCGCCCTGGCGGCGGGACGCGCCGCGATGACGATGCGGGCGGTGGCATGAGCTCGGTCGCGCTCGAGAGCTACCTGGCGCGGCTCTACACCGACGCGGCGGCGCGGGCACGGTTCACCGCCGATCCGGAAGGCGAGGCCGCACAGGCCGGCTTGTCCGCCCCGGAATGCGCGGCGCTGGCGGCTTGCGACCGGGTCGGGCTGGAGATGGCGGCCGAGAGCTTCGGGCATAAGCGGGCGCGGCACGGCCGGCGGCGCCTGCCCTGGCACCGCCGCGTCCTGCGCTGGCTGCTGCGCCGCCTCACCTGATCGCCAAACAAGAGAGGACCTCCCCTGTGGCGCAGGGGAGGTCCGGGGTCCGGTCGGAACCGTGAGATCCGGGTTCCGGCCGATTACGAGACGTCGAGGCCGTTTTCCACCGCGACCTTCACGCCGCCGGCCGCCTCGTAGATGTTGAAGTAGTGCGTCTGATCGGTCACCGAGTCCTTGAAGCTGACGTTGGTCGCGACCGCGGTCAGGTTGAAGCCGGTCAGATCGACGTTGTCGCGGCCGCTCGAGCCGCTCATGCCGCCGCTCTGGTCGCCGATCACGTAGAGGGCGATCGCGTGCCCGCCGAGCGAGGTGCCGGTCCCGTTAGCAACCAGATCCCCGGCATCGAGCGCAAAGTTGTTCTGGCTGTTGTTGCGATCGTTGCTGTCGCCGATATCGACCATCTCGACGCCGAGGTAGCTGGCCTTGTCGTAGTCGATGTCAGTGTTGCCGTTGGAGTTCTTCACCTGGTCGAAGCCGGAGCCGCCGTCGTACTTGTCGCTGCTGCCGAAGACCATGGTGTCGTCGCCGGCGCCGCCGAAGATCAGGTCGCTGCCGGACTGGCCGTCCAGCTTGTCATCGCCCGCACCGCCGATCACGATGTCGTTGCCGTTGCCGGCCTCGACCGTGGTCCCGCCGCTGCCATAGACCACGACGATGTCGTCGCCGTTGGAGCCGCTCAGCGTCCCGTTGGTGTCCTGGCTGACGGTGACATGGCCGGTGTCCTGGCCGCCGTCGCCGTCGGTCATCTTGTAGTCGAAGGAGCCGCCGTTGCCGCCGCTGTCGGTGAAGCTCACGAAGCCTTCCGCGCCGGTGCCGTTGGTATGGGACGCCGAGCCGCCGCTGGCATTGAAGACGGCGGCCGCGCCCGCGATCAGGTCGAAGCTGCTCTTGCTGCTGTCCGCGTCGCTGTCGTTATAGAGCAGCGCCCATTCCGGGATGTTGAACAGGTTGGAGCCGGCATTGGTGACGACGTTGTCGTCGTGGGCGACCGGTGCCTCGTTGGTATCCTGGATATAGATGATCGCGGTGTCGGTGGCGGTGAGATCGCCGCCGCCGGTGTAGCCCTCGTCGTTGATTTTCATGGTGAGGGTGGTCTGGCTGGACGGCGTGTCGTCGTTGTTGAAGTAGGCGACGACGCCGCCGCTGTTGCCGGCCAGCAGATTGTTGATCTGCGTGAGGGTGCCGGTGACCGTGACTGTGTCGTCGCCGTTGTTGAAGACCGAGACGCCGGTCGAACCCTTGGTGATGTTGAGCTCGCCCTCGCCGACCTTCAGCGTCAAGGTCATCACGCCGTTCTTTGAGTCCACGTCGCCGATCGAGAGGCCGGTTCCCGAGAGGACCAAGCTGGTCTGCTCGACCGCGTTGTAGGTGAGCGGCGTGATGGTCGCGGTCGGCGCGTCGTTGGTCGGATCGACATCGACCGAGATGGTGTGGCTGGTGCTGACCAGATTGCCCTCATCCTTCACCGTCACCGTCACGGTGCGGTCGCTGGTGTTCGGGTTGTCGCTGGTGTTGTTGTAGACGATGCCGCGCAGGATGGTCTGGTAGACCGAGGCATCGACCGGCGTGGCGCTGGAGAGTGTGATCACGCCGTTGACGTTGATGATCGTGATTCCGGCGTTGCTGCGCGCGGTTTCCGCCGCCGAGTTCAGCGACAGTGTTTCGAGGGCGCCGTCCGGACGGCTGGAGAGGCCGACCGTCATCTGCAGCAGCTTGCCGGTGTCGTCGGTGATGGTGGCCGAGGACGCGATCTGGATCGCGCCGTTGTCCTCCTGGAAGAACACCTCATGGTCGGAGCCGTAGCTGCCGCCGTTGAGGTCGGTCACCGGCTTGTCGTTGACGTTCTCTACATTGATGGTCGCGGTGTCGGTGTCGGTCTTCGCGCCGCCGATGCCGGTCTCGCCCTTGTCGTCGACCTTGAGGGTCAGCGTAACCTGGGACTGCGGCGAGTCGTTGGCGTTGAGATAGGTGATCTTGCCCTGGCCGCCCGAGCCGGTGCCGTGCAGCAGGGCGTTGATCTCGGCCACCGTGCCGGTGAGCTTCACCGAGCTGGTCTCGTCGTTGGTGACCGTGACGCCGCTGTTGCCCTTGCTCACATCGATGATGCCCTGGGTGACCGAGAGGGTGACGGTCACGTCCTCGTTGCCGGCATCGACGTCGCTGATCGACATCTTGCCGGCACCGGACAGCGTCAGCTCCTGGTCCTCCTTCGTGCTGTAGGGATCCTGGAAGATGGTCGCGTCCGGCGCGTCGTTGACCGAGGTCACGGAGAGCTCGATCTCGTGGCTGACGCTGTTGAAGGTGCCGTCGTTCACCACCACCGTGATGTGGCGGTCGCTCTCGTTCGGCGCCTGGCTGCTGTTGTTGTAGAGGATGCCCTGGAGAATGGTCTGGTAAACCGAAGCCGGGGCGGCCGGGCCGGAGATGGCCAGCACTCCATTCAGGTAGGTGAACGAAAGGGTGTTGTCGTTCACGGCCTGCTGGGCGGCCGCGTTGAAGGTGAGCCCCTCGGTCGCATCGCCGTCCGGACGGTTGGCAAGGGTCACCGTCATCGAGTGGATCGGGCCGTCGTCGCTGACGATGCCGTTGGGCGAGATCTTGATCGCGCCCGCGTCCTCGACGAAGGATGCGTTATTGTCCGCGCCCTCGCAGGCGGCGCCGTTGAGGTCGGTGGTGGGACGGATGTTGATGTCGATCTTCAGCTTGGCGGTCGATTGGTCGCCGTCGCCGTCCTGGATCGTATAGTCGATCGAGAACTCCTTGCCGTCGGCGTTCTTGGCCGGCGGGGTGTATTCGTAGGTGCCGTCGTCCTTGATCGTGATCGAGCCGCGGCCGGTGCCGAGGTCGATGGTGTGCTCATGGGTGCTGGAGTCGAAGGCGTAGGTGTTGCCGTCATACGCCACCGAGACCAGCTTGCCGTCGCCGAAGCTGTCGGCGCCCGGGGTGTCGTTCACGGTCAGGTCGCCGGTGATCGGAGTGACGACCGGAACGATGGTGTCGTTCAGGGTCTGCAGGAGCCCACCGAGGTTACCGGTGTTGCTGATGTCGAGCAGGTTCTGCTCCGAGCCGTCCGTAGCTTCCGGATAGGCGATCGGGGCGAGATGCGCCTTCTCGCCGTCGTCGTTGGCGGTGCCGATGCCGACCGCGAAGACATTTGAGATGCCGTGGCTGTCGACGAAGCTTTCCCACTCGTCGATCGAGACCTGGGAGGCGCCGCTGCCCTCGTCGGTGATGCCGGGATCGCTGTGCGGCTCGTTCGGATTGCCGTCGGAGAAGAAGTAGACCAAGGTCTGGTCGCCCGCCGGCAACGGCCGGCCCTCGACCATGCCTTCCATCGCCTCGTCCAGCGCGCGGTCGAAGTTGGTGTTGCCGCCACCGTTGTCGAAGTTGTCGCCGTCCTTCAGCCAGTCGAGCGCCTGTTCGCGGGTCATCCAGTCGCTGTGCGAGGCGTGGTCGTCGAACAGCACGAACTGCACGTTCTGGATCTCGGGATGCGCGTTCAGCATCTGCTCGATCGCATAGCGCTCCAGGCCGATGCCGTTGTCGGGGTAGCCGGAGACGGTGACGTGGCGGTCTCCCATGCTGCCGGAGATGTCCAGGATGAACTGGACGTCGGCAGTGGGCTCCTTCGGCGCGTTGAGCGAGAGCGTGTCGCGGGCCGCCTCCGGCTCGTCATCGACGATGTCGATCGCCAGGGTGGCGGTGCCCTCGTCGCCATCGACATCGGTGACCTTGATGTCGAACTCGACCGTCTTGACGCTGTTGGCGTCGTTGTTGTCGGTGAGAAGGTAGGTGTAGCTGAGCGCGCCGGTGCCCTCGTCAAAGCCGGTCAGCGTCAGCGTGCCGTTCTCGTCGCTGATCTCGACGGGGCTGGTGCCGAGATCCTTGAGCTCGGCCAGGGTCAGCGATTCGCCGCCGATCTCCAGGCTCTCGATGCCGTCCTTGGCGGTGATGGTGATGGTGCCGCCGGTCTGCTCGGAATCGGCGCCGGCATCGCTGCCTTCGGACTCGCTGCCGCGGGCCGGCAGGCCGGATTCGTAGACCGTGGTGTCGGCGGGGCTGTCCGGGATCTCGACGGTCACGCCGGAGTCGGTGATGTGGATGGTGAGGGTGGCGGTGCTGACGTCGCCGTCGCCGTCCTTCAGCGTGTAGGTGAAGACGTCATCGACGCCGCCGTCGCTGTAGGCATCGCGGGTGTAGGTGTAGCTGCCGTCGGCATTGAGCGTGAGCTTGCCATGGTCGCCGGTGATCTCCGTGGCGACCTTGTCGTTCGCGCCGCCGGCGACGCTGCCGGCCCAGACGCCGACGACCAGCGCATGGTCGGCGCCCTGCGAATCCTTGCCGGTCGAGGGCGAATCCGTGTCGGCGCCGGTCATCACATTGCCCGAGATCGGGCCATAGGTGCCCGCGGCGATGGTGTCGCTGTCGGCGCGCGCGACCGGCATGTCGTCGTTGATGTCGATGTTGATCGCCGCATCGACCCAGTCGCCGTCGTCGTCATAGGCGTTGACGTGGAACTCGAGCGGAATGGTGTTCTCGGGCTGCTCCAGCGCCGAGGTGCCGGTCTCGCCGCCGAAGATCGAGTCGCCGTGGTCGAGCGGGCCCTTGAGCTCGAAGCTGAACTGGCCGGTCGCCTGGTCGAGGGTCAAGGTGAAGATGGTGCAGCCCGGGATCGGGTCGGTCGGCGTCTGGTCGCCGACCTCGTTCTCGACCAGGCCCTGCTGCTTGCCGTCGGCGATGCCGACGGTCAGGTGGTCGCCGCTGACCGAGAGGACGACCAGGGTCTGGCCGCCGGAGGTCAGGCCGGTGTCGCCGTAGGGGAAGGCCTGGCCGAGCAGATACTGGGCGGTGTCGAGCACGAAGGCGTGCTTGTCGCCCTCGCCCTTGACGTCGCTGCTGGCGGCGCCGTCGGCGCCGAAGTTGACCTCGATGCAGCCGGTGACGGATTTGCCGCCGCCGGTGTCGCCGTTGTCGCCGGGGTTGTTGTTGCCGTCGGCGCCCTTGTCATGGGCGCCGCCGCGGATCCAATCCTCGTCGATCAGGCCGACATTGCTGCCGCCGGCGATGACGCTTTCGCGGGCCGGAGTCTTCATGTCGTGCTGGTTGTGGTAGGCGACGTCCTCCAGGATCGGCACGTCGTCGGCAAAGCTCGCCTTGAAGCTGCCCTCGATGGAGGGCGAGTCCGGCGTCGGCTCCTGCGGGACGTCGTTGTTCTCGCCGCCTTCGAGCGGCTGTTGCTCCTGGTTGGGCGCCGGACCGTCATAGACCTTGAACTGGATCTCGATGTCCATCGAGTCCCTGCCGGCATCGCCCTCGCCCGCGCCCGGATGGTCGAGGCGGTTGATCAGGAAAGTGGTGATCACGAACTGGCCGTCGGCGTCGGGGCCATCGACATGGACCACGGCAACCAGGGCTTTGTCGGTTTCGCGGCGCACGAACATGGTCTCGCCGTTGTCGCGCACATCGGTCTTGAGATCGCTGTGGTTCGACTGGACGCCGTCGGCGATGCCGGTCAGCACCAGCGCGCCGGTGCCGCTGGTGAAGTTGGCATCGACCGTGATGGTCTGGCTGGTCTGCTCGAGATATTCCTGGAAATCGCCGCCGGTCACGCCGGTCCCGTGGAAGTCGGCCCAGCCGGCATACATCGCCGCACCCGGATGCTCGACCGCGTCCTGGTATTCGAGCATGAAGTTGGCGAACGAGCCGAGCTCGGTGGTCTGCGCCGGATCGCGCAGGAAGCCTTCGCCGAAGCTGCCGGAGATCGCGCCGACGCTGAAGCCGAAGGCGTCGGCGGTCACCAGCGTGTCGGCGAAGTCGTTGCGGATGCTGGCATCGATGGTCCGGTAGCCGAGCTCGGTCCCCTCCTGGGCGCCGACCGAATCGAGGCCGCCGAGGCCCGCGCCGTCCTCGAGCTGGGCCAGGATCGCGCCGTTGTTATCGGCGCCCTGGCCGTTCTGGCCGGCGTCCGGGCCGGCGGCGGTCTGGATGTCGATCGCCGGATCGGTCGAGGCCAGGATGGTCGCGATGTCGATCGGCTGGTTGTCGGCGCCCTCGATGGTGACCGGCGCCTGCTGGTTGGCGTCCACGTAGCCCTGGAGGATGACCGTGACCTCGCCGACCCGGATCGCCAGGTTGCCGTCGCCTTCGCGCGCCATCAGCGCCGCGTCGGCCTCGAAGGGCTGGGGCAGCTCGACGGCGCTGCCGGGGGTGACCTGGACCCGGATCACCACCGGGCCGGCCGCGCCTTGCGGCGTGACAACCTGGATGGTCTGGCCGGGGGCCTGGGGCTCCGTCGCCTGGGCCAGCTGGAGGTTGGAGAACAGACTGTCCTGCCCCGCGCCGTGCTCGAAGAAGCCGTCGCCGGAAGCCTGGTTGGCCTGCACCGGATTGCTGAGATCGTTCGCCATGTCACCCCGCGCCCGGAGGCGCTCCCTTGATCGCGTGGCCGGAGCCGCGCTCCCGTCGCCACGAATGCGGGGGAGAGTAATTCGGGGATAGTCCGAAGCCGGGTCGGGGAGTTTGGTTAATACTCACACTTTAATATGAGTATGCAGGCTTTGCGCAAAAATGCCTGCTAATTTTCGGTAATCTTCGTTAATCCGCACCTCAGGAGGTGTGGAATCCCGAGCTCTTTTGGGAGGTGGACCTCCCCCCTATGGCGAGGGGGGAGGTCCGGTCCGGAACGGAGCACTCTGTCAGGGGCTCTCCGCCCGGATTTTGCAGCCGGATTGCCTCCGGCTGAGGCTCAACTCACGTCGAGGTTCGTCTCGATCGCCACCTTGACCGCCGGGTTGGCGACGGTGGCGTAGATGTCATAGTTGTGCGAGATGCCGGTGTTCGGATCGACGAAGGCGACCGCGCTGGCGAGCTTGCTGCCGAAGCCGGTCATGACCACGTTGTCATGCTCGGTCGTGCCGATGCCGGCCGTGTCGCCGATGACGAACAGGTTGATGTTGTGCCCGGGCACGGTGCCGGCGACCGTGCTGCCGTTGGCGGCGATCACGTCGGTGGCGCTGAGTGCCAGGGTATTCTGCCCGGCCCCGTTGCGATCGCTGCCGTAGCCGAGATCGATCATCTCGATGCCGATGAAGTTGGCGGCCGTGTAAGTGAGATTGGTGCCGCCGCTGGTCACCTGCACCCGGTCGAAGCCGGCGCCGCCGTCATATTTGTCGGCGCTGTCGTAGAGCATCGTGTCGTTGCCGGCATCGCCGAAGATGAAGTCGTTGCCGCCCGCACCGTTCAGCGTGTCGTTGCCGCTGCCGCCATGGATGGTGTCGTTGCCGGACCCGCCGGTGAAGATATGGGCCTGGCCGTCGTCGGTCTGCAGGTTGATGCCGATATACTGGCCCTTCGAGGTGTCGCCGTCGCCGTCGGTCAGTGTGGTCTCGAACTTGGTGTCGAGATCGAAGCCGATCGAGGTGTTCAGCACCTTGGAGCTGCTGATCGCGAAGTCGGCCGTCTTGTCGCTGCCGGATTCGATCAACAGGCGGTCGAAGCCGGTCGACTCGTCGATCTGGATAACGTCGCCAACCTGCAGGCCGGCGATGGTCGCGACGCCGCTGCTGAAGGTGATGGTGATGCCGCTCGCGGCCACCCCGCCGCGGAACACGCTCAACTCGCCGGCGGCCAGCGCCACCATCGAGTCGGCCGTGAACAGGGGATCCGTCGGGCCGTTGGAGTTGGTCGGGTTGGTGACGTCGAAGGCCGAGAGCTTGATCGTCGTCGAGCTGGCGCCTCCCTTGATCTGGGCCAGGGAGAACTGGAAATCCTGGACCTGGTAGTGGGTGCTGAAATTGTAGGGATCGGGACCGCTGCCGCTGGTCAGGCCGTTAACGAAGTCCATGCGCAGGCCTTCGCCGAACTCGATCCACTGGTTGCCGGTGGCGATATCGTTGCTCGAGCTGTTGACCGAGCCGCCGGTCTTGGAGGTGTAAAGTAGATCCCGCGTGGTCGCATCGCCGGCATCGGCGCCGACACCCAGCCAGGAGCCGTTGCCGGCCTTGGCGTTGCTCAAGTCGGTGAAGTCGATCTTGGCGCCGTTGTCGATCGCCTTCAGCAGATTGAACTCGTAGCGATCGGCGGCGCCGTCGAGCTTGACGGTGAAGACCGTGGTCTCGCCGGAGTCGATCTTGCCGTTGTTGTTGATGTCAGCGATGCCGGTCAGGGTGGTGGTGCCGAAGCCGCTCAGCAGGATGTTGTGGGTCTGGTAGAGCATCGGCGTGGTGCCGTCGGCCAGCATCGCCTTGGAGCCGTCGGTGCCGCCGCTGAACACGATCGAGCCGTAGCCGTCGGCGCCGGTATGGCCGGCGATGTCGAGCCCGCCGGTGATGGTGCCGCCCAGGTTGGAATTCAACAGGCTCTGGTCGGCCGGGTCGAAGGCCTGCGGCACGTCGTCGATCACGTTGACCTTGATCGTGTCGGTGGCCTTGTTGCCGAAGGCATCCTGGATCTGGATGTTGAAAATCTCGGCATCGTTGACCGTGTTGGCGCCGGCGATTGCACCCGAGTTCATGTTGGTGGTGAGCGTGTAGGTGAAGCTGCCGTCGGCATCGACATGCAGCTTGCCGAAGCTGCCGGTATAGTCACCGGCGGTCGCGGTGATGCCGGGGTCGAGCGTGAGCTTGCCGGTCTTGGTCTCGTCCGGCGACGACGGATTGGAGCCGGTCTTGGTGCTGGCGGCGAGATCGGCCGGGTCCTTGGTGGTGTCGAGGGCCGCCTCGTTGACCGTCACGATCTGAGTGTCGGTCTTCAGCTGCACGTTGGCAACCGTGATGTCGAGGGTCGTGGTCGACAGATCACCGTCGCCGTCCTTGATGGTGTAGACGAAGTGGTCCACGCCCGAGACGTTCGGCTTGGCGGTATAGGTGTAGCTGCCGTCGGCCTGGAGCTTCAGGGTGCCCAGGCTGGTCACGATGTCGGTGTTGAGGCTGCCCGCGGCATCCTTCGAGGTGTCGCTGCCGGTCGCCACCCCTACCACGCCGGAGCCGGACTTGCCGTCCGCCCCGAACACGTCGTTGGTCTCCACGTTGCCGCTGGTCGAGGCGCCGGAGTTCAGCGACTTGGTGTCGAGCGTGGCGGTGGGCACGTCGTCGATGACATCGACCTTCACGGTATCGACCGAGGTGTTGCCCTTGTCGTCGGTGATGGTGATGTTGAAGCTCTCGGCATTGAGCACGGTATTGGTGCCGGCGCCTGAGACCAGCAGGTTCGAGGTCAGGGTGTAGGTGAAGCTGCCGTCGCTGAGGACCACCAGGTTGCCGTAGCTGCCCGGATAGGTGCCGGCCGCCGCGGTGACGCCCGGGTCGAGGTCGAGCTTGCCGGTGGCGACCTCGTCGCTGGAGCCGGGGTTGGAGCCGGTCGCGTCCAGCGCCGCCTCGTTGACCGTCACGGTCTCGCTGTCGGTATCCGGCGCGATCTTGGTGACGGTGATGTCCAGCGTGGTCGTGGAGGTGTCGCCGTCGCCGTCCTCGATGGTGTAGACGAAGTGGTCCACGCCCGAGACATTGGGCTTGGCGGTGTAGGTATAGGTGCCGTCGGCCTGCAGCTTCAGGGTGCCCAGGCTGGTGACGATATCGGTGTTGAGGTTGCCGGTGACCGGGCTGCCCGTGTTGCTACCGGTCGCCACACCCACCACGCCGGAGCCGGACTTGCCGTCGGCGCCGAAGGTGTCGTTGGTCTCGACCGCGCCGTTGATGGTGTGGCCGGATTCCGAGTTGTCCGCGTCCGCTTGCGCGGTGGGCACGTCGTCCACGATCGTGGCGGACAAGGTCGCGGTCTTCTCGTCGCCGTCGACGTCGGTCAGAACGACTTCGAGGTCTTCGGACGTGGTGTTTTCGGCGCCGCCGGAGGCATGGTCCAGATTGGCATTCAGCGTGTAGCTGTAGCTGATCGTGCCGGTGTCCGGGTCGTAGTCGGTGACCGCCAGGGTGTTGCCGAAGGGTGTGGTGAAAGTGACGGCGGTGAAGATGCCGCCGCTGATCACCGCTTCGCCGCCGATCGTGAGATCCTTCACGCCGTCGGGTGCGCTGATCGTGAAGGTTCCGTCCTGAGTCAGCGATTCCTTGGAACTGTCGGAGCCCGCGGGGAGGTCATCCTCGTCCACGGTCACGTCGCCGCCGCCGGCGCTCGGCGTGAGATTGCCGATCCGCACGTCCTGGTCGTTGATGGCGATGGTCAGCGTCGCGGAGGACGGGTCGCCGTCCCCATCGGTCACAGTATAGGTGAAGATGTCGGTGTCGTTGAGCGGCGTACCGTCGAAGCGGGTGTAGGTATATGACCCGTCGGCGGCCAGAATCAGCACGCCGTACTTGCCGATAACCGTCGTGTCTCCGTTGATATCCGCCGACTGGTCGCCGCCGGTGGTGCTTGACGCCCCGGTGACCTTCACGCCGTCGGCGCCCTGGATGTCGGCGCCGCTCGAGGTCGTGTCGGCCCCGGTGATCACGTTGCCGGTCGCCTGCAGGCTCACATTGTCGAGGTTGTCGGTGTCGTCGATCGCCTTCGGCGCATCGTCGATGATGGAGATCTTGAGCGTGCCGTCGCCTTCGCTGCCGTCGATGTCGATGACCTTCAGCGCGAAGCTGACGGAATCCGGGTCGACCAGCGTGTTGTCGAGCAGGGTATAGGTGTAGCTGAGCTGGCCGCTGCCCTCGTCGAAGCCGGTCAGGGTGAGCTCGCCGGTCGCGTCCTTGTAGCTGACCGGATTGCTGCCGAGGTCGTTGAGCTCCGCCAGGGTCAGCGTGGTGTTGCTGCCGACCTGCAGGGTCGCGATGCCGTCCTTGGCGGTGATGGTGATGACGCCGCCCGTCGATTCCGACGGGTCGTCGTTGTTGGTGCCGTTCTCGCCGGAACCGGCGGGCTCTCCGTTGCGCGCCGGCAGGCCCTGCTCGTAGACGATCGTGCCGTCGCGGCCCGACGGGGTCTCGACCGTGACGCCGGCATCGCCGATGTGGATGGTCAGGTTCGCGGTGCTGCTGTCGCCGTCCTTGTCGGTGATGGTGTAGTTGAACACGTCGTCGACGCCGCCCTTGGTGCCGGGGTCGCGGGTATAGGAGTAGCTGCCGTCGGCATGCAGCGTGAGCTTGCCGTATTCGCCCTGCAGGGGGCTGTCGAGCGCGCCGTCCTTGCCGTCGAAGGCGACGCCGGTAACCTTGGCGGTGTCGGCGCCGCCGGTGTCGTTGGACATTACATTGCCCAACTCCGGTCCATAGGTGCCGGCCGCGACGTCGTCGCTGTCGTCCCGCGCGATCGGGAGGTCATCATTGACGTCGATGTTGATGGTCGCCGGCACGTAGTCGCCGTCGTCGTCCAGCGCGGTCACGCCGAAGGCGAGCGCGACCGTCTCTTCGGTGCCGCCGGCGACCTGGACCGCCGCTTCCCCGAAGATGAGGTCGGTGCCATGGTCAAGCGGACCGTAGAGCGTGAAGGTGAAGGCGCCGGTGTCCTGGTCGAGCACCAGGCTGAAGATCGCCGTGCCGAGGAAAGCCTCGACCGCCGCAGAATCCTTGGAATCGTCGATCTCCGGCGCCGGGATGCCGACGATCAGGTGGTCCGCGCCGACCGAGAGGACGTAGAGAACCTGGCCGCCGGATGCGAGCGTGCCGTCGCCATAGGGGAAGACCTCGCCTTGGGTATAGGCGCTGGTGTCGAGCAGGAAGGCGTGCTTGTCGGGATCTTCCAGCCGGCTGTCGGTGTTGGCCGGGCCGTCGGCGCCGAAGCTGATGTTGACCTGGCCGTCCACGGAAACGCCGCCCTTGGTGTCGCCGTTGGCGCCGGCATTGCTCTTGCCGTCGGCGCCATTGTCGTGGGCGCCGCCCTGCAGCCAATCCTCGTCGATCAGGCCCTTGCTGGTGCTGGCGCTGATCCCGTCGTCGCCGGGCGCGCCGTCCAAGTTTTGATAGGAGACGTTGTCGAACAGCGGGACGTCGTCCGCGAAGCTGACTTCGAAGCTGCCCTGGAGCGAAGGCGACGACGTGCCGCCGTCGTTCCCTTCGCCTTCCTGCTGGTAGGGCGAGGGACCGTCATAGACCGAGAACTCGACGCCGATGATCATCTCGTCGCGGCCGGCATCGCCGGTCCCGGCATCCGGATGGTCGATCCGGTTGATCATGATGGTCTCGATGGTGAAGCCGGTATCGGTCGGCTCGACATGGACCACCGCCACCAGGGCATCGTCGATATCCCGCCGCACGAACATCGTGTGGCCCTGGTCCGCATGCTGCACGTAGAGCGTGCTGCCGTTGGAGGTGATGCCGGGCGCGATGCCGTCCAGCACCAGGTCGCCGGAAGCCCCGGTGAAGCTCGCATCGACGTCGACCGTGCGGCGGGTCTGGTCGAGGTATTCCTGGAAGTCGCCGCTGGTCGCACCGGTGCCCTGGAAATCGGCCCAGCCGGGGAACATCGGGTTCTCGTGGTTCTCGACCGCGTCCTGATACTCCTCCATGAAGGTCGCGAAGGAGCCGAGATAGGTGGTCTGCGCCGGGTCGCGGAAGAAGCGCTCGGAATGGCCGCCCGAGATCGGGCCGACCGAGAATCCGAAGGTGCCGAGGGTGCCGAGCACCGGCTCGGCGAAATCGTTGCGGATGCTGTTGTCGATCAGGCCGTAGCTGAGCTCGGTCGCGTCCTGGGCGCCGACGCCGCTGAAGCCGCCGAGCCCGCCGCCCGGGCCGAACTGCGAGAACAAGGCGCCGCTATTGTCGGCGCCCTGGGGGCCGGCCGCGGCATCGCCGGGGCCGGCGGCGGTCTGGATGTCGATGGTGGGATCGGTCGAAGCCAGCATGGTGGCGACGTCGATCGGCTGGCCGTCTGCCGTCTCGACCGTGATCGGCGCCTGCTGGTTGGCGTCGACATAGCCTTGCAGGATGACCGTGACGTTGCCGACCCGGATCGCGAGGTTGCCGTCGCCGATCCG
>NZ_JAYRKD010000026.1:0-47269 GCF_041905885.1 Dongia sp. | reverse complement strand
TTCTCACCCGCCGGGATCGCGATCTGCTGCGGTGCGCCGGGCGCTGCCGCGGGCGCAGCCGGCTGCGCGGCGGCGTCGGCCTGCGCGACCTGGACGAAGACACTGTCCTGCTGGTCGGCGGCGAAGAAATCGTCGTTATGGGTGGAGGAGCCCTGGTCGAGCGCGCTGCTCGGGGTGTTGGTGTCGGTCGCCATTTTTGCCTCGTGTGGCGCCCCCTGCAGCGCCCCGGTGACAGCCGGATGCCCCCCCGGGCCCTTTGCCGTCCAACCAGGAAACGAGGCCTACCCCCCGAGTATTTCTCTCAATTTTTCGGATTATTTCCGAGAACTGACACCGCGATGTAAGGATGCTCGGGGATTCTCGGATATTTTCTCGAACCGCCTCTTGGCGCCAAAAAACAGAAAATCCACCTTCGCCGCGGGCTCTCCGCTGACCCTGAAAAGGGGTGGACCTCCCTCTATGGCGAGAGGGAGGTCCGAGCCGAACGGAGGGTTCTGTCAGGGGCTCTCCGCCCGGGTAAATCAAGTCACATCGAGGTTCTGCTCGATCGCCACCTTGACCGCGGGGTTGGCCACGGTCGCGTAGACGTCATAGGTGTGCGAGTCACCGGTGACCGGATCGACGAAGCTGCCGGTACCGAGCTTGCTGCCGAAACCGGTCATGATCACGTTGTCATGGTCGGCCGAGGTCGGGCCGGCGGTGTCGCCGATGACGAAGAAGTTGATCTGGTGGCCCGCCACCGTGCCGACCGTGGCCCCGCCGTTGGCGGCGATCACGTCGACGGCGCTGAGCGCCAGTGTATTCTGCTGGGCGCCGGTCCGGTCGCTGCCGTCGCCGAGATCGATCATTTCGATGCCGATGAACTTGGCGCTGTCATAGGTGATCGAGTTGCCGCCGCCCTCGACCAGGACGCGGTCGAAGCCGGCGCCGCCGGTGAACGTGTCCTTGCTGTCGTAGAGCATGGTGTCGTTGCCGGCATCGCCGAAGATCAAGTCGCTGCCGCTGCCGCCTTTCATCGTGTCGTTGCCAGGGCCGCCGTTGAACGTGTGACTCTGGCCGTCGTCGGTCTGCAGGTTGATGCCGATATACTGGCCGGTCGAGGTATCGCCGTCGCCGTCGGTGAGCTTGGTCTCGAACTTCATGTCGAGATCGGTGCCGGCCACGGTCTGCAGCACCTGCGAGCCGGAGATCGCGAAATCCTGCCCCAGGCCGTCGATCTGGATCCGATCGAAGCCGTTCGAGTCATGGACCTTGATGATATCGCCGGCCATCAACCCGTCGATGGTGACGCCGCCGTCGTTCAGGCCGCCGTTGGTGTAGTCGATGGTCAGCAAGGCGGTGACGTCGGTGGCGCCGCGCATGATGACCAGTTCGCCGGCGGTGATGGCGACCAAGGTCTGCGCCAGGAAATTCGCCTCGCTGATCGCGCCGACATTGGTCGGGTTGGTGACGTCGGCCGCGGTGATGCGAACTTTGGTCGTGCCGCCGCCCTGCACCTGCGCGATGGTGACCTGGTAGTCCTGGACCTGGTAGTGATTGGCGAAGTCGAAGGCGTTCCGGGTCGTCATATCGCCGGTGAGGTCGTTGACGAAGTCCATGCGCAGGCCTTCGCCGTTGTCGATGAACTGGTCGTTGCTGCCGAGGTCGTTCTTGGAAGCGTTGACGTCGCCGCTCAGGTCGACCGGCGTGTAGAGCAGGTCCTTGCTGCCCGCCGCACCGCCGTTGGCGCCGACCCCGAACCAGTCGGTGTTGCCGGCCTTGATCCCGGAGAGGTCGGTGAAGTCGACCCGCGCACCGTCGTCGATGTCCTTGATCAGGGTGAAGGTGTACTGGTCGGCCGCGCCGTTCAGCTTCACGGTGAAGACCGCCTCGCCGTCATCGACGCTCTTGTTGCCGTTGGCATCGACATAGCCGGTCAGCATGTCGGTGCCGAAGCCGCTCAGGAGCACGTCCTTGCCGCCCGAGGTGATCGGCGTGGTGCCGTCGGCCAATGTGGCCTTGCTGTTGTCGGTGCCGCCGCTGAAGACGATCGAGCCGTAGCCGTCGGCGCCGGTATGGCCGGCGATGTCGAGCGCGCCGGTGATGACGCCGCCCGCGGGCGAGTTGAGCAGGCTCTGGTCCTGCGGGTTGAAGGCCTGCGGCACGTCGTCGATCACATTGATCTTGATCTGGTCGGTCGCGGTGTTGCCGCCGGCGTCCTGGATCGTGATGTTGAAGACCTCGGCATCCAGCTTCGTGTTGGTGCCGGCACCCGCGACCAGCAGGTTCGAGGTCAGGGTATAGGTGAACTTGCCGTCGCTATCGACATGCAGCGTGCCGTAGGTGCCGGGATAGTCGCCGGCAACCGCGGTGACGCCGGAGCCGAGCACGAGCTGGCCGGTCTTGCTCTCGTCGTTCGAGCCCGGGTTGGAGCCGATGACGCTGCCGGCGGCGATGTCGTTGCCCTCGATGGTCTTGTCGAGCGCGGCCTCGTTGACCGTCACCGTCTTAACGTCGGTTTCGAGCCGAACGGCGCTAACGGTGATGTCCAGCGTGGTGGTGGAAACGTCGGTGTCGCCGTCCTGGATCGTGTAGACGAAGTGATCGACGCCGCTGACGTTCGGCTTGGCGACGTAGGTGTAGCTGCCGTCGGCGTTCAGCGTCAGGGTGCCGAGGCTGGTGACGATCGGCGTGCCGGGGGCACCGACCGCGGGAATGGCGGTGTTGGTGCCCGCATTGACTCCGATCACGCCGGTGCCGCCCATCTTGCCGTCGGCGCCGAACACGTCGTTGGTTTCGACATTGCTGCTGACCTGGCCGCCGGAGCTCACCGTCTTGCTGTCCGGGTTGGCGGTCGGCTCGTCATCGACCAGCTTGAACGACAGGGTGCCAGCGTTGCTGCTGCCGTCGATATCGGTGACCGTAACCGTGAAATCGATCTGGACATCGGTCGGCGAGAGCTGGTTGTCGGTCGCGGTGAAAGTATAGCTGACCACGCCGGTGCCTTCGTCGAAGCCGTTGAGAGTTAGGTCGCCGGTCCCCGGAATGGAGATGGTGACATTGGTCGTGCCGAGCGCCAGCAGATCAGCCAGCGTCAGCACGGTGCCGTCGATATCGACCGTCTCGATGCCGTCCGGCGCGGTGATCTTGAAGCTGCCGTCGATATGCTCGGAGGGATCGGAGTCATTCGTGCCGTTGCTGTCGGCGATCTCGCCGGAGCCGGCCAGCTCACCGGTCCGCTCGGGCAGGCCCTTCTCGTACACGACGGTGCCGTCGCCGCCGTAGGTCGGCATGTCCAGGTCGACGCCGGCATTGCCGATGTGGATGGTGAGGGTGGCCGTGCTGGTGTCGCCGTCCTTGTCGGTGATCGTGTAGTTGAAGACGTCGTCCACCCCGCCCTTGGTCATCGGATCGCGGGTGTAGGAGTAGCTGCCGTCCGCGTTCAGCGTGAGCTTGCCGTATTCGCCCTGCAGCGGGCTGCCGAGATCGCCGCCCTTGCCCTCGAAGGCGACCGCGGTCACCACCGCGGTGTCGCCGCCCTGGCTGTCGTTGGCCATGACATTGCCGGTCTCCGGCCCGTAGGTACCGGCCGCGACGTCGTCGCTGTCATCGCGGGCGACCGGCAGGTCGTCGTTGACGTCGATGTTGATGGTCGCCGGGACGTAGTCGCCGTCGTCGTCCAGCGCGGTCACGCCGAAGGCGAGCGCGATCGTCTCCTCGGTATTGCCGCCAACCAGGACTGCCGCATCTTCAAAGACCAGGTCGGTGCCGTGATCCAGCGGGCCATAGAGCGTGAAGGTGAACTCGCCGGTATCCTGGTCGAGCACCAGGGTGAAGATCGCCGTGTCGCCGATCACCCGAGAGAGCGCGCTGTCCTCGCCGTCGGGCCCGGGGATGCCGACGGTCAGATGATCGGGGCCGACCGAGAGCACGTAGAGGGTCTGGCCGCCGGATTTCAGCGTGCCGTCGCCATAGGGGAACACTTCGCCTTCGGCATAGGCGCTGGTGTCGAGCACGAAGGCGTGCTTGTCGGCTTCCGGCTTGTAGTCGCGCGCCGCGGGGCCGTCGGCACCGAAGGTGATGTTCACCTGGCCGGTGACGGAGGCGCCACCCGCGGTGTCGCCATTGTCGCCGGCATTGCTCTTGCCGTCGGCGCCCTTGTCGTTGGCGCCGCCCTGCAGCCAGTCCTCGTCGATCTGGCCGGAGGAGGTGCTGTCCTTGGTCGGCAGCGAATCGCCGACCATCGCGCCATCGAGGTTGTGGTAGGTCACGTTGTCGAACAACGGCACGTCGTCGGCGAAGTTGAATTCCGCGCTGCCGCTCAGGGAGGGCGGCGTCGCGACGTCGTTCCCCTCGCCTTCCTGCAGCAGGCCGTCATAGACGGTGAACTCGACGCCGATGGTCATCTCGTCGCGGCCGGCATCGCCGGTCCCGGCATCCGGATGATCCAGGCGGTTGATCATGATGGTTTCGATGGTGAAGCCGGTGGAAGTCGGCTCGACATGCACCACCGCGACCAAGGCGTCGTCGGAATCGCGGCGCACGAACATCGTGTGACCGCCATCGGCATATTGCACGTAGAGCGTGCTGCCGTTCGAAGTGAGACCGGGCGCGATGCCGTTCAGCGTCAGGTCGCCGCTTCCGCCGGTGAAGGTCGCGTCGACATCGACGGTGCGGCGGGTCTGATCGAGATATTCCTGGAAGTCGCCGTTGGTGGCGCCGGTGCCCTGGAAATCGGCCCAACCGGGGAACAGCGGGTTCTCCGGGTTCTCGACCGCGTCCTGATACTCTTCCATGAAGGTGTTGAAGGAGCCGAGATAACTGGTCTGCGCGGGGTCGCGGAAGAAGCGCTCGGAATGGCCGCCGGACAGCGGACCGACCGCGAAGCCGAAGGTGGTGCCGACGAGCAGCGGCTCGGCGAAATCGTTGCGGATGCTGTTGTCGATCAGGCCGTAGCTGAGCTCGGTCGCGTCCTGGGCGCCGACGCCGCTGAAGCCGCCGAGCCCGCCGCCGGGGCCGAATTGCGAGAACAAGGCGCCGTTGTTGTCGGCGCCCTGGGGGCCGGCCGCGGCATCACTGGGGCCGGCGGCGGTCTGGATGTCGATGGTGGGATCGGTCGAAGCCAGCATGGTGGCGACGTCGATCGGCTGCCCGTCCGAAGTTTCGACCGTGATCGGGGCCTGCTGGTTGGCGTCGACATAGCCTTGCAGGATAACGGTGACATCGCCGACCCGGATCGCGAGATTGCCGTCGCCGATCCGGCCGATGACCTCCGCCTCGCCGGTGAAGGGCGGGCTCAGGACCAGCACATCGCCCGGCTGCACCGGCACCCGCACCACATTCTCACCCGCCGGGATCGCGATCTGCTGCGGTGCGCCGGGCGCTGCCGCGGGCGCAGCCGGCTGCGCGGCGGCGTCGGCCTGCGCGACCTGGACGAAGACACTGTCCTGCTGGTCGGCGGTGAAGAAATCGTCGGTCCGGGTATCGGAGTGGGAATCGAGCGCGCCGCTCGGGGTGCTGGTGTCGTTCGCCATGGCCGCCTCGTCTGGCGCCCCCTGCGGCGCCCGGGGGACAGCCGGATGCCCCCCCGGGCCCGTTGCCGTCCAACCCGAAAACGAGGACCAGGCCTCCAGTATTTCCCTAAAATTGTCGGTTTATTGCCGATTCTCTACATATATATGTAAGTATTTCGCGCCACTTTCGGGTATTTTCAGAGACTCGGCTCCCGTCTCACCCGGCGGTGCGTTGCGCGTCCTCCATGACCAAGTCCGCGCCCTTCTCGCCGACCATAATAGAAGGTGCGTTGATGTTGCCGGAGGTGACGGTCGGGAAGATCGCGGCATCGATCACCCGCAGGCCTTCGACCCCATGCACCTTGAGCCGGGGATCGACCACCGACCGGGTCGGGTCCGGCCCCATGCCGCAGCTGCCGCAGGGGTGGAAGACCGAATAGGAGCGGGCGCGGATATCGGCGATGAAGTCCGCGTCCGATTGCGCCCCCGGGCCGGGCTTCAGCTCCGTCTCGATCAGGTCGCGCAGCGCCGGCGCGGCGGCGAGCCGGCGCAGGAACTTCGCCCCGGCCAGAAGGTCGGCGATGTCCTGCTCGGTGGTGAGGTAGTTGGGCTGGATGCGCGGCGGCGCCTTGGGATCGGCGGAGCGAATCTCCAGCACGCCCCGGCTGGTCGGTCGGCAGGGCGAGGCCGAGGTGGTGAAACCCGGGAAGGGATCGGGATGCATCAGCGGCCGGATGCCGGGCGGCGTGCGCTCATAGGTCAGCGGCGAGAAGTAGAGCTGCATGTCGGGCCTTGGCAGGTCCGGCTGGGTGCGGAAGAAGCCGCCGCCCTGGTTGACGCTGAGCGAGAGCGGGCCGCCGCGAGTCAATATATAGCGCAGGGCCGCGCGGAGCTTGCCCGAGAAGGGATAGAGGTCGTTGTTCAGGCTCGGCCGCCGGGCCCGGTAGACATGATCGTAGCAGAGATGGTCCTGGAGATTGCGCCCGACCATCGGGCTGTCCTGCACGACGTCAATGCCGTGGGATTTCAGCAAGGCGGCAGGGCCGATGCCGGAAAGCTGCAGCAGTTGCGGCGAGTTGATGGCGCCGCCGGAGAGGATCACCTCGCGGCGTGCGCGCACTTCGATCATGCGGTTGCCGTAGCGATAGACCACACCGACCGCGCGCTTGCCCTCGAACCTGATCTGCGTGGTGAGCGCGTTGGTGCGAACAACCAGATTGCGCCGCCACAAGGCCGGCCAAAGGTAGGCGCGCGCCGACGACAGGCGAAAGCCGCTGCGGGTGGTGATCTGGTAATAGCCGACGCCTTCCTGGGTCGCGCCGTTGAGATCCGGGTTATAGGCGAGTCCCGCCTCCTGCCCCGCCTTGATGAAGACGGAGGTCAGCGGATGGGCGGTCTTCGAGATTTCCGTGACATGCAAAGGACCGCCGGCGCCGTGATAGGGGCTCTCGCCCAGCGCATGATCCTCCATGCGGCGATAGAGCGGCAGCACGTCGCGCCAGCCCCAGCCGGGATTGCCGGCCTTCTCCCAGTCTTCGAAATCCTCGGCCTGGCCGCGCACATAGACCATGGCGTTGATCGAGCTCGAGCCGCCGATCACTTTCCCGCGCGGCCAATAGCTGGTGCGGGAATCCAGGCCCGGATCGGCCTCGGTCTGGTATTTCCAGTTATAACGGCCGTCATAGAAGGTCTTGCCGTAACCGATCGGCACCTGGATCCAGAAGCGATGGTCCCAGGGTCCCGCTTCCAGCAGCAGGACTTTGTGCTTGCCGCCGGCGCTCAGGCGGTTCGCCAGGACGCAGCCGGCCGAGCCTGCGCCGACGATGATGTAATCGAATGAATCCAAGATAGCCCTGAGATCGAACCGCTGCGATTGAAGCCCCGGGCCAAATGCTGCTAGACCGGCGCGGAATTCAAGTGAATTGCTGGGGTCGGGGCACCATGAAGATCAAGAAGCTGGAAACCTTCACGAACCAATCGGTCGGCTTCGTGAAAGTGACAACCGATGACGGCAGGGAGGGCTGGGGCCAGGTCTCCAATTACAATGCCGACATCACCTGCCAGATCTTCCACCGCCAGGTGGCGCGCTATGCCCTGGGCCAGGACGCCCTCGACATCGAGGCCCTGGTGACCTTGATCCCGGAGCGCGAGCATAAATTCCCCGGCTCCTACCTGATGCGCGCGATCACCGGGCTCGACACCGCGCTCTGGGACCTGCGCGGCAAACTCGAACAGAAGACTGTGTGCGAATTGCTGGGCGGCAAGCCGCGGCCCTTCCCGGTCTATGCCTCGAGCATGAAGCGCGGCGAGATCACGCCGGAAGCCGAGGCCGAACGGCTGAAGCGGCTGCAGGGCGAGTTCGGCTACAAGGCTTTCAAGTTCCGGGTCGGCAAGGAATGCGGCCACGACCAGGACGAGTGGCCGGGCCGCACCGATGCGATCGTACCCCAGGTCCGCAAGGCGCTGGGCGACAGCGCGGTCCTGCTGGTCGACGGCAACAGCGGTTACACGCCGAAAATGGCGATCGAGGTGGGCCACATGCTGCAGGACCACGGGGTCGTGCATTTCGAGGAGCCCTGTCCTTATTGGGAATACCACTGGACCAAGGAAGTGAAGGAAGCGCTCGACCTCGACGTGACCGGCGGCGAGCAGGATTGCGATCTCGCCCTCTGGCGATTCGCCATCGACATGCGCGCGGTCGACGTGGTGCAGCCCGATGTCTGCTACATCGGCGGCATCAACCGCACGATGAAGGTGGTCGCGATGGCGAAGCGGGCCGGCTTGCCGGTCACGCCGCATTCCGCCAACCTCTCGATGGTCACGGTCTTCACCTTGCACCTGATGGGCGCGATCGAGAATGCCGGGCCCTATGTCGAGTTTTCGATTGAGGGCGAGGATTACTACCCCTGGCAGGACGGCCTGTTCACGCCCGCGCTGGTCGCCAAGGACGGCAAGGTGCAGATCCCGGAGGCGCCGGGCTGGGGCGTAGAGATCAGCAAGGACTGGCTCGCGAAGGCGAGCTACCAGAAGAGCGAACTCGGCTAGGAAGCTGTCTCAGCCGAACACGTTTTCGCGACGTAGGCGTTTCGGAGGTGCGGAGGGCGAACCCTGAGGGCAAGTTGAGACTTTAGGGGTGAGCATGATGAAAACTCGATTCGCCTTATTCTCCACTGCGGTCGCGCTGGCCGGCGCCGCCTTCGGCCTGCATGCGACGGCCGCCGCGGCCCAGTCCGTTTCCGGCAGCATTTACTATGGCCCGGCACCGCAACCCGTCTATGTGCAGCCACAGGTGGTTTATGTGGAGCCTCAGCCGGTTTATGTGGTGCCTCCGGCCTACTACTACCCGCCGGCCCCCACCTATTATTATGCGCCGGCGCCGGTCTACTACCCGCAGCCCAGCACTTGGGCGCCGGGGATCAGCGCCAGCTTCGACTTTGGTGGCGGCAAGCGTGGCGGCCATCACGGGCAACGTCATTAGCGCGCCAAATTGGTCCCGCCGGGCCTAGAATCCCGGCTCGACTTCCTGGTCAGCGCCCCGAATTGGCTCTATCGTCCTAGCCTTCGTGCCGAGCCGGCACGGGTAGCGACGAAACGTGATGGCCGATTTCACCCAGGACCGAACCGACAATTTCGCCGCCGAGGCCCTGGCCCGGCGCGTGGCGGAGCAGGCGGCGCTCTACGAGTTCACCGACCGGCTGTTCCGGGCCACCACCCGGCATGAGATCTATGACGCCGCCCTGGATGCGATCATCCGGGCGCTGGGCTGCAGCCGCGCCTCGATCCTGCTGTTCGACGACGCCGGCAAGATGAGCTTCGTCGCCTGGCGCGGCTTGTCCCAGGCCTATCGCGACGCGGTGTCGGGTCATTCGCCCTGGCGGCCGGGCGACCGCAACGCGCAGCCGATCTGCATCGACCGCGCCGCGGCGGCGGACCTGCCGCCGGAACTGAAGGCGGTGCTCGGCCGCGAACGCATCGAGGCGCTGGCCTTCATCCCGCTGACGGTCGACGGCGCGGTCATCGGCAAGTTCATGACCTATTACGCGACGCCGCATCGGTTCGATCGCGGCGAGACCGAGCTCGCCGTCACGATCGCGCGGCAATTGGGATTCCGGATCGAGCGCCTGCATTCCGAAGAGAAGCGCGCCGCGGCCGAGCGCGCGCTGAAGTCCGAGCGCGAGGCCCTGAGCACGATCATCGACCGCGCGCCGGTGATGATCACGCTCTACAACCCGGAGACCGGCAGGCTGCAGCTCAATCGCCAGTACGAGCAGCTCACCGGCTGGACCACTGCATCGGCGACCCCGGACAAGCTGATGGAGCAGGCCTTTCCCGATCCGGAATACCGGGCGCAGATCGAGACCTTCATCGAGGCTTGCGGCCCGGACTGGATGGACATGACCATGCAGACCCAGAGCGGCCGCAGCATCGAGACCAGCTGGGCCAATTACCGCCTCTCCGATGGGACGCGGGTCGGCATCGGCATCGAGATCACCGACCGCAAGCGCCTCGAGGCCCGGCAGGCCCTGCTGCTCGGCGAGACCAGCCACCGCCTGCGGAACCTGTTCGCGGTCGCGAGCAGCGTCATCGACATGAGCGCGCGCAATGCGCAATCGCCGAGCGAGCTCGCCGAAGCGGTGCATGACCGGCTGAATGCGCTGACCCGCGCCCACGCGCTCAGCCATCCCGGCAAGCAGAGCCTGCCGGATGAGCCGGAGACGACGCTCCGCGCCCTGCTGGAAGCCATATTCGAACCCTATGCGGCCGATGCCGGCGCGCCCTTCACCTGGGCCGGAAGCGACCTGGTGCTGGGATCGGACGCGCTCTCGGCATTGGCGCTGCTGCTGCACGAGTTCGCGACCAATGCCGCCAAGCACGGCGCCTTGTCGCAGGCCGGCGGCCATGTCGCGATCGACAGCTTCGTCATCGACGGCGCCGAACTCGCCTTGACCTGGCGGGAGACCGGCGGGCCCTCGGTGGTGGGACCGCCGGCGACGCGCGGCTTCGGCGCCTATCTGGCCGAGCGCGTGGTCAACGGGCAGTTCGGCGGCCGCATGACCCGGGAATGGAGCGCATCCGGCCTCGCCATCCGGCTCTGGCTGCCGCTCGACCGGCTCAGTCCCAGCCTCGTTGTTGCCAGCCCCCTTGTTGAAGGGACGCCGCGGAAATAGGCTCTCACCCCAAAAGACCGCTTTGGGGGAGAGGCAATGCCTGATTTTCCGATCATCGACGCCCATGTCCACCTGACCGACGTGAAGAGCCTCGGTTATGGCTGGACCAAGAACGCGCCTTCCCTGAACCGCAGCGTGCTGCCGGCCGACCTCTTCAAGGCGGCGGCGCCGGTCCGGATCGAGAAATTCGTCTTCGTCGAGGTCGATGTCGACATGCCGCAGCATGTCGCGGAGGCCGAATGGATCGACGGGCTCGCCAAGGCCGAGCCGAAGCTCGCCGGCATGGTCGCCGCCCTGCCGCTGGAGCAGGGCAAGGTGGTCGCGGGCGACCTCGAGAAGATCGCCGGGCTGAAGGTCGCGCGCGGCATCCGGCGGCTGATCCAGAACCAGGCCGATCCCGATTTCTGCATCCAGCCGAAATTCATCGAAGGGCTGAAGCTGCTGCCGCAATACGACCTGGTGTTCGACATCTGCATCTTCCACCACCATCTGCCGAACGCGATCAAGATGGTGCAGCAATGCCCGGAGGTCCGCTTCGTGCTGGACCATATCGCCAAGCCGGCGATCAAGGCCGGAATCTCCGATCCCTGGCGCCAGCATTTGAAGGAGCTGGCGGCACTCCCCAACGTCACCTGCAAGATCTCCGGCGTCTCCACCGAGGCGGATCACCGGAACTGGACCCGCGAGCAGCTGAAGCCCTATATCGCCCATGCGATCGACACGTTCGGATTCGAGCGCTGCATGTATGGCGGCGACTGGCATGTGCTGGAACTGGCCGGCACCTATCCGCAATGGGTCGAGGTGGTGGACTGGGTGATCGAGAGCGCCACTCCGGAAGAGAAGCGCAAGCTTTACCGCGACACCGCGACCCGCGTTTACCGTCTATGAATCCGTCGGTACCGCAGTGGCGGCGGCGCGCCATCAGCGTCGCGGCGATGCGCGCGCTGGCGCGCCGGACATTGCCGCGGCCGATCTTCGACTTCGCCGACGGCGGCGCCGAGGACGAGCTGACCCTGCGAAGGAACGAGTGCGCCTTCGACGATCTCGACCTGTTGCCGCGACCCTTGAGCGGCGCCGCCACGCGCGATCTTTCGGTCGAGTTGTTCGGCAGGAAGCTGAGCCTGCCGGTGATCATCGGGCCGACCGGTTTGGGCGGGCTGTTCTGGCCGGATGGCGAGCGCGCTGCGGCGCGGGCGGCGGCGGCGGCCGGCACCGCCTATTGCCTGAGCCATGGCTCGGTCTGCACGCTCGAGCAGTTGGCGGAGACCGGTGTATCGCCGCGCTGGATGCAGGTCTTTATCTACCGCGAGCGCGATTTCACCTGGGAACTGACCGAACGCGCGGCCAAGGCGAATTACGACGCGCTGGTGCTGACCACCGACAACCAGATGCTCGGCAACCGCGAGCGGGACCTGCGCAATGGTTTCACCATCCCGCCGCGCCTGGCGCTGAACAGCCTCGCCGGCATGGCGCTGAAGGCGGAATGGCTGTGGCGCATGCGCAACGACTTGAAGCGCATCACCTTCGGCAATTACGTGCGGCCGGGCGAGAGCGCCGACATCAAGAGCCTGGCCGGCCGCATGGCGCAGCTGCTCGACCCTTCGATGAACTGGGCGGATGTGGCGGAGCTGCGCAAGGTCTGGACCAAGCCGCTCATCCTCAAGGGCATCCTGCATCCCGACGAGGCGCGCAAAGCGGTGGAACATGGCGTCGATGCGTTGATCGCCTCCAACCACGGCGGCCGGCAGCTCGACGGCGCGGCTTCCGGCCTCGACGCCCTGCCGGCGATCCTCGACGCGGTCGGCGGGCGGATCCCGGTGCTGGTCGATGGCGGCATCCGCCGCGGCGCCGATGTGGTGAAGGCGCTGGCGCTCGGTGCCAAGGCCTGCCTGATCGGCCGGCCGCAATTGTGGGGCGTCTCGGTTGCCGGCGAAGCGGGCGTCGCGCGGGTGCTGGAAATCTTCCAGCAGGAGATCGACCGCGCGATGGGACTCTGCGGCGTGACGTCCATCGGTCAGATCGACCGGAGCCTGCTGCTCAAGAAAAGGATCGGCGCATGATCAAGGACCCCCCGCTCCTCACCCTCCGCCGCGATTTCCCGCGACCGAGCGCCGCCGTGATGAAGGCCTTCGCCGGCGTGCCGACCGGTTATGTGGTCGACGCCATGGGCGGGCGCGGCGGCTTGGACTATCGCATCAAGCCGCTGGCGCCGCAGAACACACCGTTGGTCGGCGTCGCGATGACCTGCCATTGCGGACCGGCCGACAATCTGGCGCTGTTCGGCGCCATGGCGACGGCGCAGGCGGGCGACATCCTGGTCGCGGCGACCGATGCCTTCACCGCCACCTCGGTGACCGGTGACCTGCTGCTCGGCATGGCGAAGAACCGCGGCTTGCTCGGCCTGGTGACCGACGGGCTGGTGCGCGACCTGGTCGGCGTCCTGGGTGTCGGCCTGCCGGTCTATTGCGCCGGCGTCACCCCGAACTCACCGGCACGCAACGGGCCGGGCACGGTCGGGCATCCAGTGACCATGGCCGGCATGACCATCGCGCCGGGCGATATCGTGATCGGCGACAATGACGGCGTCGTCATCATCCCGCTGGCGCAGGCGGAAGCCGTGCTCGGCAAGCTGAAGGATGTGAAGGCGGCCGAAGCCGCGCTGGAAGCCAAGGTCAAGGCCGGGCTCCAGGTGCCGGATTTCGTGCAGGAGATCCTCGATTCCGACCGCGTGGTCGACGGCTGATGGCCCTGGCGACCAAGCCGCTGAAGGAGGATCTGCCGGTCATCGAGATCGGCGTCGAGCGGCTGCCGCAGCTCTTCCACACGCTGGATCCCTATCCGTTCAAGGAGCGCGACCTCGACCGCGACGTCGAGGAATACATCGTGGACTGGGCTCGCGAGCTGCCGCGCCACCAGCCGCTGAAGATCCTGGTGCACCTGCCGCAGGCGGAAGCCGAGACGCCGGCAGCCCGCGAGCTGGAAAGCGCGCTGCAGCATTACTTCGCCTATCGCGGCGAGGTGATCCGGCGCGATCTCAACGAGCTGTTCCGGATCGGGCGCCGCTCGCTGATCGTCGGACTGGCCGTGCTCGGCCTCTGTCTCGCCGCCGGCAACATTGTCGGCATGCTCGGCACGGGATACGTCGCGCGCTTCCTCGGCGAAGGCTTGATCATCCTCGGCTGGGTCGCGAACTGGCGGCCGATCGAGATCTTTCTCTATGACTGGTGGCCGGTGGTGCGGCGGCGCAATCTCTATCGCCGGCTGGCGGTCGCTGCCGTCATCTTGAAGCCGACGCCCGCGCCGCGCGCTTGACCTTCTTGCCGCGCTTGGTGTTGCGCTTCGGCTTTTCCGCACCGGCCCAATAGTCGAAGACCCGCTTCTGAAGCTTGCGGATGAACTTCACCGCTTCCGGCCCGGTCCAGAGGCCCGCATAGCCGAGGCGTTCGGCACAGCTCACCCACCAGCCGTCGCCGGGCAAGCGGTCGGATTGGCGCACCACCAGGACGGCGAACTCCGGCTCGCCGCGGGAGACCGCCATGTCATCGACCGCACCCAAGGTCTTGCAGAGCGCCCGCATCTTCGGCCGGCTGAAGGCGTAGCCCATCTGGTCCAGGAGATCGGCATAGCTGACATCGCGGCGCGCCTTCGCCGCCTCGACCAGCAGGCGGCGCACGCCGGCCGCGTCGCTGATTGGTATCGCCAGAAGGTCTCGCCCTTCTTCCATCCTTGCCTCTTAATTGAGCATGGATTTCCGTGCAATTGCCGCAGTGCGGCACAGCCTTCCGCTTGACGCGTCGGCCGAGTCCATCAAAGATGCCTCGTCCGTTCACTGCATGCACTATGCGTTTGCAAAGGGGAGAATCAGGGGCCTGGCGAACGCCTTTCCGCGCCGATTAAATCGATTCAATCAACCAAGGTCACAGACCAAACTGGGAGGAGTTTCCATGACTAAAATGTCGCGTCGCAAGTTCGGCAGCGCCCTGCGGGCCGCCGCCATCGCCGTCTCCGCGCTCTCGCTGGGCGGCATCATGGCCGGCACCATGTCGAGCGCGGCCTCGGCCGAAGACAAGCTCGTCATCCTCGGCTCGGTGCCGGGCCTGAAGTTTCCGTTCTTCGTGCACATGATGAATCAGATCAAGGCCGAAGGCGCGAAGCTCGGCGTCGAGATCGTCGAGAGCGACGGCCAGGTCAGCTCGACCAAGCAGACCGCCGACGTCGAAGCCGCGATCGCGCGCGGTGTCAACGGCATCGTCATCAGCCCGAACGAAGTCGACGCCATGGCGCCGGCCCTGCAAGAGGCGGTCGACGCCAAGATCCCGGTCGTCACCATCGACCGCTACGTCACCAAGGTTCCGGATCTGCTGGGCCATGTCGGCGCCGACAACTCCAAGGGCGGCGAGGCGCAGGCCGAGCTGATCATGAAGATGTTCCCGAACGGCGCGAAGATCATGAACCTGCAGGGCCAGCCTGGTGCGGGTCCCGCCATCGACCGCAACAAGGGCCTGCACACGATCCTCGACCAGCACAAGGACAAGTATGAGATCGTGTTCGAGCAGACCGCGGAATTCGACCGCGTGAAGGGACTGTCGGTAACGGAGGCCGCCCTGGCCAGCCTCGGCACGCCGCCGGATGTCATCGTCGCCGCTAATGACGACATGATCCTCGGCGCCATGGAAGCGGTGAAGGCGCACAACCTCAGCGGCAAGATCGCACTGATCGGCTTCGACGCCCTGCCGGAAGCGCTGGCCCGGGTGAAGGACGGCAGCTTGACCGCGACGGTCGAGCAGTTCCCCGGTCTGCAGAGCTCCAAGGCGGTGGACAAGCTGGTCGCCTTCCTGAAGGACGGCACCAAGCCGGAGCCGAAGGTCGAGCTGCTGACCCCGATCACCATCACCAAGGACAACCTCGACAAGGCCGAGCGCCTCGGCGAGGTTCAGTAAGTCCTGACGCGATCCATGCGGCGGATGGGCAACCATCCGCCGCATGTTCGCTGAAGAGTTCCCGGGATGACCGAGCCCCTGCTCCGCATGGAGCACATCACCAAGCGCTTTCCCGGCGTGCTGGCGCTGGACGACGTGTCGCTGGAAATCCTGCCCGGCGAGACCCACGGCCTGCTGGGCGAGAACGGGGCCGGCAAGTCCACGCTTCTGAAGATCCTTTCCGGCGCCTATCAGCAAGATGCCGGCACGATCACGCTGGGCGGCAAGCCGCTCGAGGCGAAGTCGCCGCTGGATGCCCAGAAAGAGGGCATCATCACGATCTACCAGGAGTTCAACCTGATCCCGACCATGACGGTCGCGGAGAACATGTTCCTGGGCCGCGAGCCCGGTGCGGGAGTCTTCGTCTCCTGGCCGCGGATGCGCGAGGAAACCGAGAAGGTGCTCGAGCATCTCGGCATCGATCTCGACCCGATGGCGCTGGTCAGCGACCTTTCCGTGGGCGAGCAGCAGATGGTGGAGATCGCGCGGGCCCTGTCTCGTGACTCCCGCATCATCGTCATGGATGAGCCGACCGCGGCCTTGACCGAGCGCGAGGTCGATCATCTCTTCCGCATCATCGCCGATTTGAAGGCGCGCGGTCTCTCGATCATCTACGTCACCCACCGCCTGCATGAGGTGGAGCAGATCTGCGACCGGGTCACCGTGCTGCGTGACGGCAAGCGGGTCGGCAGCGGCAATGTCGGCGAGCTCCGGGTCGATGACTTCGTCAAGATGATGGTCGGCCGCTCCAGCAGCCAGCTGTTCACCCGATTGGGCGCCCGGCGCGACGTCGGGCCGGTCGTCATGACGGTGAAGAACATCTCCAGGGACCGCGACCCGACCAACCCGCACGCGACCCTGCTGAAAGACGTCAGCATCGAGGTGCGCGCCGGGGAGATCCTCGGCCTCGCCGGGCTGATGGGTGCCGGGCGCACCGAATTGGCGCGCGCCATATTCGGCGCCGACCGCTTCGAGCGCGGCTCGGTCGAGATCGAGGGCCGGCGGCTCGAGATCCGCTCGCCGGTCGATGCGATCCGCAACGGCATCGGCCTAGTCCCCGAAGACCGCAAGCAGCAGGCCTTGTTCCTCGACCTCGCGATCAGCCATAACCTCGCGATCTCCAGCCTGAAGGACATCTCCTGGGGCCGCTGGTTCGTCAACGAGAAGGCGGAAGCCCAGCTGGTCGAGCGCTATCGCAAGGCGCTGGACATCCGCATGGCCTCGGCCGACCACCCGATCAGCGGCCTCAGCGGCGGCAACCAGCAGAAGGTGGTGCTGGCGCGCTGGCTGGCCCTGAAGCCCAAGGTGCTGATCGTCGATGAGCCGACCCGCGGCATCGATATCGCCGCCAAGGCCGAGGTGCACCAGCAGCTCGACCTGATGGCGCGGGCCGGGATCGCCATCATCGCGATCTCCTCCGAACTGCCGGAGGTGATGGCGATCAGCGACCGCATCGTCACCATGCGCGAGGGTCGGGTCACCGGCGGCATGCCGGGCGAGCGCGCCACCGAAGAATCGCTCATGCATCTGATGGCCATCGAGCAGGCCGCAACCCCAGTGAGCCAGGAAACCAGATGACCGACGCCGCGACGAAATCATCCGCCGAACTGCCGAGATCGCGCGCCAGCCGGATCATTCCGCTGCTCAGCCGCTACGCGCCGCTGGTCTGCCTGGTGCTGCTGGTCATCGTCTTCAGCCTGCTGACCGACGGCCGCTTCCTGAAGCCGCTCAACCTCTTCAACGTGATGCTGCAGATCTCGATCGTGGGATTGATCGCGGTCGGCATGACCTTCGTCATCCTCACCGCGGGCATCGACCTTTCGGTCGGCTCCCTGGTCGCGGTCGCCGGCCTCACCGCCGCGCTCATCGCCAAGGGCAGCGCCGCCACCTCCTTCTCGCTCGATGCCGCGGAGGCGGCCGGCTACGGCTGGTTCGCCGCGATGATGGGCGCCATCGCCGTCGGGTTGCTGGGGGGTGCCATCCAGGGCGTGTCGATCACCAAGCTCAAGGTGCCGCCCTTCGTGGTGACCCTGGGCGGTCTCTCGATCTTCCGCGGCATCGCGCTGATGATCTCCGGCTCCGGCCCGATCAGCGGCTTCGACGACGCCTATCGCTGGTGGGGCCAGGGGCGGATCGGGCTCGACTGGGCGGGCCTTCGAGTCCCGATCCCGGTCATCATCTTCCTCGGCATCGCGGCGATCGCCTTTGTGGTCCTGCGCTACACCCGCTATGGCCGGCAGGTCTATGCGGTCGGCGGCAACCGCGAGGCGGCACGCCTCGCCGGGGTCAATGTCGAGCGCGTGCTGCTCTCGGTCTACCTGATCATCGGCTTCCTCAGCGGCCTCGCCGGCTTCGTGCTCTCGGCCCGCCTCAACTCGGCCGAAGCCGTGGCCGGCATGGGCTACGAGCTCAACGTGATCGCCGCGGTGGTGATCGGCGGCACCAGCCTGTTCGGCGGCGTCGGCACGATCCTCGGCACGGTGATCGGCTCGATCCTGATCGGCGTGCTGAACAACGGGCTGGTGCTGATGAACGTCAACCCCTATGTCCAACAGATCACCATCGGCCTGATCCTGGTCGCGGTGGTCGCCTTCGACCAGTTCGCCAAGTCGCGCCGCCTGAAGTAAACTCGGCGGCGTGACCGAAGCACTTCTCGCGCGCCTCAAGGCCGGAGCGGCGACCGACGAACCGATCGCCGCGGTCGGCGCACATCCGGATGACGAGACGCTCGGCATCGGCAGCCGCTTCGCCGCGATCAAGCATCTGCGGTTGATCCAGATCACCGACGGCGCACCGCGCGACCTGATCGACGCCAGGAAGCACGGCTTCGCCGATTGGCAAGGCTATGCCGCCGCGCGGGAGGTCGAGCTCTCGAATGCCCTGGCAACACTTGGCGCCGCCGGCGCGGAGCGGCTTCGCTACGGCCTGCCGGACAAGCAGGCGCTGGACAGCCTGCCGGAGATCGTCGATCGGCTGGTTGCGGATCTCTCCGGCATGGCGGCGGTGATCACCCATCCCTTCGAGCACGGCCATCCGGACCACGACACCGCCGCGCTCGCCGTATCGCTCGCCTGCCGCAGGATGACAGCGCCACCACGGCGGTTGGAGTTCGCGAGCTATCATCTCCAGGGCGACGAGCGCGTCTTCCTGCGCTTCCGCGAAGGATCGGGACCGCCGGCGACCGAGATCGTGCTCAACCCCGCGGAACTGGCGTTGAAGCAGCAGGCCCTGGGCTGCTTCAAGACCCAGTCGGCTCTGCTCCAGCTGTTCCCGTTGGGATCGGAATGGCTGCGGCCCGCGCCCGATTACGACTTTCACAAGGCACCGGGACCGGCGCTCTATGAGCAGCTCGAGGCCATGCCCCGCGCGGCGGATTGGCGGGCGCAGGCGGGCGCGATCCTGAAACGGATGTAGCATGGTTCCCGCCGCGGCGATGCGACGGGAACCACGCCCTTCGCTCAGGCAAAAGCGAGATCGGCCTTTTTGGCGAAGGAGAGATCAAGCCCCATGCCCGCGGCCACTTTCATCTCGTTGCTGAGCGCGGTGCGGATCGACGGCCATTTCAGCAGGACGTCGAAATAGCGTTGCAGGCGCGGCCACTGCTTGCCGTCAATCGCATGGCCGAGATAGTGGAGGTTGATGAGATTCGACATCACCGCGATGTCGGCAATGCCGAAGCGGCCTTCCACCAGGAAGTCGCCGCGGACGCGGCTCTCCAGGTAGGTGATGCATTTCGGCAGCGCGGTCGCCAGTATGGCTGCGACGGCAGCCGCGTCCGTCGCCTGGTTCAGGAGCTTCGGCCGGATCACCTGCTGGAAGAAGAGGCCGTGCACGACCTCCCGGAACAGGGTCCCGTCGCCATATTCCTCGAGCCAGAGGGCATCCGCGAAGGCCTTGGCTTCGATGGGATAGAGCGGCGGATTGGGCTGCGTCTTCTCGAGATAGGCGCAGATCACCGAGGAATCGCAGAGCGTGGCATCGTCGGCCAGAGTCACTACGGGAATCTTGCCCGTCGGGCTGAGCTTGTCCCAACCCTCGGGCGGCTGGAATGGAATGACCGGTTCGTTCCGATAGGGAATGCCCTTCTCAAGCGCGGCCAGGATCACCTTGCGGGTATGCACCGAGATCGGCACGCCATGAATGGTCAGCATCGGACTCTCCTTCAATAAGCGGCGCGCAGCCGCGGGGTTTGCTCAAGACGAGCGGGATCCTGCGGCGGACGATGCTGTCCGCCGATCGGCAGTTCTGCATCGGGTGCTAACTCAGGCGGCTTTGGTCACCGGAAACTGGACCTCCATCACCATCTCCTCCTGCCCCGGCCTCTGGAACGGGAGTTCCAGGAGGACTTCGCGGCTTGGGCCGTCGATCCGGTACTGGTTGGCGGACATCCAGAGACCGAGCGCGCCATAGGCGATATGGCTTTGGTGCCCCGGACCGCGGCGCACCAGGGTGGCCAGGCTCGGCGCCGCCGGCAGCGCGCGCAGGGCGAGATCGAAGCCCGGGATATTCGGTGGCGTGACGTCGCCATGCTTCAGCGCGTAGCCGATCTCGAGATCGAGCGCCTCCTCGTCGAAATCCGAATGGGCGACGACCACGAGATTATCCTTGGCGCTTTCCGGCAGGCGCGGGCCGACCCGCTGCGCGATGGCGCCGACGGTCTGAACAACTTCCATGAAGCTCGGGAAGGTCCGGCGCAAGGCGAGGTAAGGCTGCGCCACGGCGGATTTCACGATCACCTCGTAATCCTGCATCCCGCCCTGTTCCTCAATCTGCAGCAGCCGCGATTCGATATTGCGCAGGCGCGACTGGCCCTCGCTCAGGGAGCGCTCCAGCTCCACCTTCTTCAAGGTCAGCATGCCGCGGATCTCGTCGGCGGAAACCATCCCCTTGAGGAGCTGCGCCACTTCATCCAAGGAGAGTCCGAGATCCTTCAAGGCCAGGATCCGGTTCAGGACCGCCAACTGGTCCGCGGTGTAGTAGCGGTAGCCGGTCACGGAATCGACCCGGCCGGGGCTCAGGAGACCGATGCTGTCGTAGTAGCGCAGCAAGCGGCCGGAGACCCGGGCAATCCTGGAAAACTCGCCGATTCGAAACATGGGGTTGGCCTCTTTCCGCCCTCGGAATGGGGCCACTCTCGGGCTTTACGCAGCGTCAAAGTCAAGCCGGTTTATTCGGGCAAGTCCTTGGCCGGCAGCTTCGGCTTCGGCAGCGGCGCCAGGGTCACCGATTTCGACTGGGCGCCAAGCAAGGACGGGTCGAACAACCCGCCGCCGGAGGGGTCACCGCCCGGCGGGGCCGCGGCATTGACCGGCGCGGCGCCCATCTTCTCGCCCGAGCCCTCGCCCCAGAACTGCGCGCGGCCGCCCTGGGGCCGGCCCTCGTCGATCTCCGCTTGCGCCGCCGAGACCTGGCGGGCGAGTTCGACCGAATAGGGCAACCGGAAGGCGCGCGGCTCGCCGCTCGGCAGATTGGACTCGTCCAGCTCCTCGACCCAGAGATGGATGGCGCCGGGATTGTTGCGCGACGGATTGGGCTCGATCACCCGGGTCCAGAGCACCTGGAAACGGTCCGGCACCGCGACCGGTGCCGACCAGCCGAGCAGGCGCTGGGTCGCGAAGAAGACGCCGACATAGAAGAGGCTGGCCACGACGATCGCCGCAATCTTCGCGACCCGCGGGAGCGGCAGGAAGATCATCACCACCAGCAGCAAGGTGCTCAGCAGCACATAAGCGGCCACCAGGCCGATGACGCCGGCTTCCAGGCCCATCATTGCGGCCCCGCCCCATTGGTCCAGGCCTTGCCGTCCTTGGAGGAGTTCTGGAAGGTCTGCAGGATCGAGCGCGGGATGCGATTGGTCTCGGTGACCTCGCCTTTCGCATCCAAGGTGAAGCGCACCGCCGTCTTCTCGTCGCCGCCTTGGTGGAGATCGATCGTCTCCTTGGCAACGATGGTGACCTTGGGGTTGATCTTCTGCACCATCACGGTCACCGGCACCGGCTGTCCGGTCACCGCCGCGAAATGGTAGACGTTGACCGTGTATTCGCCGGCGATGATGCCGCGGATGGTGATCAGCTCCTGCCGGGCCGAGGTCGGGACCTTCTGGCCGTTCACCACCACGAAGTCGTTCACCCCGCCGCGGTCGTCGCGGTCAAGCAGCATGAAATCGGCCTCGCGACGCCGGAACCAGACGATCTGGCCCTGCGGGTCCTGCACGAACGTGTCGATGTCATCGGGGTGGTTGTCCGGCCAGTCCACGGTGATGATGAACTCGGCCTTGCTGTCCACCTTCCCCTTGTCCTCTTGGGGCGCGATGATCAGCAGCGCGATGAAGAACAGGAAGGCCAGGATCTGCAGTGCCTTGAACAGGACGACGCTGAACGGATCGAACCCCTCGCCCTGCGGCATCAGCCCGAATTGATCGATCATTCGGCGGCAGTCCCGCCGCCTTCGAGCGCCGAGACCACGTGTACCTCGGTGAGATCGACCGCGAACGCGAAGATCTTGGCGGTGGCGCTGTCCAGCATAGAGTACTGAACTTTCAGCAGGATCGAGGCCGCGAGGCCGACCAGGGTCGTGTACATGGCGACCGCCATGCCATCGCTCATCAACGACATGGACGAGCGCACCGCTTCCCGGTTCTCCGGATCGAGGCCGCCGATCGGCGCCAGCATCATGATGAAGCCGATGATGGTGCCGAGCAGGCCGAGCTTCAGCATGGTGTCGCTGGCGAAAGCGCCGAAGGCATTCGAGCCCTTGAGGCGGTCGGCGAGGACGCGGAGCAGCAGCGTCTGGTCGACCCGCCGGCCGCGCTGGTGCGCCGCCTTGGTGATGAGGTCGCGGATATGGCCTGCGACCAGGCCGGCCCCGACCGAAGCGCCGATGCCATCGCGCGCCACCAGCTCACTGGCCTTCTGCGCGGCGGCCCCCTCGCGGGAGACGACCAGGATCCGCCAGAGGCAATGCAGGCTGCTCAGCACATAGAGCACACAGATGATCGGCGAAATGTAGGTGCGGTCGCTGTCTATCATCCTTTGGATCAATCCGAAGTACCAAAGCAGGATGACGGCGAAGAAGCTCAAGCCCGTGAAGATCAGCCAAGGGAGCAGCGGATCGCGTTCGCGCATGCGGAAACTCTTTCTCAACCGAGGACGGGAGCTTATCGACGGAGCAGGCAAAGTGCCTGGGCAGCGTACCTGATTCGCGTTGGGCATATTGCCTGAACTCTTCCGAATACCGCGTCTTTGCTTGCCAATGGCAATGGCCGCGCCCAAACTTCCTCCTTCTTTCGGACGATAGGGAAAGCGCCATGAACCTGTTCGCCCATCTTGCCCTGAGGCTCGCCGGCGTCGTGCTACTCTGCCTCGCCGCTGCGATCGGCTGGGTGCTGATCGACTCCCACCGCAGCATCGAGAAGGAGACAGCGGCTTCGGCGGACCGCGTCGCGCGGAATCTGGAAGCGCTCTATTGGAAGGAGCTGCTCTGGCGCGGCGGCCTAAACAAGGAGCATATCGTGCCGCTGCCCGACTGGCAGACCATGGCGACGATGAAGGTGATCTCGCCCGGCGTCTGCATCACCTTCGCCCCGGCCAACGAGACGCCGAAGCGGCTCTGCAGCCAGCTGGAGGCGATCAGCGAACCGGCACCGGCCTGGTTCAAGGGCTTCTACGGCTGGATGTTCGGCGACTTCGTCCGCATCGAACAGCCGCTGAGCCCGCGCCAGCCGCTGGCCGGGACGGTCACCGCGCAACCCGATTCGGAAGCCGCGGTGCGCCAGGCCTGGCACCAGATCGAGATCGGGCTTTCCATCGCCGGGTTGATCGCGGCCGGGATCGGCGTGCTCTCGGCGCTGCTGATCGGGCATTCGCTGCTGCCGGCGCGCAGCATCGTCGCCGGTTTGAAGCGGCTGGAGAACGGCGACTTCTGCCATCGCCTGCCCGCCTATCGCACCGCCGAGTTCAACCAGATATCCCGCGCGGTCAACGATCTCTCGGCACGCCTGGCGGACACCACGGCGCAGCGCGTGGCGCTCACCAACCGGCTGTTCCAGGTGCAGGAGGAAGAGCGCCGCGCCTTGGCGCGCGATCTCCACGACGAGTTCGGCCAGTGTCTCGCGGCGGTCGGCGCGCTGGCGACCGTGATCGAGATGGAGTCCCGGGCTGACCGGCCGGATCTGGCACAAGACGCGCGCTCGATCATAGAAACTTCGAAGCGGATGACCGGGACCCTGCGCGGCGCCCTCGCCCGCCTGCGTTCGCAGGAGGTCGAGGAACTGGGGCTGGAAGCGAGCCTGGCGCAGCTGGTGGCCGGCTGGAATGTGCAGGCGGCACCGCAGGCGACCTTCCATCTCGACGTTAGAGGCGATCTCGCCGAAGTGCCGCGGGCGACCGCGCAGAACATCTATCGCATCGCCCAGGAATGCCTCACCAACGCGGTGCGCCACGGCAGCCCGCAAGACGTGCGGCTGCAGGTCGAGCGCGGCGCGAATGTCGTGGCCTTGAGCGTCGAGGACGACGGCGGCGGCAGCCCGGCGAAGCTCGCCCATGCCAACGGTTACGGCCTGCTCGGCATCCGCGAGCGCGTGACCGCCTTGGGAGGCAGTCTCTCGATCGACGCCGCGCCGCGCGGCGTGCGCGTGGCAGCGGTCATTCCCCTGGCGGCATGAGCGAGCTCAGCATCCTGCTGGTCGACGACCATCCAGTGGTGCGCGAAGGCTATCGGCGGCTCTTGGAGCGCACGCCGGGCTATCGCGTGGTCGCCGAGGCCAGCGACGCCGCCTCGGCCTATCAGGCTTATCAAAAAGCGAAGCCCGATGTGGTGGTGATGGATCTCTCGCTGCCCGGCATCGGCGGGATCGAGGCGCTGCGCCACATCCGGCAATGGGATCGCGACGCGCGGATTCTGATCTTCACCATGCACAGCGGCGCGCAATTCGCCTTGAAAGCGTTCGAGGCCGGCGCCGCCGGCTATGTCACCAAGGGCAGCGATGCCGCCGAACTGGTGAACTCGGTCGCGATCGTCGCCAAGGGGGGGCGCGCCATGAGCGACGACGTCGCCCGCGAGATCGCCGCCGAGCGGCTGGCGCATCCGCAGTCGCAGCTCGATGAATTGAGCCCGCGCGAGACCGAGATCTTGCGGCTGATCGCCTCGGGCTGGTCGGCGGAGGAGATTTCGGCCTCGCTGCACCTCAGTCTCAAGACGGTCCGCAACTACCACTACCAGATCAAGGGCAAGGTCGGCGCGCGGACCGACGCGCATCTGGTCTGGCTGGCGATCGGCGCGGGATTGGTCGGCGACGTGGCGGCCGGCCGCGGATCGGCCTAGGCCGCGTCGAGCTCTTCCCGCATCCAGGGCAGGAAGCCGTCGAGGAAGCGCGTCGCCGCCGGCATGAAATAGGAACCGTGGTGATAGAAGGGATCTAGGCTGGTGAGCACGATCCGGCCCGCGGTACTGACCTGGTCGATATAGAGGATCGGCTGGCCGCTTTCTGTCAAGCCTCGCGAAGCGGAGCGCGGCTCAGCGCGCGATCACCGCGGCGTATTTGTCGAGCAGCCAGTCCGGGATGCGCCGCGCCTGCTGCGGAAAGCCGCCGAGGTGAAGGCAGGTCTGCGCCGCCGCCGCCGCGGCTTCGCGCAGGGCCGCCGCAGCCGGTCGATTTCCAACGAAGGCCGCGATAAAGGCCGCGATGAAGCAGTCGCCGGCGCCGCAGGTATCCAGGACGGCGACCGGCGTGGCCGGCGCATGCAGCAGCCGTCCGTCGGCGCCGCGGAAGAAGGCGCCGCGGCTGCCGCAGGTGATGACGACGTCGCGCGCGCCGGCGCGGTTGAGGCGCGCGGCGATGGGCTCGACCGGGGCGTCCGGCGCTTCCGGGCCGGAGGCGAACACCAGGGGCACGCCCTCAAGCGGCAGGCTGTCATGGGCGGTCGAGAGATCGAGGCTGAACGGCACGCGATCGGTCGCGAGGCGGCGCACCAGGACCGGATTGGCATTGAGTCCGAGATGGACCCAGTCGGCCTTCGCGATCTTCGGATAGTCCGGCTCCCTGGGCAGGTAGTCCTTGCCGACGCCCAGTTCCTCCAGCACGAAGATGCGGTCGCCATCCTGCTCGCGCAGCAGGGTCACCGCGGTCGGACCCGCGCGGCGCTCGACGTCGTCCAGGGCGAGGCCGGCCTTGGCGATCGCGTCCAGCAGGATCGCGGCCTCGGCGTCGTCGCCGACCGCCCCGAAATAGCGCGCCGGCAGGCCGGCCCTGCGCCAGTGGGCGGCGACATTGAGGGCGCAGCCGCCGACGGTCAGCACCGCCTTGGTGAGATAGACATCGAGGCAGTTGTCGCCGACGGTGACCAGGTTTGGCGCGCGCTCCGCCATCGCCTCAGTATTCGACCTTCTTGTAATAGCGGCGCGTGGTCAGCGGGTGGTTGCGCAGCACCTCGAGATGCGCACTCAGGCGCTCGAGCAGCGTGGCGAGGATCACCGGCGAGATCAGGCGGCGGGTCTCGGCGGAGATGCCGGGGAGCGCCACGGAAGCAGCATCGAGGACGCGGACCTTGTCGGTGAAGCGCTTGGCGAAGGCCTCGACCCGTTCGGCCAGCGGACGGGCGGCATCCTCGCCCTTGAAGACGAAGACGCTGAGGCCCGGCTCGACCAGCTCCAAAGTGCCGTGGAAGAAGTCGGCGGCGTGGACGGGGCGGGTGCGGATCCACTGCATCTCTTCTAGGATGCACATGCCGTAGTAATAGGCCTCGGGCCAGACCGAGCCCGCGCCGGTGAAGATGTGATAGCGCTCGTCCTTGATCTCGGCGGCGAGCGTCGCCGCCTTGCCCTCGAAGGCGGCCTTGGCCTCGACCAGCAGACCGGGGAGTTTTTGCAGCTCGGCCGCGGTCGCGTCGTAATTCTTGAACTCGCCGCGCTCGGCCATGATCGCCAGGACGATCAGCAGGGTCTGCAGGTAGAACATCTCCGACGAGGTGTCGTCCTCGGCGAAGTTGCTGAAGTTGTGATCGGCGCCCTGGGCCAGCGGCGAATCCTGGTGTCCGGTGAGCGAGAGCGTGCGCACGCCGCGGCCTTTGAGGAAGGCGAGCAGCGCGAGGCTTTCCTTGGTCGTGCCGGAGAGCGAGGGGATGACCACGAGGCTGTTCTTGTCGAGCGCCGCCGGCGGATCGATCACGACCTCAGCCGGATAGGCGCCGGCGACCGGAAACCTCGAGCGGTGCCCGGCAAGCTCGATCGCCGGATGGGTCAAGAGCTGCACGCCGCCGGTCCCCATGAAATAGAGCCGGTCGACCCCTTCGCCCAGCAGCTTCTTCACCAGCGCCCGTACCTCGCCGGCGATGGCGACCGCCCCGGTCTCGATCTTCACGAAGCGATCCGCATCGAAATTCAGCATGAAACCCTTCCTCATGATGTCTCGGGAAGGGTTCTAGCGCAGCGCCGGCGGTTTTTCACCCAGCTTCGGCGCCGGGTCTTCAATCCTGCAGATTGTCGTGCTCCCGGCGCTTCTCGATGACTTCCGGCTCCTCCTCGTCGAGATGGGTGACGTCATCCCGGGTGGCGGGGGTGGCACGGATCAGGGCATCGAGCTTGGCGTGAATCGCTTGCGTGTCGCGATGCTCCGCGCGCTGGATGCAGAGGGTCATCAGCCAGGTGGCGAGGGTCGCCATGCCGTGCCAGTCAAGCGTCTCCCGCTCGAAGACCAGCCACGACACCGTGTAGAGCAGAAACACGGCGAAAGCCCAGGGACTGGCGGTCCAGACCCCAAAGGTGGTGAGCGCATGGGCGAGCGGGTTCGAGTGCATAGGAGCCCAACAGCGCAGGGGCGTTGGGGTTCCGGAGGGCGCATAGCCGATGAAGCGAAGGGTGGTGGGCCCGGCCGGATTCGAACCGACGACAACACCGTTATGAGCGGCGCGTTCTAACCGCTGAACTACAGGCCCTCAACCCTGGGAAGCGATACCAGATAACCGGGCTCCTGGCCAAGACACCTCAATACGGCGGCGGCTTCCTTCCGCGCTGTGCCTTGGCGGCTTCGGTCCACCAAGCGAGGTCGTCGGCGAAGCGGGGGAAGGCGCGTTCCAGGGCGGCGCCGCCTTCGCCGATCGGTTTCGCGTTCTCGTCGAGCGATTTGCCGATCCCACCGACCCCGATGGTGCTGGAGATCACCACCATGCCCATCTCGGAGAGGATGCCGTGCCAGGTCAGGGCCGAACGGACGCCGGAGAAGCGGCCGGCCGAGTAGCTGACGATAGCGGCGGGCCGCCAGAACCATTCCTCCAGGAAATGGTCGGTGAGGTTCTTCAGGCCCGGCTGCGGGCCCCAGTTGTATTCGCCGGTCACGAACACGAAGGCGTCGGCGCTCTTGATCTTCTGAGCCAGAGTCTCGAGCGCCGCCGGTGCCGTCCCGGGAGGGCATTCCTTGTACATGCGGTCGAGGATCGGGAGATCGATCGCCTTGGCGTCGATCAGTTCGACGTCATTGCCGCGGGCCTGCAATTGGGCGACGGCGTAGTCGGCAAGCCGGATTCCCATCCGGTCACGCCGGTAAGAGCCATAGAAGACCAGGATCCGGTCACCCATTGTCGCCCCCTAAAGCAAGAAGCCGGGCGATGCGCCCGGCTTCTGTTTGGCTCAGGTATCCAGGAAGCTCCGCAGCTTCCGGCTCCGGCTCGGATGCTTCAGCTTGCGCAAGGCTTTGGCCTCGATCTGGCGGATGCGCTCGCGGGTGACCGAGAACTGCTGGCCGACTTCCTCCAGCGTATGGTCGGTGTTCATGCCGATGCCGAAGCGCATGCGGAGCACGCGTTCCTCACGGGCGGTGAGCGATGCCAGAACCCGCGTGGTGGTCTCGCGGAGATTCGCCTGGATCGCGGCGTCGAGCGGGAGGACGGCGTTCTTGTCCTCGATGAAGTCGCCGAGATGCGAATCTTCCTCGTCGCCGATCGGCGTCTCAAGGCTGATCGGCTCCTTGGCGATCTTCAGGACCTTGCGGACCTTCTCGAGCGGCATCAGCAGTTTCTCGGCCAGCTCTTCCGGGGTCGGCTCGCGGCCGATCTCGTGCAGCATCTGGCGGCTGGTGCGGACCAGCTTGTTGATGGTCTCGATCATATGCACCGGGATGCGGATGGTGCGCGCCTGGTCGGCGATCGAGCGGGTAATCGCCTGCCGGATCCACCAGGTGGCGTAGGTCGAGAACTTGTAGCCGCGGCGATACTCGAACTTATCGACCGCCTTCATCAGGCCGATGTTGCCTTCCTGGATCAGGTCGAGGAATTGCAGGCCGCGGTTGGTGTATTTCTTGGCGATCGAGATGACCAGGCGCAGGTTGGCCTCGACCATCTCCTTCTTGGCGCGCGCGGCTTCGCGCTCGCCCTTCTGGACCACGTTGACGATGCGGCGGAAGTCGCCGATCGGCAGGTTCACCTGCTCGGCGATTTCGGCGATGTTGCCGCGGATGTTCTTGGTCTCGTCCTTGTGGTCGGCGGCGAGGTTCTTCCAGCCCTTCGAGGTCAAGCGGCCGACCTTGGCCAGCCACTTCGGATCCAGCTCCGCGCCGTAGTAGCGCTGCAGGAATTCCTCGCGCTTAACGCCGGCCTTCTGCACCAGGCGCAGCAGCTGGCCTTCCATGCTGATGAGCTTCCGGTTGAGGTCGTACATTTCCTCGACCAGGAACTCGATGCGGAAGTTGTTGAGCTTCACGGTGCGCATCAGCTCGACCATCTCGAGCTTCTGCTTCTCGTAAGCCTTCTCGCTGCGGGGATTGAGGTCCTCGCCGGCGCGGATCGTCTCCAGGCGCTTTACCTGGACCTTCTCCAGCTTCTTGTGCAGCGCCGCGATCTTGTCGAAGGTCTCCATGACCTGCGGCAGGAGGGTCTGCTCCATGGCGGCCAGCGAGAGGTTGGCTTCCTCGCCTTCCTCGGCGCCTTCGCCTTCCGGCTTCGGCTCGCCCTCGGCGCCCTCTTCGGCCTCCTCGGCCTCTTCCTCTTCTTCCTCGTTGAAATTGGCACCCGGGCCCTCGAGCGAGGTGCCTTCCGGCAGATTGCCGCCCATGGTGGCGTCGAGATCGATGATGTCGCGCAGCAGCAAGGCGCCGGCCTTGAGCTTCTCGCGCCATTCGACGATCGACTTGTGGGTGAGCGGGCTTTCGCCGATGCCGCCGATCATCATGTCGCGGCCGGCCTCGATGCGCTTGGCGATGGCGATTTCGCCTTCGCGGGACAGCAGCTCGACCGAGCCCATCTCGCGCAGGTACATGCGCACCGGATCGTCGGTGCGGCCGACATCGGCATCGTCGAGATTGCCGACGGCGCGGGATTCTTCCTGCTCGCCTTCGCCGGCGGGCTGGGCCTCGCCCTCGCCCTCGTCGGCTTCCTCGTTCTCGACGACATTGATGCCCATGTCGCTCAACATGGTATGAATGTCTTCGATCTGATCGTTGGTCTGGCCCTGCGGCAGGCTGGCGTTCAGCTCGTCGAGGGTGACGTAACCGCGCTCCTTGCCCTTGGCGAGCATCTTCTTGAAGGCCGCAGTGAGGCCGTCCATCAACGGGCCGTCCTGGGCCTCGTCCTTGGATTTCACCGGTTCCGGCTTGGCCTGCGGTTTCACTGCCATCTAATCACCACTCGCTTTCGATCCTGAAGACGCGCGCCCGACCCTTCGGTGGGACTGCACGTCACGCACTGGCCAATCCGTCGCTTCGACCCGCTGGGAACATCCCGATCTTTGGTCGTCCCGATCTTGGTCGTTCGGGGCTGTCGAGACGTTCGCGCGCCGCCGCTCCATCCAAGCGGTCTAACCGGGCGCAGCTCTCGAACCCTGTACGCACCTCGTCCGCTCCCGCAGCACGCCCATCACGTGCAAAAGCCCCTCCTCGGCCCGGGCCAATGCCGGCCGGCGGAAGGGTTCCTTTGCTGCTGCCGGTCCGCGCCGCAGACCGCCGAGGGCGGCGGAGAGCCTAGGTCCCTCAGATGGTTCTGCAATGCGCCTGAATCAAGGCGCTGCGGACGGGCCGGCTGGTCTATAATGGCGGCCTCCGGCTTGTCAAGCAGACCCACCCGAAGTGCCTAAGCCGCAAGGCCTTTATCAACAGATTCGCTCACAAATTCCGTCCCCTGGGCTGGATTCCCGCGGCGCGGGATCCGGCATGGTTAACCCCCGGGTTGGGAGGCCGGTTCCGACCCCGCCGCCGCAGCGATCATACAGCCCACGGGCCTGGCCGGGGCTGGTTCGGCCCTAGTGAACACCCCGCGCCGGCGTCTCATAGACCGGGTCGAGGTCGCGGCGGCGGCTTTCCGCCTCCAGCAACAGGTCCCGGAGGGTCTCGAACCGGCGCCAATTGTCCTCGGAGGGATCCTCGGCCCAGAGCTTGCCGGCGCTGTCCCGCTCGGCCCGTAGGTCGTGCTCGTGCAGGATCCCCAGGACGTGCAGCAGCCCCGCCTCGGCGGCCTCTTCCTCGGCGATCGGCAGGGTGAAGCGCAGCGCATGGGTGCGGAAGGAGAGCGTCTCCAGGTAGTCGCCGAAGCCCTCCTGGACCAGCTGGCTCCAGAGCGCGGTGCCGCTGATGTCCGGCACCTCGATCGCGATCCGGACCAGGCGGTTGCGGAAGCGGGCCAGCTGGCTGTCGCCGATCTCCAGCGACTTCAGGTTCTCGATGTATTTGTGCAGGAGATCCGGGTGATGGATGACCGTCATCAGGAAGGCCTCGACCGGAAGTCTTCGGACAGAATGCCAGCCCTGCTGCAGGGCCTCGCCGCCGAATTCCTTGTAGAATTGCGGGAGGAAGCGCCAGTCGAAGAAGGAGTAGTTGCGCCCGTCGGCGCCGGTCATGCCGTCGTCGCGGAAGCTGCGCTGCCGCCGCGCGCCGGGTGCCATCCGCGCGCCGCCGACTTCGCCGCCGGAGATCTGCTGCAGCATGCCCTGGAAATGCCCGCGGTATTCCTCGCGGGTCGGCTTGTCGGCGATCAGGTTGGTGAGATGGTTGATGTCGGCGCGGAAACCCGCGCGGCGCTCCGGCGTGTCGAGCAGCCGCTCCTTGCGCAAGATGGTCCAGAGGATTCCGGAGAGCGGCGTCTTGCGCGCATCGAGATAGGCACGGAATTCGCCCGCCGAATGCTTCTTCAGGAAGGAGTCGGGATCCTCCTTGCCGCCGCTCTCCTCGTTCACGAGGTTGATGAAGTTGAGCGACAGGCCGGGCTTCAAGATCGGCAGCACGCGCTCGGCGACCTTGGCGGCGGCCTTCTGGCCCGCCTCGTCGCCGTCGAAGCAGAGGATCGGCTCGGGCGCCAGGCGCCAGAGCACCTCGATCTGCTCTTCGGTGAGCGCCGTGCCCAACGGTGCCACCACCTGCGGGAAGCCGGCCTGGGCCAGCGCGATCACGTCCATATAGCCTTCGACGACGATCACCTCACCCACATCGCGCGCCGCCTTCTGGGCGAAGTTCATGTTGTAGAGCTGGCGGCCCTTGGAGAAGAGCGGCGTCTCCGGGGAGTTCAGGTATTTCGGCTTCTCGTCGCCGAGCACGCGGCCGCCGAAGGCGACGATGCGGCCCTTGGTGTCGGCGATCGGGAAGATCACGCGGTTGCGGAACCGGTCATAGGTCGGCCCGCCATCCTCCGGCTTGATCAGCATGCCGGCTTCGATCGCGAGCGCTTCGGGGATGTTCAGCTTGGCCAGATGGTTCTTGAGCGAAACGCGGCTGTCCGGCGCGAAGCCGAGGCGGAAGCGGTTGATGGTCTCGGATGTCAGGCCGCGGCGCTGGAAATAGCCGGTGCCGGGGCTGCCCGCGAGTTGCGATTGGAAGTAGGCGCAGGAGGCTTCCATGACGGTGCCTAGGCTGGCCTGGCGCTCGGCGCGCTCGCGGTCCTGCGGCGTGTCCTTGGGCACCTCGAGCCCGGCTTCCGCGGAGAGACGCTCGACCGCGTCGCGGAAGTCGAGGCCGTCGGTCTGCATGACGAAGGTGATCGCATCGCCATGGGCGCCGCAGCCGAAGCAATGGTAATGCGGCTCGTCGTCGTCATAGACGTGGAAGCTCGGGCTCTTCTCGTTGTGGAAGGGGCACAAGCCCGTCGCCTGCTTGCCGCGGCGGTTGAGGCGCACCTTCTTGCCCACCAGGTCGAAGATCGACAGGCGGCGGCGCAGCTCATCCAGAAAGGCCGGCGAAAAGGCCAAGGGTTCTCCGTGTCTGGTTTGTTGATCGCTGTCGTCGGACAGGATCCACAAAATCCGACACTAGACCAAATCAGAGTTCATCGCGATTCCAACAGCCGACAAATAAACCGCTGGGGAAAAGTGTTCGGATAACTCGAAGAATTAGGTGTGAATAACCCGGCTTACCCGCCGAGCTTGGCCTTCAGGGCCGGGCCGACTTTGCTGAAATCCATGCGGCCGGCGTAACCCGCTTTCAGAGCGTTCATCACCTTGCCCATGTCCTTGATGCTGGTGGCACCGGCGTCGGCGATCGCCTTGGCGATGGCGGCTTCCTGCTCCGCGTCCGAGAGCTTCTTCGGCATGTAGCGCTCGATCAGGTCGATCTCGGCCTGCTCCTTGTCCACTAGCTCCTGGCGGCCGCCCTGCTTGTAGAGCTCGATCGATTCCTGGCGCTGGCGCACCATCTTCTGCAGCATGTCGATGATCGCGGCTTCGTCGATCTGGGCCGCCGGGCGCGCGGCGATGTCGCGGTCCTTCAAGGTGGACTGGATCATGCGCAAGGTGGAAACCGACGCCTGGTCGCGCGATTTCATCGCCGTCTTCAGATCCTCGTTGAAACGCTCGCGCAGCATGGCGATCTCGGTCCTTCGGTGCGGGAAAGGATTGAACCTAAAGGATTCGCGCCCGCCTGACAATTGCGCGGGCCGCATACAAGCCATTGATTTATCGGCTGATTTATCCGGAGCGACGGCTTGACGCTCGCGGCGTGAGCGCTTAGAACCCGGCAACCTCGAAAGGACACTGCCCATGGGCGCCGCGCCCGGATCCCTCGACGATACCCCGAAGCCGACCGCCGTTCTCGTGCTGGCCGATGGGACCGTCATCAAGGGCCGTGGCCTCGGCGCCGAGGGCAAGGCGGTGGGCGAGGTCTGCTTCAACACCTCGATGACCGGCTATCAGGAGATCATGACCGATCCTTCCTATGCCGGACAGATCATCACCTTCACCTTCCCGCATATCGGCAATACCGGCGCCAACCCGGAAGACATCGAGACCGTGACCCCCGCGGCGCGCGGCGCGGTGCTGGCGACCGACATCACCGAGCCCTCGAACTGGCGCGCGGCGCAGCATTTCGATGCCTGGCTGAAGTCGCATCGGCTCCCGGCCATCGCCGGCATCGACACCAGGGCGCTCACCAAGAGGATCCGCGACGGCGGCGCGCCGAACGGCGTCATCGCGCATGCCAAGGACGGCGTGTTCGACATCCCGGCGCTGGTCAAGGAAGCGAAGGCTTGGCCCGGGCTCGACGGGATGGACCTCGCCAAGGACGTGACCTGCCGCCAGACCTATCACTGGGACGAGGCGGGCTGGTCCCTGGGCGGCGGCTATGCGAAGCAGACCCAGCCGAAGCTCAAGGTGGTCGCGATCGACTATGGCGCCAAGCGCAACATCCTGCGCTGCCTTAGCTCCGCCGGCTTCGACGTGACCGTGGTGCCGGCGACCGCGAGCGCCGACGATGTGCTGCAGCACAAGCCGGACGGCGTGTTCCTGTCGAACGGCCCCGGCGATCCGGCGGCGACCGGCACCTATGCCGTGCCGGTGATCCAGGCGCTGATGAGACAAGAGCTGCCGATCTTCGGCATCTGCCTCGGCCACCAGATGCTGGCATTAGCCTTGGGCGGCAAGACGCGGAAGATGGCGCGCGGCCATCGCGGCGCCAACCATCCGGTGAAGGACCTGGCGACTGGAAAAGTCGAGATCACCAGCCAGAACCACGGCTTCGAGGTGATGGCGGAAAGCCTGCCGAAGAACGTCAACGTGACCCACGTCTCGCTGTTCGACGGCACCAACGAAGGCATCGAGGTCAGCGGCAAACCGATCTTCTCGGTGCAGTATCACCCGGAAGCCTCGCCCGGCCCGCAGGACAGCCACTATCTCTTCCAGCGCTTCGTCGAGAAGATCGAGGCGCGCAAACGGTAGCTATTCGGGCTCCGGCACAGCCTCCGCGCGGTTCTTCAGCGCGGGCACGACCAGCACCAGGGTCAACGCCGCCAGCACCAAGGCGAGTGCCGCGATCTCCGACCAGCCGATGCGCTCGCCGATGAACCAAGCGCTGGATATGACGCCGACCACCGGGATTGCCAGCGTGCCGATCGCCGCGATTGAAGCCGGGTAGAGCGAGACCACCCGGAACCAAGCCCAGTGGCAGTAGATCATCGGGATGACCGCGGCGTAGGCGACCGCGATCCAGGCGGTCGTGCTGACGCTGCCGGGATCGAAGCCGCGGTCGAACAGCGCGGCGCCGACGAAGATCGGGATGCCGCCGAGCAGCATCTGCCAGCCCGCCAAGGCCGCCGTGGGAATCGTGAAGCGGTAGCGCTTCAGCGCCACCGTGCCCGAAGCCCAGGAGATCGCGGCCAGGATCATGAAGATGGGTCCCGCGGGCCGCGAGACGATGTTGGCCCAGTCCGGCACCACCAGCACGGCGAGGCCCGCAGCGCCGATCGCCAGCGCCGCGACGGTCAGGCCGGTCAGCCGCTCGCGGGTCCAGATCGCCGCGATCACCGCGGCCCAGAGCGGCATGGTGAAAGCGAGGATCGAGGCGCGGCCCGGCGCCATATGGTGCACGCCGAGTGCCGAGAAGATGTGCCAGCCGGTGATGTTGCCGAGGGCCGAGATCAGCAGCGGCCGCCGCTCTTCGCGCGGCACGTAGAGGCTGTAGCCGAAGGCGCGGCAGATCGCGAGCAGGCCGATGCCGCCCACCAGCAGGCAGATGGTGCGGAAGGCCCAGACCGGCACCTCGTTGACCGAGAGTTTCATCGCCGGCCAGTTGATGCCCCAGAACAGCGTGATGCTCACCAGCAGCAGGAAGCCGGTGCGGTTGCGCGCGGCAGCGTCGTTCACAACCCGGACCGTTCTTTCCGTCCGGGGAGCGCGGCCAGGATCTTGTTGCGCTCATCGGGGGTCGAGATGATCCAGTCGCGGATCTCGTCGAGGGTCCGCAGGCAACCGACGCAATAGCCGGTCATCGGGTCCATCTGGCAAACGCTGACGCAGGGCGAGGCCGGGCCGCTCGCCAGCATCATCCGGCGCTCGGCGCGGCGGCGCTGGCGTTCCGCCTGGCGCTCGGCGGCGAAATCCCTGAGCAGCGGCTTCGGCGATTCCTCGGCCATTACCGCCTACGGAGAGTGTGGTTTTGGTCGTATTTCATGCCCGAGGCTCTTATCATGACGCTTGGCATGTTGCCAAATCGGGAGCGCCGCTTGCCGGCCAATTCGACACTACTCCTGGGACGTGTGCGGCTGGCGACCGGCCTCATCCTGTTCTTCTATGTGCTGACCCACAACCTCAACCACGCGCTCGGCCTCATTTCGCTGGAGGCGATGGATTGGGGACGGATCCCGTTTCTCGCCTTCTGGCGCTTCCCGCCGATCGAGATCCTGTTCCTGCTGTCGCTGGTCACGCATTTTTCGCTCGGCATGCGCGCGCTCTACAACCGGCACAGCCTGCGCATGCCGGTCTCGGAAGGCGCGCAGCTGATCCTCGGCCTCTCGATCCCGCCGCTGCTCACCCTGCATTTCCTCGGCACCGCGGTCGCGCATTACGCCTTCGGCCTCGACGACGCCTATGAGGAGACGGTGCTGGCGCTCGCCTCCAATCCGGTCCTGGTCGCGGTCCAGACCGCGGCGGTGCTGGTCACCTGGATCCACGGCTGCATCGGCCTCGCCTTCTGGCTGCGGCTGAAGCCCTGGTATCCCAAGGCGCGGGTCGCGCTCTATACGGCGGCGCTGCTGATCCCGCTGCTGGCCCTGCTCGGCTTTTCCCAGGCGGCGCGCGAAGTGCTGTCGCTGGCCCAGCAGCCGGGCTGGTTCAAGGACATGGCGGCGCGTCGCAACCTGCCCGGGCACGAGGCGGTCGAGGCGCTCTATTTCTGGCTCAACATTTCGCTGATCGGCTACGGCGTGATCGTGGTCGGCGTGCTGGCCACGCGCTACACCCGCGACTGGCTGATCCGGCATCGCGCGATCCGCGTCGCCTATCCGGACGGCCGCGTGGTGAACATCCAGCCGGGCAGCACGATCCTGGAGGCGAGCCGCATCGGCAACATCCCGCATGCCGCGGTTTGCGGCGGACGCGGCCGCTGCTCGACCTGCCGGGTGCGGATCCTCGCCGGCGATGCCACGATGCCGCCGCCGAGCATCGAGGAATTGAAGGTGCTGGCGCGGGTCGGCGCCGCGCCCGGCACCCGCCTCGCCTGCCAGGCCAAGCCGCAGGGCTATGTGAAGGTGGCGCCGCTGCTGACCTCGACGGCAGGCCCCAGCCAGGCCCAGGCGCGCAACGATTTCCATTCCGGCAAGGAGCGCGAGATCGCGGTGCTGTTCGCCGATATCCGCGGCTTCACCCAGTTCTCCGAGCAGCGCCTGCCCTATGACGTGGTGTTTCTGTTGAACCGCTATTTCCGGGCGATGGGCGAGGCGGTGATTGCCGCCGGCGGGCATCTCGACAAGTTCATCGGCGACGGCGTCATGGCCCTGTTCGGCGTCGACGGCAAGGGCGGCAACGCCGCGGCGCAGGCGCTCGACGCCGCGAGGCGCATGTCGATCAACCTCGCCGAGATGAACGCGGGCTTCGGCGAGGAGCTCAAGGCCCCGCTGCGGATCGGCATCGGCATCCATTTCGGCCCGGCGATCGTCGGCGAGATGGGCTTCGGCAACATCCAGACCCTGACCGCGGTCGGCGACACCGTGAACACGGCGAGCCGGCTGGAGACGGCGACCAAGGAACTCAATTGCCAGCTGGTGGTCTCGCAGGCCTTGCTGGAGGCGGCGAAGCTCCCGGGCGAGATCGGCCGGGCGCATGAAATCGAGCTCCGCGGGCGCAGCGCCACGCTTCACGTTTGCGCGATCAAGAACGCGGCGACGCTGGAGCTCTGAGAATGCAGGTCGCGTGACGGCGCACACGGTCGGGCGCCTTGCCGCTGCCGTCACGCCGCCATAGTCTTGCCGGGATCGGTCGGCATCGTCATAAAGCTCGACACACCGGGGAACTCGGAGGCAACGTGATCCCGACATCGACTTTGGCGCGCGTGGCACTGCTCGCGGCGACGCTCACGACGACGCAGGCTTTCGCCGACGAGGTTTCGGTCGGCACCGACCAGCAGACCGGCGTCGCGGTCACCATCTACAATTCCGATCTCGCGCTGATCCGGGATCAGCGCAAGGTCGACCTGAAGTCCGGCCTCAACGAACTCGCCTTCATCGACGTCTCCGCCGCGATTCGTCCGGAAACCGCACTGCTCACCGCGCAAGGCGGCGGCTTCACCGTCACCGAGCAGAATTTCGATTTCGACCTGCTGACGCCGCAGAAGCTGCTGGAGAAATCGGTCGGCGGCACGATCCGCGTCATCCGCACCAACCCGACCACCGGCGAAGATTCGTCCGAGGAGGCGAAGGTGCTCTCGGTGGCGCAAGGCATGGTCGTGCTGCAGATCGGCGACCGGATCGAGACGGCCATGCCCGGCCGGCTGGTGTTCAGCGCCGTGCCGCCGAACCTCCGCGCCCGCCCGACCCTGGTCACAAAGGCGCTGAGCGAGAAGGCCGGCCCCACGACCGTCGCGCTCTCTTATCTCTCGCACGGTCTATCCTGGCGGGCCGATTACGTCGCCTCGCTCTCGGCTGATGAGAAGACCCTCGACTTGAACGGCCTGGTGACTCTGACCAACCAAAGCGGCGTCACTTACAAGGACGCGAAGCTGCAACTGGTCGCGGGCCAGGTGAACCAGGTTCAGGAATACATGGAGCTGCAGATGGATATCCAGCAGGCAGCCGGTGCGCCAGCGGAGAGCCCGCCGGCCATGACCCAGGAACAGGCCTTCGAATATCACCTCTATCGCCTCTCGACGCCGGTCACCATCCAGCAGAACCAGACCAAGCAGGTGGCGATGATGGCCGCCGCGGGCGTGCCGGTGAGCAAGCAATACCTGCTCACCAATGCCGCGGATGTCTGGAACCGCTACGGTTATGACTACGGCGAGAGCGCGCGCATCAACGCGACCGTCAAGCTGAAGTTCGTGAACGACGAGAAGTCGCAGCTCGGCATGCCGTTGCCCAAAGGCATTGTCCGGGTCTACAAGGCGGACAGCCAGGGCGAAGCGGTCTTCGTCGGCGAGGATTCGATCGACCACACGCCGAAGAACGAGGATGTGAGCCTCACGCTCGGCCAGGCTTTCGACATCACCGCCCGCACCAAGCAGACCGACTACGAGCGCCTCAGCGATCGGATCTTCGAGAACGAGTACGAGATCGAGATCAAGAACGCCAAGAGGGAGGTCGTCACCGTCGATCTGCGCGAGCACATGCCCGGCGAATGGAAGATCCTGAAGGAGAGCCAGGCGCACAAGAAGCTCGACGCCTATACCGCCGGCTGGCTGGTCAACGTCCCCGCCGAGGGCAGCGCCAAGCTCAGCTACCGCGTCCGGATAGAGTTCTGATCTTGAGGAGTATTGGAGGCATCATGATCCCGACATCATCCATCGCCCGCGCCGCCCTGGTCGCGGCCGCGTTCACCGCAGCACCGGCGCTCGCCGAGGAAGTCTCGGTCGGCACCGACGCGCAGACCGGCATCGCGGTCACCATCTACAACTCGGATCTGGCGCTGATCCGCGACCAGCGCCAGGTCGACTTGAAATCCGGCCTGAACGAGCTCGCGTTCGTCGATGTCTCGGCCGGGATCCGACCGGAGACCGCACTGCTGACCGCACAGGGCGGCGGCTTCCAGGTCACCGAGCAGAATTTCGACTTCGACCTGCTGACGCCGCAGAAGCTGCTGGAGAAGTCGGTCGGCAGCACCATCCGCGTGATCCGCACCAACCCCACCACCGGCGCCGATACGTCGGAGGACGCCAAGGTGCTCTCGGTCGCCGAGGGCATGGTGGTGCTGCAGATCGGCGACCGGATCGAGACCGCGGTGCCCGGCCGCCTGGTGTTCAGCAGCGTGCCGGCGAACCTGCGCGCGCGCCCCACCCTGGTCACCAAGGCGCTCGCCGAGAAGGCCGGGCCGACCACGGTCGCGCTTTCCTATCTTTCGCGCGGGCTCGGCTGGCAGGCGGACTATGTCGCCTCGCTCTCGGCCGACGAGAAGACCATCGACCTGAACGGGCTGGTGACGCTCACCAACCAGAGCGGCGTCACCTACAAGGACGCCAAGCTGCAGCTGGTCGCCGGCGAGGTGAACCAGGTGCAGGACATGCTGCGGCGCGATGCGATGCCGGCGCCGATGGTCGCCGAGAGCGTGGCCGCGCCGAAGATGGTGCAGGAGCAGGCCTTCGAATATCACCTCTATCGCCTGGATACACCGGTCACCATCCAGCAGAACCAGACCAAGCAGGTGGCGCTGATGGCGGCGAGCGGCGTGCCGGTCACCAAGCAGTACCTGATCACCGACGCCGCCAATGTCTGGGGCCGCTACTCGACCAGCTTCGGCGAGGCCGACCGAGTGAACGCGACGGTGAAGCTCAAATTCGTCAACGACGAAAAGTCGAAGGTCGGCGTGCCGCTGCCCAAGGGCATCGTGCGGGTCTACAAGGCGGACAGCCAGGGCGACGCGGTCTTCGTCGGCGAGGATTCGATCGACCACACGCCGAAGAACGAGGACGTGAACCTGACTCTCGGCCAGGCCTTCGACATCACCGCCCGCGCCAAGCAGACCGACTTCGAGCAGATCAGCGACCGGGTCTATGAGAACGAGTACGAGGTCGAGATCAAGAATGCCAAGGCCGAGAAGATCACCGTCGACCTGCGCGAGCAGATGCCGGGCGACTGGAAGATGATCAAGGAAAGCCAGGAGCACAAAAAGCTCGACGCCCATACCGCCGGCTGGCTGGTCGAGGTGCCCGCCAACGGCAGCACCAAGCTGACCTATCGGGTAAGGATGGAGTTCTAGTTCTCGGCTCGTCGGCGAGATTCATCAGTCGCACCCCCACCCAACCCTCCCCCAAAGCTGGGGGAGGGGCTTCTTTCTTCTCCCTCCCCCGTCTTCGGGGGAGAGTTGGGGTGGGGGTGCCGCGAACTGGATGCGGCCTAAAGCTTGCGCCCCCAGCTCGCGACGACCCGGTGCGGGACCTGCATCGGGTCGTCGGGAAAACCGCGTGACAACATCGCCGCGTGCTCGGCGTCGAAGGCGGCGACCTTTTCCGGACTCAGGCTGGCGGCGCTGACCCCGGCGGAGGCGCGGATCCGGCCGCGCCAGGCTTCGTGGCCGTAGGGGATGTCGTAGTCGACCGAGAAACTCTCGCGGCTGCCGAAGCCGGCATTGGCGAGATCGCGCATGTAGCGCACGCCGCCGGCGTGGTAGTTGCCGAGGGTCCAGGCCGGGTTGTGCTTCTCGATGAGCCGCTCGGTCGCGGCGACGACGTTGCCCGCCAACGGCAGCCAGGCCAGCATCGCGATCATGAGATGCCCGCCGGACTTCAGCACCCGCTTCGCTTCCGCCGCGGCGAGATCGCCGTCGAACCAGAACCAGCAGGTGCCGGCGCTGATCAGATCGAAATGCGCGGCCGGCTGGCCGGTCGTCTCGGCCTTCGCCTGCACGTAATCCACCGAGACGCCGGCTTCGGCATCCAGCGCCTTGGCCTGCGCCATCATCTCCGGCGCGATGTCGAGACCGGTGACGATGCCGCCGCGCCGGGCGAAGCCGCGCGCCAGCGTGCCGGTGCCGGTCGCGAGATCGAGCACGCGCATGCCGGGCCGGAACAACCCGGACGCTTCGATGCGGTCGAAGAACCAGTCGGGGAAGCCGGCGCGATGCTTGGCATAGTCGCCGGCCGCTTGGTTCCAGTCGGTCTTAAAGCTCAAACCCACAGTCATGCGTCCATTTTGCTTCTGGACAGGCGAAATGCAAGCCGGGCAAGGTGCCTTGCATGATGCGCAGGAACTCCTCTCCGGAAATCGCGATCGTCGGCGGCGGCATGGTCGGCATGACCTTGGCCGCGGCCACGTCGGGCGCAGGAATTCCGACCACCTTGATCGAAGCCGAACCGCTGCCGGCGATGACCGAAGCGACCTTCGACGGCCGCTCCTCGGCCATCGCCTATGGCTCGCAGCAGGTGCTGGCGGGAATCGGCGCCTGGCAATATCTCGAGGCGGACGCCTCGCCCATTCGCGAGATCCGCGCCTCCGACGGCGGCTGGCGCTCGGGCCTCGCGAGTGCCGCGCATGAAAGTCCGTTCTTCGTCCACTACAGCCACCGCGACCTGCCGGCAGGCGCCGTCGCGGCCGGGACGCAGCCGCCGTTCGGCTGGATCGTCGAGAACCGCGCGATCCGCCGCGGGTTGCTGAAGCGCCTCGCCGAGACGCCGAACCTCACGCATATCGCGCCGGCGCGCGTCGCCGAGGTCGAGTTCCAGAGCGGCGCGGCCGCCTTGCGGCTGCAGAACGGCGACGAGATCCGCGCGCGGCTGGTGATCGCCGCCGATGGCCGGCATTCCGCGGTAAGGCGCTATGCCGGGATCGGCTTCAAGGAGTTCGGCTACAACCAGACCGCCATCGTCTGCACCGTCGCGCATGAGCGCGACCACCGCGGCGTCGCGCATGAGAACTTCCTGCCCGCCGGGCCTTTCGCGATGCTGCCGATGACCGACGGCGAGGATGGAGCGCACCGCTCTTCGATCGTCTGGACCGAGGATCCGCGGATCGTCCCCTGGCTCTTGAGCCTGGATGACGCGAGCCTGGCATCGGAGATCGAACGCCGCTTCGGCACCACGCTCGGCAAGCTGACCCCGATCGGCCCGCGTTTCTCCTATCCGATGCGGCTGCTGCTGGCGGATGCCTATGCGCGGGACGGCGCCGTTCTGGTCGGCGATGCCGCGCATGCGATTCACCCGGTGGCCGGCCAGGGCTTCAACCTCGGCGTCCGCGACGTCGCGGCCTTGGCGGAAGCGCTGGTCGACGGCCATCGCCTGGGCCTCGATCTCGGCAGCCTGGCGGTATTGGAGAACTACGCGCGCTGGCGGCGGTTCGACAACCTGCTGCTGACCGGATTCACTGACGGGCTGGTGCGGCTCTTCTCCAACGACCTACCGCCGGTCCGGCTCGCGCGCGACCTCGGCTTCTTCGCCTTCAACCTCGCCAAGCCGCTGAAGCGCATGGCGATGAAACATGCCATGGGCGTGGTCGGCGACCTGCCGCGGCTGGTGCGCGGGTTGCCGCTTTAAGGCTCGCGCTTGAGGCCTCGCTCTTCCAGCGCGCGCAGGTAGGCGGCGAAGAGCTCGTCGGCATGCTTGCCGAGGCCGTAGAGATAGCGCCAGGTGTAGATGCCGGTGTCGTGCAGGTCATCGAACTTGATCCGGATCGCGTAATTGCCGACCGGCTCGACGGCCATGATGCCGACATGGCGGCGGCCGGTGACCAGGGTCTTCTGCCCGGGTCCATGGCCTTGCACTTCTGCGGAGGGGCTTTCGACCCGCAGCAGCTCGGCCGGGAAGCGGAACTTCGAGCCGTCGTCGAAGTCGATCTCCAACGCCTTCTCCTGGCTCTTCAGCCGGATCTCGAGCGGCCAGACCTGGCGGACCTTCGGAACCTCGAAGGTCATGCGCGCATCTCGTCGTCGGTCAGCGGCCGCGCCTCGTCGGCCAGCATGATCGGGATGCCGTCGCGGATCGGGTAGGCGAGGCCCGCCTGTTTGCTGAACAGCTCCTGCTTCTTCGCGTCATAGATCAGCGGGCCCTTGGTCAGCGGGCAGACCAGGATCTCAAGCAGCTTGGGGTCGACGGCGACGGGGTCGGACATCAGCTTGTCCTCAATGAAAAGGCCGCTGGTCGTCGGTGCGGCCGCGCACCGCGAGCTCGAACAAAGCCAGCAGCATCTCGCCCAATTGCACCAGGTCGCGGCATTCGAGCAAGGCCTGCTTCTCGTCCGGCGAGAAGGGGCAGAGCATCGCCAGCGAGATCACCAGCTGGCGGTCGGCCATGGCGTCGATCGCCTTCCAATCGACGGTGGCGCTGCGGGTCTCGAAATAGCCCTTCAAGGTGGCGATGAAGCGGGCGCGGCCGGCCAGCGTGTAGTCGTCCTGGACGATGTCGCCGGCAAAGGGCGCGAAATCCGGCTCGACCAGGCGGAAGCCTCCGGCGTCGCGCGGCAGCTCGTTGCGGATCTGGAAGCGGATCAGGCCGGAGAGTGTCACCTGGTAGCGGCCGTCATCGGTTTCCTCGAAGGATATGATGCGGCCGGCGCAGCCCACCTGCTCCACCTCCGGCTGGAAGTCGGGATCGGTCTTGCGCTCGATGCCGCGCTGCTTCGGCTGCACCATGCCGATCAGGCGATCGGGCTGGGCCAAAGCGTGGCGCGTCATCGCCAGGTAGCGCGGCTCGAAGATGTTCAAGGGCATCCGCCCGCCCGGCACCAGCAGCGCGCCGGTCAGCGGGAAGATCGCCATGCTGCGCGGCAGCTCGGCGAAGCCGGGATCGAAGCTCGAACGCGACTTCACCGTCTCCGGCGACTCCGAGCCCATGGGTGCCGCCTCTCGTTACGAGAACATCAGCGAGGAGAGCTTCCGGCGGCCGGCCAGGGTCATCGGATCGGTCGGGCCCATCGCCTCGAAGAACTTCACCAACTGCTTCCGCGCCGCTTCCTCGTTCCAGGCGCGATTGGCCTTGAAGATCTCCAGCAGCTGGTCGATCGCCGCCTCGCGCTCGCCGGCGGCGAATTGCGCGACGGCGAGATCGTAGCGCGCCTCGAAATCCTTCGGGTTGGCGTCGATCCGGGCCTGCAGCTGCTGGGTCTGGCCGGCGGCCTTCTGACCCGCCTCGGCCAGCTCGAGCTGGCTGGCGGCCGAAGCGACCGCGGGGTTCTTCAGGATCTCCGGGGTGACCCCGGCCAGCATCTCCTTGGCGCCGGCGAGATCGCCGGTCGCGATCGCGCATTTGACCAGGCCGGCGATCGCCTTGGCGTTGTCGCTCTCATGGTCGAGGACCTGGCCGAAGATCGCGCTGGCGGCGCCGTAATCGCCCTCGGTAAACGCGGCTTCGGCCTGTTCCAGCGCCTCGTCGACCGGCGAGGGGCCCTGGCCGGCGGCGCCCATCTTGGCGAGGCGCTGCACGAACTGGCGGAGCTGGCCTTCGGGCTGCGCGCCGACGAAGCCGTCGACCGGGCGGCCCTGGAAGAAGGCATAGACTGCGGGAATCGACTGGATGCGAAGCTGGCCGGCGAGGGCCTGGTTGGAATCGACGTCGATTTTCACCAGCTTGACCGCGCCCTTGGCTTCCTTGACCACCTTCTCGATCAGGGGTCCCAGCGTCTTGCAGGGCCCGCACCACGGCGCCCAGAAATCGACGATCACCGGAACCTGCATCGAGGCGTCGAGCACGTCCTGGGCAAACTTGTTCTGGTCGCTGTCCTTGATGAGGTCCGCGGCATTCGCGCCGGCCGGGCCCGCCCCGGGCGCGCCGCCGATCAATTGGTCCATAGTCATGCTCCGATTGCGCTATTGGCCTTATAGATGGCGCGTCCCGGCTTTCCGATCAAGCCTCGGATTATCAAGGAAAATTCGCCCGTCTTATCCGCGTCTTATTGGCCGGCGTTGACCGGGACCGCGATCAGCTGGGCCGGATGCCCCTCGGCCTCGAGGAAGCGCAGCAGGTCCTTGGGCGCCAAGGCCGTGGCCTTGAAGTTCACCAGCGGATGGGCGTGCAGCACGTCATGGCGCATCAGGTCCTGGTCCAGCACCATCTTCACCGCCTTGCCCTTGTCGTTGATGACGGCGAAAGGCGTCACCGCGCCGGGAATGACGCCGAGATAATGCATCAGCCGGTCCGCCGAACCGAAGGAGAGCTTAGCGGCACCGCCGGTGGCACCGGTCAGCTTCTCGCCGAGGGCTTTGAGATCGACCCGCTTGGATTCCTCGACCGTCACCAGCCACATCTCTTCCTTTTTGTTGCGGAGGAAGAGGTTCTTCACATGGCCGCCCGGCAGCTGGCCGCGCAGCTCCTTCGATTCCTCGACCGTGAAGACCGGCGCGTGGTCGACCGTGTGGCTGGAGATGCCGAGTGTCGCCAGCCGTTCCAGCAGCTGGTCGGGGCTGGTCGGCAGGTTCTTCTGCATCTCGTATGGATCCTTGGGGGGATCTTGGCTGACTTCGGACATGATGGCTTAAAACCTTGGTGAGCCTGAAAACGAAAACGGGCCGGCAAGGTATCGGCCGGCCCGCTCTGGCGCAACCACCGTCCTGTGAGGGCGAGACGGCGGCGGCTTTGTGTTGATGCTCAGACGACGTTCAGCTGCTTCTCGATGTTGTTCCGCGTGGCATTGGAATACGGGCAGACCTGATCCGCTTCCTCGACCAGCTGTTTGGCCGCGGCCTTATCCATGCCCGGGAGCGAGACGTCGAGCTTGGCGGTCAGGCCGAAGCCGCCTTCGGAGCGCGGGCCGATGCCGACCGTGGTCGTGACCGTGGTATCGGCCGGAATGGGCTGCTTCTTCTGCGAAGCCACGAATTTCATCGCACCGATAAAGCAGGCCGACCAGCCGGAAGCGAAGAGCTGTTCCGGATTGTTGCCCGTGCCGCCGGCGCCGCCCAGTTCCTTCGGGGTCGAGAGCTTCACCTTGAAGCTGCCGTCCTTGGTCGCGGCTTCGCCGTCGCGGCCGCCGGTCGCGGTTGAGGTCGTCGAATAGAGCACATTCACGGACATGGGAGGTTCTCCTTCGGGGGTTTGATTTCGTGCTGGCGGAAATTACATAGTAGACAATTCAATTGTGCGCAATTAAAATCTCGTGACAGCGGTCACACTGCTTCCGAAAACCAAGGCTCCGGCGGCCGAAGGATCAAGGAGAGGAAGATGACAAAGGTTTCACAAAGCATCCGGGCGGGTGACGTCCTCAAGCTCGACAACCAGCTCTGCTTTGCGGTCTATGCCGCGGCCCATGCCTTCAACGCGACCTATAAGCCGCTGCTGGAGCCCTTGGGGCTCACCTATCCGCAATACCTGGTCATGCTGGTACTGTGGCAGGAGGACCGGGTCACGGTGTCGGCGATCGGCGGCCGGCTGGGGCTGGATTCCGGCACCCTGACCCCGCTGCTGAAGCGGCTGGAGGCGGCCGGGCTGGTCAGCCGGCTGCGCGACGCGGCCGACGAGCGGCAGGTCCGGATCAGCCTGACGGCGGCCGGGCGGGCCCTGAAGCAGAAGGCCAAGGGCATCCCCCAGGACCTGTTCTGCGCGCTGGGCCTCAACCTCGGCGAAATCACGGCGCTCCGGGGCAAGCTCGAATCGCTGGCCGCCAATCTCCGGGCCCATGCGGCCGAGTCCGCCTAAATCTTTGAAGAAAAAGGGCCATTGGCCGCTTGCAAATGGAAATCCGGCCGCTATGATGCGCGCCGCTGCCCGGCCGGGACACCCTTCCCGGCCCTCTCTATAATAGGCAGACGGAGCGCGGGCGTAGCTCAGGGGTAGAGCACAACCTTGCCAAGGTTGGGGTCGAGGGTTCGAATCCCTTCGCCCGCTCCA
>NZ_JAYRKD010000025.1:0-86831 GCF_041905885.1 Dongia sp. | reverse complement strand
GACGTACGAGAATAGTGATCCTGCCTGATCGTCCGATCCACGCATCTGATCCCCCAGAAGCTTTCTTCACTTCGAGTGAATCATCTCCAAAGATCGACCGCTATAGGCTTTTTCAACAGCCTGCTAGACCGAGTTCACCACGCCCCGGGTCACCGCCTGAGGCCTGAGGTCGAAGGTCAGACGCCGCGCGCAGTCCCATCCCGGTACCGGCATGAAGGTCTGATCGGGCGGAAGGTCCAGGGTGAAGTGGATCGGTTTGTCGGAGGTCTCGTCGGCCTGCTCCACGACATCCCTGATCAACCCATAGAGCTGCTTGCATTGCTCGGGCGCCATGCTCTTGGACCCAAGGCTTCGGAGCAAACTTGTCTTCACCATCAGATAGGCGCCATTCACCCGCTGATTACGCAGCTTGGACGGGTAGCGGGTGTAGCGAACCCGCGTCGCGTCATCATGCGCGATGATGTCGATGAGATCGAGGCTGAGCCGCTCGGATCGGATCCCGAGCATATCCAGGCGGATGTAGAAATCGGTGTCTTCGCAGCCATAGCCTTCGAACGCCTCGTCGTATCCATCCGCCAGCTTGAAATCGTCGCGGTGCAGGATACAGCTGCCGTTGGTGCCGATGATCCCGACCTTGGCCGGGCCGAAACGAAAGAACCGGCCGTTTCGCAGCTGAGGCGCGATGCTTGCCAGGAAGTCGGGCGCGGGCAGGATGTCCGCGTCGATGAACATCAGCCACTCACCGCGCGCCGCCGCCGCGCCACGGTTGCGTCCTATTGCTATGTTGAGGATCGGCGCGTCGTCGATCTTCACCACGCGGGCGGCCGGAAAGTCGCGGGCTACCGCCGCCGCTGTCCCCGCCGGGCAGTCGTAGTCCACGACGATGGTCTCGGCGTCCGGCTGTGCCAGGGCGCGCGGCAGCGATTGCCGAAGGTGTTCCAGCCGATCCTTGCAGAGAATGATGATGGAAAAGCGCGGCACCCTGCCCCCTTGGTCGATTGCGGGATCTATTGCCGGAGGAACTTCTGCAAGCCTCGGCCGCTCTTGATCTCCGCCTCGGTTGCGGTCTGCTTCAGCGTGAGCTGGAGGACCAGCTCGCGCTTGGCTTCCCATTCACTGAACGGCATATGGCCATGGAGCGCGGGCAGGGGCAGTGCGAGACGAAAGCTGGTGAGCCCGGACCGCAGCGCCGATTTCACCGATCGCCGGACCAGGACGTAGAGCGATTGCCGCATCGCCTCGGGCAGTTCGGGCACGCCATATTGCTCCAGCAGGGCCAATTTCACCACGCGGTAAGCGGTGTTGATCCGGATGCTGTCGGGGACGGATTTGCGCTTGAAGAACTGCACCCGCTCCTCCTGGCCATGGTCCAGGCAGGCTTCGACCAGCTTGGCGTCGAGACGGCCGCGCGCGACCTTGTTTCGCTCCAGCCGGGCATAGAGGTCGTTGTCCTCGCCGCCATAGCCCTGGATGACCGCGTCATAGCCCTGCACGGCGCGGAAATCCTCCTGCCGCACCAGGCAACTGCCGAACAGGCTCAGCATCCCGGACTGGAATCGGAAGTACTTTCGCTGCTGCGCCTTGTTCCCCGGGGCCGAGAGCATCGCGGCGATGCGCTGGAACATGTTGGGCGCGACCATGACGTCTGCATCCAGGAACGCCAGCCATTCACCGGTCGCCGCTGCGGCGCCGAGGTTGCGGGCATGCGAGATGTTGAACACCGGCGCGTCCGCGACGGACACCACCTTGGCCTCGGGATGCACCCGCCGGACATAATCTCCGGTCCCGTCGGGGCAATCATAGTCGACCACGATCACTTCGGTGTCGCGCTGCTTCAGGAAGCGCGGCAGCGAGTCTTTAAGGTGATGCAACCGCCCCTTACAGGTGGTGACGATCGAGAAGCGCGGCACGCTGTCCCCTCAACGGTGCTGCACGAGGTCCCAGAGGTTACCATAGAGATCGCGAAATACCACGACGCTGCCGTAGCTTTCCTCGCGCGGCGCTTCCGTGAAGTCGACGCCCTTGGCCTTGTAGGCCGCGTAGTCGCGCCGGAAATCGTCTGTGTTCAGGAACAGGAAGACGCGCCCGCCCGCCTGGTCGCCGATCCGCGCTGCCTGCTCCGCATTCTTGGCCTTGGCGAGAAGCAGCGCGGTCTCGCCGCCGGGCGGTGCCACGCGCACGAAGCGCTTATCCGGTCCCTGGGGCGTGTCCTCGACCAGACGGAAGCCGAGCACTTCGGTGTAATAGGCGATCGCCCGGTCGTAATCGTCGACCAGCAGCGCCAGCGCGGCGATGCTCTGGGTCAGGGCTGGATGCTTTCGACCGGCCGGTCCTTGGCCAGTTTGTCGAAGGCCATGATGGTCTCGAGCAGCTTCGGCAGGTGTTTCAGCGGCACCATGTTCGGCCCGTCCGACGGCGCGTGATCCGGATCCTGGTGCGTCTCCATGAAGACGGCGGCGACACCCACGGCGACGGCGGCGCGGGCCAGCACCGGCACGAACTCGCGCTGGCCGCCCGAGGTCGTCCCCTGCCCGCCCGGCTGCTGCACCGAATGCGTCGCATCGAACACCACCGGATAGCCGGTCTCCGCCATGATCGGCAGCGCCCGCATGTCGCTGATCAGGGTGTTGTAGCCGAAGGAGACACCGCGCTCGCAGGCCAGCACGTTGTCGTTGCCGGCGGCGGAGCATTTCGCGATGACGTTCTTCATGTCCCAAGGGGCCAGGAACTGGCCCTTCTTGATGTTGATCGCGCGGCCGGTCTTCGCCGCGGCGATCAGGAGATCGGTCTGCCGCGAAAGGAAGGCCGGGATCTGCAGCACGTCGACCGCCTCGGCCGCCTGCGCGCATTGCTCCTCGGTGTGGACGTCGGTCAGCACCGGCACGCCGTATTTGTCGCGCAGCTCGGCGAAGATCGGCAGGCTGTCCTGGAGCCCCATGCCGCGCGCCGTGGTGATGCTGCTGCGGTTGGCCTTGTCGAAGCTGGTCTTGTAGATCAGGCCAATGCCGAGCTTGCCGGTCAGCTCGGTCAGCGCATGGCACATCTCATGCGCATGCGCCCGGCTCTCGAGCTGGCAGGGCCCGGCGATCAGCGCCAGCGGCCGGTCATTGCCGATGGTGAGGTTGCCGATGCGGACGTGACGTGGCTTGGCCATTTCAATCTCCGTCATACCCGGGCCTCCGTTCGCGTATGCGAACATTCGTTCGCGGGGCCGGGCATCTGTATCAGGCGTCGCGCAGATGGCCGGGTCAAGCCCGGCCATGACGACTTTGGGAACTACACCAACCGCGACTGAGTCAAAGCCGCGCCGATGAACGATGTGAACAGCGGGTGGGGCTCGAACAGCCGCGATTTCAGCTCCGGGTGGAACTGGACGCCGACGAACCAGGGGTGATCCGGGATTTCCACCATCTCCGGCAGGACGCCGTCCGGGGACATGCCGGAGAACATCAGGCCGGCCTTTTCCAGCCGTTCCTTGTAGTTGATGTTGACCTCGTAGCGGTGGCGGTGCCGTTCGCTGATCCGGGTCTTCCCGTAGATGCCGGCGATCAGGCTGCCCGGCGTCACGTCGCATTCATAAGCGCCGAGCCGCATCGTACCGCCGAGATCGCCGCCGGCCTTGCGCTTCTCCAGCATGTTGCCGCGCAGCCATTCGGTCATCAGGCCGACCACCGGCTCGGATGTTTCGCCGAACTCGGTCGAGCTTGCATTCTTCACGCCGACCAGATTCCGCGCCGCCTCGATGACCGCCATCTGCATGCCGAAGCAGATGCCGAAATACGGCACCTTGCGCTCGCGGGCGAAGCGCGCCGCTTGGATCTTTCCCTCCGAGCCGCGCTCGCCGAAGCCGCCGGGGACGAGAATCCCGTGCACGCCGTCAAGATGCTGGACCGCGTCCTCGCGCTCGAAGATCTCGCTGTCGATCCAGTTCAGATTGACCTTCTGGTTGTTGGCGATGCCGCCATGCCGCAGCGCTTCGGCCAACGACTTGTAGGCATCGAGCAGCGAGGTGTACTTGCCGACGATCGCGATATTCACTTCGCCTTCCGGATGGCGGATGCGCTCGACCTTCTCGTTCCAGGGCTTCAAGTTCGGCGGCGGGGCGTCGAGATTGAAATGCCGGCAGACCTCGTCGTCGAAGCCTTCGTTGTGATAGGCGCCGGTAACCGCATAGATCGTATCGACGTCCAGCGCCTGGATGACGGCGCTCGGGCGGACGTTGCAGAATTGCGCGATCTTGCGCCGGCTCTCCGCCGGAATCTCGCGGTCGCAGCGGCAGAGCAGGATGTCGGGTTGGATACCGACCGATTGCAGCTCCTTCACCGAATGCTGGGTCGGCTTGGTCTTCAGCTCGCCGGCCGCCGGGATCCACGGGATCAAGGTCAGGTGCACGAACATGGTGCGCTCCGAGCCAAGCTCGTTGCCGAGCTGGCGGATCGCTTCCAGGAAGGGCAGGCTCTCGATGTCGCCGACCGTGCCGCCGATTTCGCAGAGGATGAAATCCTCGTCGGTGACGTCAGCCTTGATCCAATCCTTGATCGCGTCGGTGACGTGCGGGATCACCTGGATGGTCGCGCCGAGATAGTCGCCGCGCCGCTCCTTGGTGATCACGTTCTGGTAGATGCGCCCGGTGGTGATGCTGTCCGACCGCCGGCCCGAAATTCCGGTGAAGCGTTCGTAATGGCCGAGATCGAGGTCGGTCTCCGCCCCGTCATCGGTGACGAAGACCTCGCCGTGCTGATACGGGCTCATCGTGCCCGGATCGACGTTGAGATAGGGGTCGAGCTTCCGCAAACGGACCTTGAATCCGCGTGCCTGCAGCAGAGCACCGAGTGCTGCCGAAGAAAGACCCTTGCCGAGAGAGGAGACCACGCCGCCGGTGATGAAAATGAAACGCGTCATGGGCGGTCCTTATGGAACGAGTCGGGACACCCCGGCAAGTGCTGCTGACTTGCCGGGTGCGAGAGGTTCCTTTTCAAGGGATTACTGGCCGGTCGGTGCGGCGGGTGCCGCCGGGGTCGCGGGTGCGGCCGGTGGAGTCGCGCCCGAGTCGCCGCCGGAGGACGTACCCGCGGGTGCTTCCGGACCGGTGGTGGCCGGCGCCGTGCCCGCCGGCGCGGCCGGCTCGGTCGGTGCCGCCGGGACCGTGGTCGCCGCCGGAACCAGCGTGGTCGGCTTGCCCCGGCCGGCATGGTCGCCATAGGCCAGGATCAGGGTGCTCGCCAGGAAGCCCGCGGCCAGGATCGCGGTGGTGCGGGTGATGACGTTGGCCTGGGCGCGCCCGGTCAGGAAGCCGCCCATGCCGCCCGCGCCGCCGCCGCCGCCGCCAAGCCCGCCCAGCCCGCCTTCGGAGCGCTGCATCAGGATGATGATGGCGACCAGGCCGACAGCCAGGAAGATCTGGATCAAGCGGACGACGGTGTAGATGATCTCGGGCATTGGATGCGCTTTTGGGTCCGAAACGGTTGCGGCCGGGTTTCTAAACCGTTTGAGATGGGATTTCCAGCGGCGATTTCCAGAGCTCGGTGAGTGGGTTAGAGGACTGTCGGAGGCGGTGTCTCTTACCCCCACCCCGACCGTCCCCCGTATCCGGGGAGGGGGAAGAGGCATGCTCGGTCTGGTCCTCGCCCCCGGATCGGGGGCGGGTTAGGGTGGGGGCAGCGGGTCACCTCGACACGGCTAGGCGCAGGCCGCGGCGATCCCCAGGAAGTCCGCCGCCTTCAGGCTGGCGCCGCCGACCAGGGCACCGTTGACCTCCGGCACCGCCATGAGCTCGGCGGCGTTGGAGGGTTTCACCGAGCCGCCGTAGAGGATCTTCACCCCCTGCCCGTCCTTCAGGCTGGAAACCAGCAGCTTGCGGATATGCGCATGCACCACCTCGACGTCGCCGGCGGTCGGCGTCTTGCCGGTGCCGATCGCCCAGACCGGCTCATAGGCGACGACCAGGTTGGCCGGGCTCGAGCCCTGCGGCACCGAATTGACGATCTGGGATTCGACCACTTTCAGGGTCTCGCCGGCCACGCGCTGGCTGTCGGTCTCGCCGACGCAGACGATGGCGACCAGGCCTGCCGCCTGCGCCGCCTTGGCCTTGGCGGCGACCTCGGCGCTGCTCTCGCCATGGTCGCTGCGGCGCTCGGAATGGCCGAGGATCACATGCGTGGCGCCGCAATCCTTCAGCATCATCGGGGCGACGTCGCCGGTATGGGCGCCGCTCTCCTGGGCTGCGCAGTCCTGCGCCCCCAGGGCAATAGTGCTGCCGGTCAGGAATTCATGGGCATGGATCAGGTAGGGAAACGGCGGGCAGACCAGCAGGTCGGCGTTGAGGCCGGCGCTGGCGGCCTTCAGCTCCGAGATCAGCTGCGCCGCCATGGCGCGGCTGCCGTTCATCTTCCAGTTTCCCGCCACCAGATGCCGCAGCTTGGCCATTCCCGCCCCCTTGGTTCGTCGTCAGACGCCCATTACCAGTCCCATGCGGAAAAGCCCATAGCCCGTGAGGATCAGCAGCAGAATGAGGGCGAACATCGCCAGGATGAACCCCGGCTGCCGGCGCGGCGGCGCGCTCCAATAGCCGAAGACGTAGATGACCCGGCCGAACAGCCAGACGATGCCGAGGATCGCCGCCGGCAGCGGTTCATAGAAGACGGCACACATCCACAGCGCCACCAGGAACGGCACCAGGTATTCCAGGGTATTGGCGTGGATCCGTGTGGCGAGGTCGAAATCCGGATGCCCGGCAGCGGCCGGCGCCATGACCTTGTGCCGGCCCCGCAGGATGGCCGTGTGCATGGCGAGGCTGAGGTAGAAGACCAAAGTGACCAGGGTTATCCACCCGATCCAGATCAGTCCCGGCGTGATTTTCATATGTCCTCCCGAGCTTTTCGGCGTCCTGATGCGGCCACCCGGCGGGACAACCATCCAGTGGTGCGGCGGGTTGCGGTCAAAAGGGTGCATCCCTATGATGCGGCCCGATTTCCGGCCTTTTGCCGGGCTTCCTTAAAGTGATGGACCTGACCTTCTTATGCTGACTTCGATCCGTAGCAAGAGCACCGGCCTCGTCGCCAAGATTCTGTTCGGCCTCCTGATCGTGGCCTTCGCCCTCTGGGGCATCGGCGACATCTTCAGCCGCGACCAGGCGGCGAAGCCGGTCGCCACCATCGGCAGCATCAAGTATTCGCAGAACGAGTTCCGCCGCGACCTGAAGCAGGCGATGGATCGCTTCGCCGCCCAGATGCAGGGCGTCAACTTCACCGCCCAGCAATTCGCGCAGTTCGGCGGCGTGGCCCAGGTCGTCGCCGGGGCGGTCAACCGCAACTCGCTGAAGGTCTTCGCCCAGGAGCAGGGCCTCGGCGTCGGCCAGGCGACCGCGGTTGCCGAGATCCAGGCCGACCCGCAGTTCCAGAACGAGCAGCGCCAGTTCGACCGCAACCGCTTCATGCTGTCCTTGGATCGCCTCGGCCTCAGCGAGGCCGGCTATGTGAGCGAGGTGCAGACCGACCTCGTCAACCAGGCGCTCTACCGCGCGGCGCTCAGCGGCATTGCCGTGCCGCAGACCTATGCCGAGCAGATCTATCTCAGCCAGGCCGAGGAACGCAGCGCCGACGTGCTGGAGATTCCCGCCACCGCGATGACCGACATCGCGATGCCGGACGACGCCGCGCTCGAGCAATACCGCAAGGATCACGCCGACCGCTACAAGGCGCCGGAATACCGCGCCGCCACCGTGCTCACGGTCTCACCCGAGGACCTGATCGCCGACATCGCCGTCGGCGACGACGAGATCGCGGCCGAGTACGAGGCGCAGAAGGCCAGCTTCTCCACCCCCGACATCCGCGAGGTCGAGCAGGTCGTGGTCCAAGACCAGGCCCAGGCCGACAAGATCGAGGCAGCGATCAAGGGCGGCGCCGCTTTCGCCGATGCGGTTAAGCAGGTCACCGGCGGCGACCCGGTGGTGCTCGGCAAGCTGCAGAAGCAAGGCCTGCCCCAGGAAATCGCCGAGCCGGTCTTCGCGGTGGCGGCGGGCGGCGTCTCCGCCCCGCTGAAGAGCCCGTTCGGCATCCACATCGTGCATGTGATCTCGTCCGAGCCCGCCACCACCAAGACGCTCGACGAGGTGAAGGACCAGTTGAAGCACAACATCGCGCTCGCCCGGGCGACCGAATCCCTGGATTCGATCATCAAGCAGCTCGACGACAGCCTGGCCGGCGGCGCCACGCTCGAGGAGACCGGCGCCAAGCTGAAGATGAAGGTCACCAAGGTCGCCGCGGTCGATTCCGCCGGCAAGGACGACAAGGGCGCCGATACCGGCCTGACGCCGGACGTGGTGCAGCTGATTTTCAGCACCGATTCCGGCAACCAGAGCTCGGTGACCCCGTTCAACGACGGCTCCTATGCCGTGGTGCAGACCACCGCCACCACCCCGCCGGCCGACAAGGCGATGGACCAGGTGAAGGAACAGCTGACCGCCGACTGGATGACCGACAAACAGCACGAAGCCGCGGAAGCCAAGGCCAAGGAGATCGCCGAGAAGGCGAAGACCGGCGACCTCGAGGCGGAAGCGACCGCGCTCGGTCTCACGGTGAAGAAATCCGGCTCGTTCACCCGCGGCAAGGGCGATCCGGAGAACGGCATCGCCCAGGGCCTCGCCGCCAGCCTGTTCGCCGCGAAGCTCGGCGAGACCGCGGTCGGCGACGGCAAGGACGGCCCGGTCGTCGCCAAGGTCACCGCGATCACGCCGCCCGACCCGAAGGCGCATCCGGACGACGTTGCGACCCTCACCCAGGGCATCAGCAACCAGATCCGCGGCGACCTCGCCGCCCAGTTCAGCGCGGCGCTCCAGCAGGAGATCAAGCCGCAGGTCAACGAGGACGTGATCAACTCCCTGATCTCCGAATAGCATGCGCACCGAGCCGGCTTTCGACGATTTCGCCGCGCGCTATTCCAGCGGCCGGCCGCAACTCGTTTGGACCAAACGCGTCGCCGATCTCGAGACCCCGATCTCGGCGATGCTCAAATTGGCCGACGGGCGCGCCAATGCCTTCCTGCTGGAATCGGTCGAGGGCGGCGCGGTGCGCGGCCGCTACTCGATCATCGGCCTTAAACCCGACGTGATCTGGCGCTGCCGCGGCGACAAGGCGGAAATCAACCGCAACGCCCGCGCCGATCCCGACGCCTTCACGCCCGAAGAGAAACCCTCGCTGGACTCCTTGCGCGCGCTGATCGGCGAGAGCCGCATCGACGTGCCGCAGGGCCTGCCGCCGATGGCATCGGGCGTCTTCGGCTACATGGGCTACGACATGGTGCGGCTGGTCGAGAACCTGCCGCAGCAGAACCCCGACAAGCTCGGCGTGCCGGACAGCATCTTCCTGCGCCCGACCGTCATCGCGATCTTCGACAATGTCGAGGACATCGTGATCATCGTGACCCCGGTCTGGCCGCGGATCGGCCTCTCGGCGCGCGCCGCCTACAACCAGGCGGTCGAGCGGATCGGCGACGTGGTCAACGACCTCGACCGCAGTCTCCCGCAGCAGCGCAGCGACATCGACCCGCGCCTCGAGCTCCCGCCGCCCAGCTCCAACATGAGCCCCGACGAATACAAGGGCATGGTCGACAAGGCCAAGGAATACATCCTGGCCGGCGACATCTTCCAGGTGGTGCTGTCGCAGCGCTTCAGCCTGCCCTTCACCCTGCCGCCCTTCGCGCTCTATCGCTCACTGCGGCGGCTCAATCCTTCGCCGTTCCTCTACTTCCTGGATTTCGGCGGCTTCTCGATCATCGGCTCGTCACCGGAGATCCTGGTGCGGCTGCGCGACGAGACGGTCACGATCCGCCCGATCGCCGGCACCAGACCGCGCGGCAAGACGCCGGAGGAAGACCGCGCGCTCGCCGCCGATCTCCTTGCCGACAAGAAGGAGCTGGCTGAGCACCTGATGCTGCTCGACTTGGGGCGCAACGATGTCGGCCGCGTCGCCCGCATCGGCTCGGTCAAGGTCACCGAGCGCAACATCATCGAGTATTACAGCCACGTCATGCACATCGTCTCCAACGTCGATGGCAAGATCGACCCGCAATACGACGCGATGAACGCGCTGATGGCGGGCTTCCCCGCCGGCACCGTCTCCGGCGCCCCCAAGGTCCGCGCCATGGAGATCATCGAAGAGCTGGAGCCGGAGAAGCGCGGCATCTACGGTGGTGCCATCGGCTATTTCGCCGCCAACGGCGCCATGGACACCTGCATCGTGCTTAGGACCGCGGTGGTGAAGGACCAGGTCATGTATGTCCAGGCCGGCGCCGGCATCGTGGCTGACTCCGTGCCCGAGAGCGAGCACCAGGAATGCCAGCACAAGGCCCGCGCCCTGATGCGCGCCGCCGAGGAAGCCGTGCGCTTCGCCCAGGGCGGCGCGAACCGGTAGGCGCGATCAGCCCGGCGCGGCGGGGCGCATCAGGCAGAGGTCGATGCGGTCGCAAGGGCCGAGATTGCTGCAGGCCGACGGACGGCCGCTCTCCAGCCGGTGAACGCAATTGAAGTCGATGGCCACGGCCAGCGCGGTCACCGCGTTGTCCTTGCCGCTCAAGGGTGCCACCAGGCGCTCGTACTCGACGGAGCGGCCGCCGTCGACCACCACGCTGTGGCTGCAGAGGACCGGCAACTGCTCGTTGACCGCGGCCTCGTATTCCTGCCGGATCGCCGCGCGCGCCTCGCCGAACGGCGCCTGGTCCAGGGTGACGCCGGTCAGGTTGACGCCGAAGCGGCTGTCGATTTCTGTCCCGGCCAGGCGGCAGGTGAAGACGAAGCGCCGCGGCTCCGCTGCGACGGCGACATCGATCAGCAGCAGCTGCGGCAGGATCGCCTTCAGCTCCAAAGGATCCAGATCGGCGCGCGCCGGCATCGCTCGCGGCCCGCGCTTGGCGTGCCACCAATCGAGCAGTATCCGTGTCGCCGGGTTTGCCGCGGTCATAAGGACCCTGTGCCCGGTCTCGGGTATAGCCGGCTTTGACTCAAGTCAAAGACAAGTCAGGAAAAAGCGATTCCCGCTCAACCCTGCTCGGCCTTGGCCTTCGCTGCCAGGAAGTGCTCGTAGGGCGCCTTGCAGGTCTTCAGGATATGCGCCGTCACGGTCGCCGCGCCGCTGTCGTAGCGGCGCGCGACGGCGCGTTCGAAGGCGCGCAGCTCGGGGGCCGTCATGCCGTTGCTGCGCGCGGCCTGGTCGAGCACATCGCGCTCGGTCGGGGTCGTGACCGCATAGACGGCGCGGTAGGCGCATTGCACGTAGTCGTTCACCACCGCGTCCGGCATGTCCTTCTTGGTGAACTTCTGCTTCGCGAGCCAATCCTCATAACCGGTGTATTCCCCGGGCTTCGCCGGCATGCCTTCGGGCTGCACCGGCTCGGCCCAGGCCGGAACTGCCGCGAGACAGCCCAGCAACACGATCCATGGCATCCAGCGCGCGTTCATCCCGTCACCCCATTCCGTTTCTTCGCCACCGCGCTGATCGGCACCAGCACGAAGCCCTTGGCCTGCACCTCCGGGATCCACTGCCGCAAAGCCGCGACGGTGTCGCGGTGCGGATGGCCGATCGCGATGGCGACGCCGTGCTTCCGCGCAATGGCTTCCGTGCGGGCGAGCTCCTTCATGATGTCCGCCTCGTCGATCACGTCGTCGAGGAACACGTCGCGCTGCAGATGGGTGACGCCGAGCTCGGCCGCCAGGGAATCGCCGACCGAGTTGGCGATGGTGCGGCTGTCCAGGAACAAGAGCCCGCGCGCCTTCAGTTGCTCCAGCACCACGCGCATGCCGGCCGCGTTCTGGGTAAACTTGCTGCCCATGTGGTTGTTGATGCCGACATAGCCCGGGAACTGCGCCAGCCCCCAGTCGAGCCGCTTGGCGATCTCCGCGGCATCCAGGTTGACCAGCAGCGCGTTCGGCCCGGGGTCGGCATCGCGGTTGATCGGCTCCATCGGCACATGGAGCATGATCTCATGGCCGGCCCGATGCGCCTCGGCGGCGATCTTCGCAGCATTGGCCGCATAGGTCATGATCGAGAGCGTGATCGGGCCGGGCAGGCCGAGCGCGCCCGGCACGTCGCCGGGCGTGGCGCCCACGTCGTCCAGCACGATCGCGATCATCGGCCGGTTGCCGGGATCGACCGAGGCCACGGCGTTCTTCAGCCAGGCCGGCTCGCCAAGGGTTGGGGCCGCGGGGTCGGGCTCGGCCGGCAGCGGGGTCGGCTCGATGCGCGGCGCCGGTGCCGGCTGCGGCGCCGCGGCTTGCGGAACCGGCCGGTTGTCGATGACCGCAGGCGGCGTCGGCTCCGGAATCTCCTCTTCCGCCTGTGCAGGCTCGGTGCGCTCGACATAGGCCGGCGGCACAGCAGGCGGCGTTTCCGCAACCGGCGGCGCCGCGACTTCCGCGACCTGCACGGGCACCGGCGCCCGCTTGCCGTCGAGCCAGGTGAGGCCGACGCCGAGGCTCAAGCCGACCGCAAGCCCGATGCCGATGCCGATCACGAAGACCGAGGAATGTGGCGGCCGATAGCGGAGCAGCTTGCCGAGGCTCTTGCTTGGCAACTTGCGCCAGGCCGCGATGCGGCGCGAGAGCGGACTTTTCTTCGAGCGGCGCCGCGCCATCTAGTGTTCCTCGTCGATCTCGGTCGCGGTCGAGGTCACCAAGCTTAAGAGCTGCGCATTGGCGATCACGCCGAGCATCCCGATCAGCGCCGCCAGCACCAGAATCGCCGCCGAGGTCTGCCCGGTCGCGATCAGCCAGAGCCCGGGCACGGTGAAGACGGTGGCCAGCAGATAGCCGAACTTCTCGCGCCGCCGGGTGTCGCGGCAGAGCCTGAGCAGGTCCATGACCAGCCGCGGGTCCTCGCGCGCGGTCGCCGCGGCCCAGTCGCCGGCCACCGCCGGCGCCGCCTCGCCGATCGCGCGCATGCCCATCAGCAGCCGCGGCCCGACCGGCGCATCCGGGACCGGGTCGCCGCGATGCTGCACGATCACGGGCTTCAGGCCGAGCGTGCTCCACTCGGTCGCCATGGCTTTCCTCGCCAGCGTGTCGTCCTCCACAAAGCGCAGGTTGAGATAGCGCGCGATCTCCCCGCCGCCTTCCGCGCCGCGCCGATCCAGCAGCGCGCCGGTCAGACCGAATCGCTTGGCATTCTTGCACATCTCCGAGGCGCCGGGCTTCAGCCGCTCGCCGCCGATGATGACGCCGATCAGCACCGGCGCCGGCGTCACCTGCGCCACCCAGAGCGCCCGGCGTCCGGCGGTGAGGCTCTCGCGCTCCTGCGCCTCCAGCAGCGAGATGCGGATGCCCTGCTCCGCCACCCAGTCGCGGGTACCGGCGATCAGCCCCTGCCCGCCCTGGGTAATGGCGCGGATGCCGTATCCGGTCTCAAGGATCTCGTCGGTCCATTCCGCCAGCGGGGCGAGCCTGAGCTTGCGCGACACCGCATAGCGCAGCAGCGATCGCGCCCAGACGCCGTGGCTCGATTGCGCGATGGTCGCGGCGGCGGCGACCAGCTCGACCGCCTCGACGTCGATCGCCGGATGGATGGCGACGATCTCCATCTCCGGCTTGGTGACGACACCGCCGCGGCCGCAGACCAGGGCGGAGATGTCGGCCAAGGCATCGATCACCGCCGTGCCGTTCAGGACCCAGCCGAGCTTGCGCGCGCGGGCGACCACCTTGGCATGGATCATCGGCCGCACCAGGCCGAGTGCAGCCGGCGTCGCAACGCTGAGCACCAGGAGTCCCAGAGGCAAGCGCAAAGCCGGCAGCGAGGTCCCCATGGTCGAGAGCACCACCGCCAGCACCACCAGGCCGATGAAGATCAGCAGCGCCTTGGCATGGATCATCTTCGGAAACAATGCGGCTGCGGTGAAGCCCGGCGCGGTCGCCGGCGCTTCCACCATGGGATCGATGGTCAATCGCCCGTCGCCGTTGCGCGCGCCCCGATGCACGATGTCGCCGGCGCCGCGCAAGCTGCCGAGCGGCGAGCCGCCGACCAGCCCGTCATCGACCTCGGAGCGCCCGCCGATCACGAAGCCGTCGAAGGGAATGGCCGCGCCGGGCTCGACACGAACCGCGGCGACCGCCGGGCTCGGCGAGGCCTGCGGCTTGCGGGTCGGGCCGGCCAGCAGGCGGCGGCCCCAGACCGCGCCGGCGACGATCCCATCGGCCAGGACCAGGGCGGCAAGGCCGGATTCCAGATGCCAGAAATCGTCGCTGTTGATCCCCAGCATCAGCCCCGCCACCAGGCCGGCATCGGCGCCCAAGGCCAGCAGGAAGCGGCCGGAGACCCGGACGTTCAGGATGTCGGTAAGCGCGTCGGTCTGAACCCTCTTGCCGAAGCCGAGGCAGACCAGGACCGAGACGGCGGCGATCAGCCAGTAATGGCGCCGAAGCGCCGGCCAGAGGTCGAAGCCGCTGGCCGGGGCGGCCGCGGCCAGGACCAGGCCGGCCAGGGCCAGGAAGCCCAGCAGCGCGCCCGTGACGCCTATCCAGGGGTTTTTGGCCCAGGAAGAGGCCGGCCGGGATGCGCTTTCCGGCGCCGCCGCTTCCGGACGCGGCTTGCTTCCCTCCTCCAACATCGCCTGCTAAACTTCTCGCCCGATTGCTGAATTGGCCTCTTTAACGATGTTCATCCTAATCGACAACTACGACAGCTTCACCTACAACCTGTTCCACTATCTGGGGGAACTGGGCGCCAGGCTCGAAGTCCATCGCAACGACAAGATCACCGTCGATGAGGTGATGGCCAAGCATCCGCAAGGCATCATTCTTTCCCCCGGCCCCTGCACCCCCGACACCGCCGGCATCTGCCTCGATCTCATCAAGCGCGCCTCCGCGGCCAAGGTGCCGCTGTTCGGCGTCTGCCTCGGCCACCAGGCGATCGGCCAGGTGTTCGGCGGCAAGGTGATTCGCGCGCCCAGGCCGATGCACGGCAAGATCTCGAAAGTGCACCACACCGGGAAGGGCGTGTTCCGCGACGTGCCGAACGACTTCGACGCCACCCGCTATCACTCGCTGACCGTCGAGCCCGAAACCTTCCCGGCGGATCTGGAGATCACCGCGCAGAGCGACGACGGCGTGATCCAGGGCCTGCAGCACAAGACCCTGCCGATCTTCGGCGTGCAGTTCCACCCGGAGAGCATCGCCTCGGAGCACGGCCACAAGATCCTCGCCAACTTCCTGCAGGATTGCGGCACCAATCTCCGCATGGCCCCCCCTAAAATGGATCGGGTCGCGTAGGATGAACGCGCCGGTCGTGACGCCCGCGGCGTCTTCCGTCGACTTCAAGGGCATCATCGCCATCGTCGCCCAGGGCAAGCCGCTGAGCCAAGCGCAGGCCGAATCTGCATTCGGCGCCATCATGGCGGGCGAAGTGACGCCCGCACAGATCGCCGCCTTCCTGATGGCGCTCCGTGTGCGCGGTGAGACGGTCGAGGAAATGACCGCCGCCGTGAAGGTGATGCGCGAGAAGATGACGCGCGTCTCCGCCCCGGCCCAAGCGATCGATGTCTGCGGCACCGGCGGCGATCACGCCGGTACGCTCAACATCTCCACCCCGGTCGCGCTCATCTGTGCCGCCTGCAACGTCACCGTCGCCAAGCACGGCAACCGCGCTGCCTCTTCCAAGAGCGGCGCCGCCGATGTGCTGGCGGCCCTCGGCGTCAATCTCGAAGCCGACATCCCGACGGTCGAGCGGGCAATCAATGAGGTCGGCACCGCCTTCCTCTGGGCGCAGAAGCATCACAGCGCGATGCGTCACGTGGGCCCGACCCGCGCGGAATTGGGCACCCGTACGATCTTCAACCTGATGGGCCCGATGTCGAACCCGGCCGGCGTCAAGCGCCAGCTGCTCGGCGTCTTCTCCGGCGATTGGCTGGAGCCTATGGCCGAGGTGCTGCGCAACCTCGGCACCGAGCATGCCTGGCTGGTTCATGGCAGCGACGGCTTGGACGAGATCACCACCACCGGCCCTACGAAGGTGGTCGAGCTCAGGCACGGTGCGATCCGCAACTTCACCCTCGCACCGGAAGACTTCGGCATCGCCCGTTCCGACGGCGCATCGCTGAAAGGTGGCGATGCCGCCTCCAACGCCCAGGCGATCCGCGGCCTGTTCGAAGGCGTGCAGGGTCCCTATCGCGACATCGTGCTGCTGAATACTGCCGCGGCTCTGGTGATCGCCGAGCGCGCTTCCGACATGCCGGCCGGCATCCAGCTCGCCGCCGACGCCCTCGACACCGGCAAAGCGAAGGCGACCCTCGCCGCTCTCGTCGCCGTCACCAATTCGAGCAAATCATGAGCGACGTCCTGGCGAAGATCTGCGCCGATAAGCGCGAGCATATCGCCGCGCGCAAACGCGCCGTCTCCCCATCCGAGATCATCGCTTCGGCCGAGGGCCGCAACCGCATCGACCCGCCGCGCGGCTTCGCCAAGCGCTTGGAGCAGGTCGTCGGCGCCGGCAAGTTCGGCCTCATCGCCGAGATCAAGCGCGCCTCGCCCTCGAAGGGCCTGATCCGCGCCGATTTCGACCCGCCGGCTCTGGCGCGTGCGTACAGGGATGGTGGTGCGACCTGCATCAGCGTGCTGACCGATTTCCCCTATTTCCAAGGCGAGGACGGCTTCCTCACTGCGGTGCGCGCGACCGTCGATCTGCCGCTGCTGCGTAAGGATTTCATGCTGGATCCCTATCAGATCTACGAATCCCGCGCGCTCGGCGCCGATTGCATCCTGCTGATCATGGCCGCGCTCGAAGACGTCCAGGCCGCCGAGCTGGCGGCGCTGGCCGACGATCTCGGCATGGACGTGCTGGTCGAGGTGCACGACGCCGCCGAGCTCGACCGCGCGCTCAAGCTCGACGCGAAGCTCTTCGGCATCAACAACCGCAATCTCAAGACGCTCACCGTCGATCTCGCCGTCACCGAGCAGCTGGCGCCCCGCGTCCCCCGCGACCGCATCCTGGTCGCCGAGAGCGGCCTCAACGTCACCGCCGATCTCGAGCGCATGCACCGCGTCGGCGCCTCGGCCTTCCTGGTCGGCGAGAGTCTCATGCGCCAGCCCGACGTCGCGGCCGCCACGCGCACGCTGCTGGGCGGGCGGGCGCCGCAGCTGGCTGTGGCTTGATCGGTTGGATGTGGAACCGTCTCTCGCCTCAGCCATCAAGAGTCCCCTCCCCCAAGATGGGGGAGGGCTAGGGAGGGGGTTGACCTCTCCGCGTGATGAATCCTTCAGAGTAACTCCATGACCCGCCTCACCCATTTCGACGCCGAGGGCAACGCCCGGATGGTCGACGTCTCCGAGAAATCGGAGACCGAGCGCGTCGCAGTCGCCAAGGGCGCCGTCGTCATGGCGCCGGAGACCCTGGCGCTGATCCGCGATGGCCACGTCAAGAAGGGCGATGTGCTCACGGTCGCCCAGCTCGCCGGCATCATGGGCGCCAAGCGCACGCCCGATCTCATCCCGCTCTGCCACCCGCTTTCGCTCTCCTCGGTGAACGTCGAGCTCTCGATCGACGCGGCGCAATCCGCCGTCGCGATCGAAGCCACCTGCAAGCTCAAGGGCCGCACCGGCGTCGAGATGGAAGCGCTGACCGCCGTCTCGGTCGCGGCGCTCACGGTCTACGACATGGTGAAGGCGGTCGATAAGACCATGCGCATCACCGAGATCCGCCTGACCCACAAGAGCGGCGGCAAGTCCGGCACCTTCGAGGCCGACTGATGCTTTCGGTGAAGGAAGCGACCGACCGGATTCTCGCCGCCTTCGCACCGCTCGGCCCCGAAGTCGTGGCCCTGGACCAGGCCGTCGGTCGCGTTCTCGCACAGCCGGTGACGGCACGCCTCGCGCATCCGCCGCAGGCTGTCTCCGCGATGGATGGATACGCCGTCCGCAGCGCCGACGTGCAGCAGCTACCCCTGCGCCTCAAGATCGTGGCATCGATCGCCGCCGGCACCTTGCCCGAACGTGCGATCGGCGCCGGCGAAGCCGCGCGCATCTTCACCGGTGCCGCCTTGCCGCAGGGCGCGGACGCCATCGTCATCCAGGAGAATACCGAGAAGGACGGCGACCACGTCCGCATCGTCGATGGCGGCGCCGCGATCCAGGGCAAACATATCCGCACCGCCGGCAACGACTTCGCCGAGGGCCAGCTCGGCATTCCCGCCGGCAGCCGCCTGACACCGTCGGATATCGGCCTCGCTGCGGCGATGAACTGGCCCTGGCTCACCGTCGCGCGCAAGCCCCGGGTCGCCATCATCTCCACCGGCAACGAGCTGGTGCAGCCCGGTGAGACCCTGAAGCCCGGCCAGATCATCGCCTCCAACGGCTTCGCCCTCGCCGCCTTTGTCACGCAATGCGGCGGCGAGGCGATCAATCTCGGCATCGCCCGCGACGAGGAATCCGCGCTCGCCGACCTGATCGACCGCGCCGCCGGCGCCGACCTGCTGCTGACCAGCGGCGGCGCCTCCGTCGGCGAGCATGATCTGGTGCAGAGCGTGCTCAGGGCCAAGGGCATGGCGCTCGACTTCTGGAAGATCGCCATGCGGCCGGGCAAGCCGCTGATGTTCGGCACGCTCGGAACCGCGGCGGGGGCTCTGAAGGTGATCGGCCTCCCCGGGAACCCGGTCTCCGCCATCGTGACCTCGACCCTGTTCGTCGGACCGGCCATCGCCCGCATGCTGGGTGTAACCGAGCTAGGCCCACATATCGTGAAAGCAAGGCTGGCGATCGATCTCCCCGCCAACGACCAGCGCCAGGACTACCTGCGCTCCTCGGTCATCGAGGACGAGAGAGGCTTCGTAGCCACCCCCTTCGGCAAGCAGGACAGCGCCATGCTCTCGGCGCTCTCCAAGTCCGGCGGCCTGGTGATCCGCCCGCCGAATTCCCCCGCCATCAAGGCCGGCACCGAAGTCGAGATGGTCCGGCTCGGTTAGTGCGCGTTCGGATGTCTCCTGACAATTCCTGTCGGGAAGTCGAGACTCGCTTGACTTTTCCACATGAACCAAACTAGAACATGGGCACAGTTTTTGCTTTGTTCCGCGTCGACACCAGCAGTGGCAGGTGCCGACTCGCCCCGAAGAGCGGGCGGCGGAACCGGAGAAAGGACAAGGCCATGCTGACCAGGAAGCAACGCGAGCTGCTGCAGTTCATTCAGGAACGTCTCGGCGATACCGGAATCTCCCCGTCCTTTGATGAGATGAAGGACGCCTTGGGATTGAAGTCCAAGTCCGGCGTGCATCGCCTGATCACCGGTCTGGAAGAGCGCGGCTTCATCCGCCGCCTGCCGCACCGGGCGCGCGCCCTGGAAGTCACCCGGCTCTCCGACGACCAGATGGGCCAGGCCAAAGGTGCTGCTGCCGCTGCCGCGGGATCCGACGCCGGGCGGCGCGGCTTTTCCGCCAATGTCATCCGCGGCGATTTCACGCCGAGCCTGCCCGGCGCCATGGTCGCCCAGGCGGCGGAGACGGTGCAGCTGCCGCTCTACGGCAAGATCGCGGCCGGCACGCCGATCGAGGCTTTGCGTGACAACAGCAACGCGGTCGACATTCCGGCCAGCATGCTGGGCCGCGGCGAGCATTACGCGCTCACCGTCGAAGGCGATTCAATGATCGAGGCCGGCATCCATGACGGCGACACCGTGCTGATCGAGCGCTGCGAGAATGCCGAGAACGGCACCATCGTCGTCGCGCTGATCGACAACAACGAGGTCACCTTGAAGCGGCTGCGCCGCAAGGGCGATTCGATTGCGCTCGAACCCGCCAACCAGGCCCACAAGACCCGCATCTTCGGCCCCGACCGGGTGAAGCTGCAGGGCAAGCTGATCGGCTTGATGCGGAAGTACTAGAGGCCGGGGCGAAGGTTCGCTGCCGGAACCTTTACAGGGCCTTTACGTGGCGCGGGAATAGATTGGGTCGGGCCTAAGGGTTTTCGTTTTCCGGTCAACGACTTAGGCGAGTTTGGCGGGGCGCCCCCGTAAAGGTTCGCGATCAGTCAGCGTCGCCCACTCTTTCAGGCAGCGTTTCGACGTCGTCTTCACCCGTCTGATCCGGGTCTCCGACCAGGCGGTCGTCTCGAATGCCTTGGCGCATCCGGTCCAGCACCCAGGGCCGGTCGCCGAGTGTCGCGGCGACGCTCTGGATGCGGAAGCGTCCGTCCGGCCCGATCCACACGGCGTGCGCGCCGCCGCGCCAGAGATCGAAGCGATCGATCGTGATCGGCTTCCGGCAACCGCGGCGGATCGGCACCGCGCTGATCACGAGGTCGGCCTGCGCACAGTCTTCGCCCAGGCCTTCGCCGTTGAACGTGAGGGCGACCGTTCGCGCGTTTCGCCGATAGATGCAGCCCTGCGGGTCACAGGAGAGATCCGGGATGGCGTTTTCGTCACCTTCGAAGCGCACCGCTTCGAGCTGCCCGTTCCGCCGCAGCCAGGTCTCGGCGGCGAGCTTGCTGGCGCGCAGCGAGTTCAGTTGATAGTGCCCCTGCCCGTCCTTGATCGCCAGCAGCTTGGCGTCGCCGCCCACCAGCACGTCCGGCGTGGTGACGAAGAGCAGGCTGGCGAGGCCTGCGAGCACCGGCGCCAGGCCGAGCCCGCGCCAGCGGCTCCGCAGCAGGCAGATCAGGATCATGCCGAGCGCGATCGCCATCATCGCGGCGGACGGCATCGCCGGCGTGATCAGGTTGGCATAGGGCCAGGCGGAGACGGTATGGGCGACCCACAGGATGCCGTCGCAGCCGCGCGCCGCGAGATGCCAGAACGGCGCGTCGAGGCCGAACGGCATCAGCAGCAGCGCGATCATCTCCATCGGCATCACCCAGAAGCCGGTCAGCGGCACCGCAACCAAATTGGCGACCACGCCGTAGGTGCTCAGCCGGTCGAAGTGATACATCGCAAACGGCGCCGTCATCAGCGATGCGACCACACTGGTCAGCATCGTGGTGGCCAGCCAGAATCCGGCGCCGCGCAAGGTATCGGCGACGCGGCCGAACCAGTCGGTCTCCAGCGCCCGGCCGCCGCGCCATTGTGCGATCCGGGTCCGCAACGCCTCGAACACCGCAATCAGCCCCAGGACTGCAAAGAACGACATCTGGAAGCTGGCGCCGACCAGCGCTTCGGGCGCCAGCAGCAGCACGCCGATCGCCGCCCAGGCGACCATCCGGAAGGAAAAGGGCGAGCGATCCATCAGCACGCCGATGAAGACGATGGCGATCATGATGAAGGAACGCTGCGTCGGCACCGTCGCGCCGGCGAGCAGCGCATAGAATCCGGCGGCGCCGATCGCCGCCGCCGCCGACCATTTCTTGATCGGAAAGTTGAGGGCGAGCGCTGGGATGAGCGCCAGCAGCGAACGCAGGCCGACGAAGAACAGACCCGCCGCCATGCCGATATGCAACCCGGAGATCGACAGCAGATGCGCCAGGCCGGAGGTGCGCATCGCCTCGGTATCGGCCTTGGTCAGCGCGGTCTGGTCGCCGACGGTGAGCGCGCGGGTCATGGCGCCGGCGGCCTCCGGCTCCAGGCTGGCGATGCGCTGGCCGATGGTCGCGCGCAGCCGGCCGATCCAGAGTCCCAGCCGTGCGCGCCAGGTCTCCTCGCCCAGCGGCGGCAGGACGCGCGCCGCACCCAGCGCAAATCCGGATGCGCCCTCGCCCTCGAAAAACGCCCGCCGGCGGAAGTCGAAAGCGCCCGGAGCCAAGGGCGGCGACGGCGGCGTGAGATTGGCCAGCAGATCGACCCGGTCGCCGAGCTTCAACGTGGCGGCGTCCTTGTTCACCCTGATCTTGATCTGCAGCGGCGTCGCTTCGGCCGGGAGTTCCGCGATCGCGACCCGGTCCAGCACAACCCGGGCGGCATTCGGGAAGGGCTCGATCTCGGCGATGCGGCCGGTGACATGGGCGTAGCGGATCGGGTCCTGCAGCTGCGGTGCCGCCACCAGGGCGGTGCGAAACTGGGCGACCCCGAAGCCGATCGAGCCCGCCGCCAGCGCCAGGATGAGAAGTGCCGCCGTCGGATTCCGCCGCAGCAGGACCGCCAGCACCAGCCCGCCAACCGCGAGGCTCGCGCCCAGCCAAAGCGGCGGCTCCTGGGGCAGCGCGAAATAGACCGCGATCCCGAGGCCGAGCGCGACCGCCAGCCAGCCCGGCCAGTTCGGCCGCTCCTCGGCGAGGAAGGCCTCGCCACGGTCCCGGATCGCCCCCAAATCCACGCAGCCCCGTCCTCATCCCCTGAACGGCCAAGGCCCGTGCCTTGCCAATTTTGGGGGCGTATGTGTTAGACCTGTCTCCCGTCCCCGATATCACCACGAATTTATCCGGATTTCTGCAATCATGAGTGTCGTCACCCGTTTCGCCCCCTCGCCGACCGGCTACCTGCATATCGGCGGGGCCAGGACCGCCCTCTTCAACTGGCTCTACGCCCGGCACAACGGCGGCAAGTTCCTGCTCCGCATCGAGGACACCGACCGGGTGCGTTCGACCGAGGATGCGATCCACGCGATCATCGCCGGGATGAAGTGGCTCGAACTCGACTGGGACGGCGAGGTCGTCATGCAGTTCGCGCGGCAGGCCCGCCATGCCGAGATCGCCGACCAGCTCTTGGCCGAGGGCAAGGCCTATCGCTGCTACTGCTCGGTCGAGGAACTCGAGGAGATGCGCAAGACCGCGATGACCTTGGGCAAGCCGATGCGCTACGACGGCCGCTGGCGCGACCGTGACCCGAGCGACGCGCCGGCCGGCGTGAAACCCGTCATCCGCATCAAGGCGCCGCAGACCGGCCGGACCGTGGTCAAGGACCAGGTCCAGGGCGAGGTCGAGGTCGGCAACGAGCAGCTCGACGACATGGTGCTCTTGCGCAGCGACGGCACGCCGACCTACATGCTTTCGGTCGTGGTCGATGACCATGACATGGGCATCACCCATGTGATCCGCGGCGACGACCATCTGACCAATACCTTCCGCCAGGTCATGATCTACGACGCGATGGGCTGGGAGCATCCTTCGTTCTCGCACATCCCGCTGATCCACGGCCCGGACGGCGCCAAGCTCTCGAAGCGCCATGGCGCGCTGGCGGTCGATGCCTATCGCGAGATGGGCTACCTGCCGGAGGCGTTGCGCAATTACCTGCTGCGCCTCGGCTGGTCGCATGGCGACGATGAGATCATCTCGACCGCGCAGGCAGTCGAATGGTTCGACCTGCCGCAGGTCGGGCGCTCGGCCTCGCGCTTCGACTACACCAAGCTCGACAACCTCAACGGCCATTACATCCGCGAAGCGGACGACGCGCGGCTGGCTCAGGACGTCGCCGAGCGGCTCGGCGTAACCGATGCCGCCGCGATCGACCGCGTCCGCCGCGGCATGCCGGGCCTGAAGGCGCGGGCGAAGACCTTGAAGGAGCTGGCCGAGAACGCGCAGCTCTACGTGACGGCCCGCCCGGTCCAGATCACCGACAAGGCCGCCGCCCTGCTCACCCCCGAGGCCAAGGCTCTGCTCGGCAAGGTCAGCCAGGCCCTGGAATCCGATACCGCCTGGACCGCCGCTTCCCTGGAAGCCGCGGTGCGCCAATTCTCGGAGCAGGAAAAGGTGAAGCTGGGCCAGATCGCGCAGCCCCTGCGGGCCGCCCTGACCGGCTCGACGACTTCGCCCGGAATCTTCGAAGTCATGGAAATCCTTGGCCGATCCGAATGCCTGGGGCGCCTCGGCGACGTCAGGTAGAGGGTCATCCTAAAGGTGGCTTTTCGGCCGCCGGAGTCATGGACCCTTAACCATCCTTCTGTTAGCGTGTGGCCAGTTTGCGGCGGTGCAACATCGCCGATCCAGCCCCCAGCCGATGCCCCGCGCCCCAGAACGCGCGGGACCACAACGAGGTGCCCCTATGACCACGATCGCGGCGAGCAGCAAAAAGTCCAAGAAGCGGATGGCGGAGAAGTCGAAGCCGGCGTCCAAGACGGCGAAAAGGTCCGCGAAGCCGCAGATCAAGGTCAAGGACAGCGGCATTAAGCCGGCGGCGCCGAAGCCTTTCGCCAAGGTCTCGGTCAAGGACGATCGCCTCGGCAAGAGCTGGGATCTGCCGGTCTTGAAGGGTACCGTAGGCCCCGACGTCATCGACGTTCGCAAGCTCTACACCGAGCATGGCTATTTCACCTATGACCCGGGCTACGGCTCGACCGGCTCGACGCAGTCGTCGATCACCTATATCGACGGCGACGAGGGCATCCTCACCCATCGCGGCTATCGGATCGAGGATCTCGCCGCGAACTCCAGCTTCATCGAGGTCTGCTACCTGCTACTGGAAGGCGAGCTGCCGACCAAGGACCAGCTGAAGAAGTTCGAGAAGGACATCACCTACCACACGATGCTGCACGAGCAGATCGCCCGATTCTTCCAGGGCTTTCGCCGCGACGCGCATCCGATGGCGGTGATGGTGGCAGTGGTCGGCGCGCTCTCGGCTTTCTACCATGACAGCACCGACATCCACGATCCGCACCAGCGCATGATCGCCTCGCATCGGCTGATCGCGAAAGTGCCGACCATCGCGGCGATGGCCTACAAATACGCGAGCGGCCAGCCATTCATCTATCCGGACAACAAGCTTTCCTACGCGGAGAACTTCCTGCGCATGACCTTCGCGGTGCCGGCGGAGGAGTACAAGATCAACCCGGTCGTGGCGAAAGCCATGGACCTGATCTTCATCCTGCATGCCGACCACGAGCAGAATGCCTCGACCTCGACCGTGCGCATCGCCGGCTCGTCGGGCGCCAATCCTTTCGCCTGCATCGCCGCCGGCATCGCCTCCCTCTGGGGCCCGGCCCATGGCGGCGCCAACGAGGCCGTGCTGAAGATGCTGGCCGAGATCGGCGACAAGTCGAAGGTCAAGGACTACATCAAGCGGGTGAAGAACAAGGAGGACAACACGCGCCTCATGGGCTTCGGCCACCGGGTCTACAAGAACTACGACCCGCGCGCCGCGGTCATCCGCACCGCCTGCCACGACGTGCTGGACGCGCTCGGCAAGCGCGACGAGCCTTTGCTCGACCTCGCCATGGAGTTGGAGCGGGTCGCCCTCGAGGACGACTATTTCATCTCGCACAAGCTGTTCCCGAACGTGGATTTCTACTCGGGCATCATCCTGCAGGCGATCGGCTTCCCGGTCTCGATGTTCACCGTACTGTTCGCGGTCGCCCGCACCGTCGGCTGGGTGGCGCAGTGGAAGGAAATGATCGAGGACCCGACCCAGCGCATCGGCCGCCCGCGCCAGCTCTACACCGGCTACGGCGAGCGTCCCTACCTGCCGATCGAGAAGCGGAAGTAAGCGGAAGGCGCCGCCGGCTTTACAATGCCTTAAGTCTGTACTCCTATGGTCTCGGGGATGTCCCGACCATAGGAGAGGCATGCTCAGGACCTTCGCCAATGGATCGATCGAGTATTTCATCGATCGCGATCGCAGCCTGGTTTTCAGCCGCTGGGAAGGCGACTTTCGCGGCGAGGAGCTGCTGGCGACGCTGCCGTCGCTGTGGCGGGAATTCCCCGAGATCGGCCGCTGGGACGCGATCCACGACATGCTGGATTTCGCTGGCTTTCTCGAGCACCGCTATACCCGCGAGATGATCAGCCTGCGCGCCGAGCTGGTGCCCGGTTTCGACCCGCAAGTGCGCACCGCCGTCGTCTCGGCCGATCCGATGAAGACCTTCGAGATCAAGGTCACCAAGGCCTCGGCCCCGGACCGGCATTTCGGGCTGTTCGGCAGCAATGCGGATGCGCTCGACTGGATGATCGCGGAACAGCCGGAACGGCCGCGCGACAGCCCCCTGCCCTGGTGGTTCGACCGCAAACCTGCGGCGAACCCGGCCCCGGTCCGCTGACCCTATTTCTGGATCAGCTCGATCTTGTAGCCGTCCGGGTCCTCGATGAAGGCGATGACCGAGCCGCCATGCTTCATCGGTCCGGGCGGGCGCGGGATCGAGACGCCTTCCTTGGCCAGCTGCTCGCAGGTGCCGTAGATGTCGCCGACGCCCACGGCAAGATGCCCGAAGGCATTGCCCTTGTCGTAGGGCGTCTTCTGGCCCCAGTTATGCGTCAGCTCGATCACCGTGTGGTCGATCTCGTCGCCGTAGCCGACGAAGGCGAGCGTGAACTCACCGCTCGGATAGTCCTTGCGGCGCAGCAGCTTCATGCCGAGATGCCGGGTGTAGAAGTCGATCGACTTGTCCATGTCGAACACCCGGATCATCGTGTGCAGGAGTTGGTTCGCCATGGTCACTCCCCGATCTTCTCGTCGCGGATCATTGCCGCGAAGGTCGCCTCGGCAACCTTCTGCCCGTTGACCAATCCGACGCCGTTGAACTTCCAGATCATGCCGCGGCTGCGGTCCTTGGTGACATGCAGCCGGAGCTCGTCGCCCGGCACCACCGGCCTCCGGAACCGGCAGTCATCGATGCTCATGAAGTAGACCAGCTTGCCCTGGAACGCTTCGCCCAGGGTATGGACCACGAGCACGGCCGCGGTCTGCGCCATCGCCTCGACGATGAGCACGCCCGGCATCACCGGATCGCCGGCGAAGTGGCCGACGAAATGGGGCTCGCTCACCGACACCATCTTGACCCCGGTCGCCTCGATGTCGGTGCGCATCCCTTCGATGCGCTCGATCATCAGGAAGGGAGGGCGATGCGGAATCATCCGCATGATCCCCTTCACGTCGACGGAGACGGCCTCGGGCGACGCTGGTGCGCCGGTTTCAGGCTTTACTTGATGTTCCATGACCGATCTCGAACAGGCAGGCGTCGCTTAGAGTTTGACGTTGGGCAGGGCCTTGTTCAAGCGGGCCATCACGTCGTCGGTAATGTTCCAGGGCGACGGCGAGTAGGGCACCGCGGCGCGGTCGAGGACCAGGGTGAGGCCGCGCTGCTTGGCCACGTCCGCCATCGCCTTGCGGGCGGCGACGGCGATCGCATCGCGGGCCTTGTTCAGGCGTGCATCCCAGGCCTGCTTGTTCTTGCCGAAGGCCTGCTGGTACTCGTTTTCCTTCGCTTGCAGCGCCTTGAGCTGGGCCACGTAGTCCGCCTGCGCGATCGGCGGGTTGGCGCCCCGCTTGGCCTCGAGCTGCTGGGCCTGGGCGCGCAGCGTGTTCTCCTTCTTGGCCGCGTCGTCGTTCAGCGCCTTCATGGCCGCGTCCCACTGGGTGTTCAGCGACTTGCCGGCGTTCGAATTGTTGAGGATCGCCTGGGTATCGAGCACGCCCACGATGACCGGGATCTGGTTGGCCGGGACCTGGCCTGCGGGTTGCGCCGGCTGGGCGGGTTGCGCGGGCGCAGTCGTCTGCGCGAGGACCGGGCCTGCAGCCACGAAGGCGCAAAGGGCGGCCGCCGCGGCGACGGTGCGAGCGAAACGGAGAATTGGGGAAAGGTTCTGGTGGCTCACTAAAGGATCTCCAAGGAAGGTGGGTTTTGGACCGAGAAAGGCTTGGTAACCGGCTCGGTCAGAAGTTGGTTCCGAAGCTGAAGCTGAAATACTCCTTCTCGTCCTCGTCTTCCCGCAGGAAGGGATAAGCGAGATCGACGGCCAGGGGGCCGAACGGCGACACCCAGGTCAGGCCGAAACCGGCCGAAGCGCGGATGCTGCGGTGGTCGATGATTTCTTCGTCGCTGTCTTTGGTGTCGTAGCCGGTCAGCATACCGAAATCGCTGAAGACGCGGCCGCGGATCGCGTATTCCTCGGGCAGCCCCAGCGGGAAGCTGGTCGTCACGTTGCCGCTCCACAGGAACTGGCCGCCGATCGAACCGTCGCTCTTGCTGGCGCCTCTCTCGCGGGGACCGACACCGCGGTCGTCGAAGCCGCGCAAGGATCCCGTCCCGCCCAGGAAGAAGCCGTCGGGATAGTGCAGGTAGTCGCCGAACAGCGGCTGGATATACCCGACTTCCTGGGTGGTCGACAGCGTCACGTCCTTGGTCACAGGATAGTAGTAGCCGCCCGACAGCACGCCCTGCAGATACTTCACGTCGCCGCCCAGGCCGGCGAAATGCGTCTCGAGTTGGACATTGTAGCCGTCGCGCGGATCGATCGCGCTGTCGCGCTTGTCGTAGGACAGCGTGGTGCCGATGATCGAGTAGAACTTCCAGCCTTCCTCGTCGAAGATCACCTGCGCGGCGTCGTTGTCGATGTCATGAATGCGGTCGCCGCGGAACTGGTAGGACAGCGTGTTGCGCAGATACTCGCTGATGTCATAGCCCATGCGCAGGCCGAAGCCGGCCTGGTCTTCGTCGTTGGCGTCCGGGGTGAGGCGGCGATAGAACAGATCGAAGCCGGCGCTCACGTGCTTATCCAGGAAGTAGGGATCGGTGAAGCTGATCGAGCCGGCCGATCGCTTGCCGGAAATGGTGAGATCGATGCGGGCGTCCTGTCCCTTGCCGAGCAGGTTGCGCTCGCGCAGGCCGATGCTGCCCAGCGGCCCGAGGCTGGTGGAATAGCCGGCGCCGAAGGTGAGCTCGCCGGTCGATTGCTCCTTCACCTTGACCTTGACGATAGTCTTGTCCGGCGCGGTGCTCGGCACCGTGGTGATGTCGACCGTCTCGAAGAAGCCGAGGTTGCGCAGCCTCTGCTCGGTGCGGCGCAGCTTCTCGGTGCTGAACGCGTCGCCCTCAGCCAGGCGGAACTCGCGGCGGATCACCTTGTCCTGCGTGCGGACGTTGCCGGAGATGTCGATGCGCTCGACATAGACCTTCGGGCCTTCCTGGATGTCGTAGGTCAGGTTCAGCACGTGGTTCTTGGCGTCGCGGTCGATGCGCGGCCGGACATCGACGAAGGCGTAGCCGAGGCTGCCGACTTTGTTGCTGATCGCCTGGACCGTGTCGTCGACCTTGCTGGCGTCGTACCAATCGCCGGCCTTGGTGGTGACGTCGCCCATCAAGGTCTTCGGGTCGAGGTCCTTCAGGGTGGTCTTCACGTCGACCTTGCCGAGCTTGTAGCGCTCGCCCTCTTCCACCGTGAAGGTGATGAAGAAGGCCTCCTGGTCGGGCGAGAGCTCGGCCACGGCGGAGAGCACGCGGAAATCGGCATAGCCTTCCGAGAGGTAGAACTTCCTGAGGTTCTCCTTGTCCACCGTCAGACGGTCCGGATCGTAGGTGTCGGTGGTGCTGAGGATGCGGTAGAAAGCGCTCTCCTTGGTCGCGATCTCATCGCGCAGCGAGCCGTCGGAGAACACCTTGTTGCCGACGAAATCGATGCGTTCGACCTGGGTTACGTCGCCTTCGTTGATCTCGAAGACCAGGTTGACGCGGTTCTGGTCGAGTTTGATGACCTTGGGGTCCACGGTCGCGGCGAAGCGGCCGCTGCGGCGATAGAGATCGAGAATGCGCTTCACGTCGGCCTGGACCCGGGTCTGGGTATAGACTTGGCGCGGCTTCAGCTGGACCTCGGTGGTCAGCTGGTCGTCCTTGATCTTGTCATTGCCCTCGAACGCGAGCTTGTTGATGATCGGGTTCTCGACCACCGAAACGACGAGGTTGTTCTCGTCGCGGCGCAGATGCACGTCGGCGAACAGGCCGGTCGCGAACAGGTTCTTCAGCGCCCGGTCCACCTTCGCGGCGTCGAACGGATCGCCGGGGTTGATTTCCATGTATGAACGAACCGTGTCGGCCTCGATGCGCTGGTTGCCCTCGACCACGACCTGCTGGATCGGATCGCCACTGGTAATGGTCTGCGCCAGGGCGGAATGACTTCCCGTCCCGAACACACCCCCAAAGCACAGCCCCAACAACAGGCCGAAGCAAGCTAGACGCAGAAACCCCATCTCCCCCGACTTCCAATCACGTAAACAGGGATTTCACGAAATCGACAACTTTGAAATAAACCAAGTCATTCCAAGTGGCAAACAGCATCAGGCTGAGCACCAAAGCGAGGCCCACTTTGAGACCGAACTCCTGGGCCCGTTCGCCGAGCGGCTTCCCACGGACCGCTTCGACCGCGTAATAGACCAGGTGGCCGCCGTCGAGGATCGGCACCGGGAAGAGGTTGATCAGCCCGAGGTTGATCGACAGCATCACCGCAAACAGGCAGAACGGAATGAAGCCGAGGGTCGCCACGTCGCCGGCCATCTGGGCGATGCCGCCCACGCCCCGGATATCCGAACCGGATCGTTCGAGCGAAATCATCTGCCAGAGCCCGGTCAGGATCGTGACGGACTGGGTGTAAACCTCCTGAACGGCGGAGATGAAGGCCGCAACCGGCCCCTCCCTCACCAAGGGTCGGTTATCGCTGGCGCCGATGCCAAGGCGCGGTATGCGCACAGTCTGCCCGGACTCGTCTTTGACCTCGATGATCTTCGGTTGCACGGCCAGATCGAGCTGCTTGCCGTCACGCTCGATGGTGATCGCCACCGGCTTATCGAGATTCTTTCGAATGATCGCGACAATGTCACCGAACTCGGTCACCGGCGTGCCATTCAGCGCAAGGAAGCGGTCGCCGCGCCGAAGGCCCGCGGCCTCGGCCGGCAAGCCGGCGGTGACGTCGCCGACCACCGGATCGATATGGGGGGTGATGCCCAGCTGCGGCATCTTGAGGACGTTGCCGAACAGGTCCTTGTCCTCGACGATGACGGGATGCGCGGTGAGCTGGAGCCGGTTGCCGCCGCGCTGGATTTCCAGCGCCAGCGGCCGGTCGAGATTCAATTGGACGATCCGGTCGATGTCCATGAACTCGTCCACCGCCGCGCCGTTCAGCGCGAGCACGCGATCGCCCGACTGCAGCCCCGCTTTGGCGGCCGCGGAGTCCGGCGCCACCATGCCGACGACCGGATCGGTATGGGCCTTGCCGACGATTGCGTAGATCAGCGCGAGCACCAGGACGGCGAACAGGAAATTCGCGGCCGGCCCTGCAGCGACAATGGCCATGCGCTGCCAGACGTTCTTGTCCTTGAAGGAGACGGCGCGCTCGGCATCGCTCATCGGCCGCGCCGCCTCGCCTTCGAGCGCGCTGTCAGCCTGGCCGAACATCCGGACGTAGCCGCCGAGCGGCAGCCAGCTGAACTTCCAGCGCGTGCCCAGCCGGTCGGTCCAGCCGAAGAGTTCCGGCCCGAAGCCGATCGAGAACACCTCGACCCGCACGCCGCACCAGCGGGCGACGGCGAAATGGCCGAGCTCGTGGATGAAGACCAGGACGGTCAGTACGACGAGAAACCAGAAGCCGTAGTGCTGAATCTGACTGAGGATTTCCATTTCCGGTCCGGGTCTGCTCCGGCGTCGTCCCGGGGGCTTCGCCCCGGTTGCCGGCCGGCCCTGTCTAGCACAGTCCGGTGCCCTGAAATAGCCCAGAAAAGGTCGTCACGCCAACGTGTTAGCTGACAAAATTCGGTCGCTAATTGTGGCGGAAGGTCGCGATCTTGGATTCGGCCAGCCGGCGCGCCTCAGCGTCGGCGGCGATCACGTCGTCTATCGAGCCGAGATCGCTCTGGGGCAGCGCCGCCAGCACCGATTCCGACAAAGCGGCGATGTCCATGAAGCCGATCCGGCCCGCCAGGAAGGCCGCCACGGCGATCTCATTGGCGGCATTGAGGATGGCCGGCGCCGTACCTCCGGCCTGGAGGGCTTCCCGGGCGATCCGGAGCGCCGGGAACCGGACCGGGTCCGGGGCCTCGAAGGTCAGTTGGGCGACCTTGGCAAAGTCGAGTCGGGCCGAGGGGGCGGCGATCCGCTTCGGCCAGCCCAAGGCATAGGCGATCGGGGTTCGCATATCCGGGGTCCCCAGCTGGGCCAGGACCGAGCCATCCGAATAGGCGACCATGCTGTGGATGACGGACTGCGGGTGGACCAGGATATCGATTTGAGTCTCCGGCATCCGGAACAGGTGGTGAGCCTCGATCAACTCCAGCCCCTTGTTCATCATGGTGGCCGAGTCGACCGAGATCTTGGCGCCCATCGACCAATTGGGATGGGCAACCGCCTGGGCCGGGGTCGCGGCTTTCATTTCCGCCACCGACTTGGTGCGGAACGGGCCGCCCGAGGCGGTCAGGATGATCTTCTCGATCGCCTCGATCTTGTCGAAGTCGAACACCTGGAAGATGGCGCTGTGCTCGGAATCGACCGGCAGCATGACCGCGCCATGCTGGGAGAGCTCGCGCATCATCAGCGCGCCGGCGCAGACCAGGGTCTCCTTGTTGGCGAGGCCGATCATGGCGCCGCGGCGCACCGCCGCCAGCGTGGGTTCCAGACCCGCCGCGCCCACGATCGACGACATCACCCAGTCCGAGGGTCGCGCCGCCGCCTCGATCACCGCGGATCGCCCGGCACCGATGCTGATGCCGGAACCGGCCAGGCCGTCCTTCAGCTTGTCGTGGAGCTTCTCGTCGCCGATCGCAACGAAGCGCGGCTTCAGGCGCAAGGCCTGCTCGATCAGCTTATCGACGTTGCTTTGCGCGGTCAGCGCATCGACCCGATAGTCGTTGGGATAGCGTTCGATGACATCGAGGGTGTTGGTGCCGACCGAGCCGGTCGAGCCGAGCACGGTCACCCAGCGCGGCCCATCCTTCTGGGCGCGCGGACGCGTCTCGCTCCTTGCATCCGTCACAGCCATGTCAGCACGCTACTCCCAATGAGATAGTTGATGCCGGCCACCGCGGCCGCGACGGCAATGAGGCCGTCGACCCGGTCCAGGGCGCCGCCATGGCCGGGGATTATATTGCTGGCGTCCTTGACCCCAAAGTGCCGTTTGAACGCCGATTCGGCCAGGTCGCCCGCCTGCTCGATCACCGCCAGGCCGGCGCTGATCGCGGTCAGCACCGCGACAGACGGGAGGTCCATCAGCCGGGCTGTGATCGCCCCGACAATGGCCCCCGAAACCACCGCGCCGCCCAGGCCGGCCCAGGTCTTGTTCGGGCTCACCCGTGGCGCCAGCTTCGGCCCGCCGATGCTGCGGCCGGCGATATAGGCGCCGGTATCGGCCGCGATCACCAGGGCGACGATCCAGAAGATCTGCTGCAGCCCGACGGACGGATCGTTGCGCAGCCAGATCAGCGCGACGCAGGGAATGAAGACATAGGCGCAGCCCAGCACATACCACGGCATTGCACCCGGCTTGCGCGACGCGATCTTGCACCACTCGACGATCATCACGACGGAGAACAACAGCACCAGCAGCGTCCAGGCGATGCCGCCCGCGAAAACCACCGCGACGACGATCGGAATCAGCACCGCCGCGGAGATGATCCGCAGGGTCAGCGGTTTCTTGGACCAGTGGGTGGTCGGTTCAGCCGGCGCCGCCATAGCGCCGCGTCCGACCGAGATATTCCTGGATTGCGCCGTTGAAGTCGTCGGCGTCGAAGTCGGGCCATTGCCGCTCGAGGAAGACGAACTCCGCATAGGCGCATTGCCAGAGCAGGAAGTTGGAAATGCGCTTCTCGCCGCTGGTGCGGATCAAGAGATCGGGATCCGGCATGTCGGCGGTCAGCAGGAATCCGGAGAAAGCCTGCTCGTTGAGCTGTTCCGGCTTCAAGGTCCCATCGAGCGCCGCCTGCATCGCCTTGCGCGTCGCGGCGACGATCTCGTCCCGGCTGCCGTAGCTCAAGGCAATCGTGAGGTTGAGGCGCTGGTTGCCGGCGGTGCGCCGCTCGGCATCACTGATCAGCTTCACGATGTCGGCGCCCAGCCGCTCGCGATCGCCGATCACGTTCAAGCGGATGCCGTTCTTGTGCAGTTCCTCGATCTCGCGCTTCAGGTAGTGGCGCAGCAGGCCCATCAGATCGTCGATCTCTGAGGCCGGCCGCTTCCAGTTCTCCGAGGAGAAGCCGAACAGCGTGAGATAGCGGACCCCCGCCTCCGCCGCCGCCTTCACCGTGCGCCGCACCGCTTCCGCGCCGCGGCTATGGCCGGCCGTGCGCGGCAGGCCGCGGGCGCGGGCCCAGCGGCCGTTGCCGTCCATGATGATCGCGACATGGGTCGGCGTGCCCCGCGCGCCGGATTCGGCGTCGGTCTCCTTGCTGGTGTCGGAAAGCGGCTTGGCCGTGCCGGTTTGATTCACGTCAGACCTGCAGAATCTCTTTTTCCTTGGCGGCCAGGGCGTCGTCCACCTTCTTCACGTGCTCGTCGGTGAGCTTCTGCATCTGGTCGTTCAAGCCGTGATGCTCGTCCTCGGAGATCTTCCCGTCCTTCTCGAGCTTCTTCAGGGAGTCCATGCCGTCGCGACGCACGTTGCGAACGGCGACCCGGGCCTGTTCCGCGTATTTGTGGGCGATCTTTGAGAGTTCCTGGCGGCGGTCGCGTGACAATTCCGGGATCGGAACGCGCACGGTCGACCCATCTGCGGCGGGATTGAGGCCGAGACCGGCATCGCGGATCGCCTTCTCCACCGCGCCGACCAGGCCGCGGTCCCAGACCTGGACCGTGATCATCCTCGGCTCGGGCACGTTGATGGTGCCGACCTGGTTCAAGGGCATGTCGTTGCCGTAAGCGCTGACATGCACCGGCTCCAGCAGGCTCGCCGAAGCGCGTCCGGTTCTCAAGCCCGCGAACTCCTTGCGGAGCGCTTCCAGGGCGCCGTCCATGCGGCGGCTAAACTCGTTCAGTCTTGCATCAGCCATTTCGGTCTATCCCCCGATCGCAGGCCCGTCTGAAAATCAACGCGCTCATGCCGCGCCCTTCTTCAACTGCTCGCCGATCACGGTGCAGCGCCCCCCGCCCTGCAGCACCTCGGCCATCATGCCGTGCGTGTGGATCGAGAAGACGATGATCGGAATGCGGCTCTCGCGGGCGAGCGAGATCGCGGACGCGTCCATCACCTTCAGATCGCGCGACAGCACCTCATGATGCGTCAACGTCTCGTAGCGCTCGGCCTTTGGGTCGAGCTTCGGGTCGGCGCTGTAGACGCCGTCCACCTTGGTTCCCTTCAGCAACGCCTCGCACCCCATCTCGGAAGCGCGCAAGGCGGCGGCGGTATCGGTGGTGAAATACGGGTTGCCGGTGCCGGCGGCGAAAATCACCACGCGGCCCTTCTCCAGGTGCCGGATCGCCCGGCGCCGGATATAGGGCTCGCAGATGGACTGCATGGAGATCGCCGACTGCACGCGGGTCTGCACCCCGGCCTGCTCGAGCGCGTTCTGCATGGCGAGCGCGTTCATCACCGTCGCCAGCATGCCCATGTAGTCGGCCGAGGCGCGCTGCATGCCCTGGCTGGCGCCGGCAATGCCGCGGAAGATGTTGCCGCCGCCGATCACGAGGCAGCATTCGACGCCCATCTCGGCGACCTGCTTCACCTCTTCGGCAACACGATTGACGGTCTGGGGTTCAAGGCCGAACTCCCGGCTTCCCATCAAGGCTTCCCCGGAAATCTTGAGAAGCACCCGCTTGTAGAGAAGTCCCGGTTTTGCTGGCCCTGCCATCGCTGCCCCATCTCCACCGTTTAAGTCGGCGCCGGCATGGACTGCCGCCGGCGCCGAGTCTCGCTTCGGGTTCCCTTATACCACGGGTCCCGCCGACTCGAAGGATCGTGAGCCGACGCTCAGGCGGCGTCGGCCTGTTCCTTCGCGATGCCTTCGCCCAGCGCCATGCGGGCGAAGCCGGTGATCGCGACCGGCGCGCCGATCTCCTTGGCGGCCTTCTCGACAATCTGCTTCACCCGGCTCTCGCCGTCGATCACATAGACCTGCTCCAGCAGCACCACTTCCTCGTAGTACTTCCTGAGGCGGCCCTCGACCATCTTGGCGATGATCTCTTCCGGCTTGCCGCTGGCGCGGGCCTGCTCGGAGAGAACCGAGCGCTCGCGGTCGAGCTCGGCCTGGGAGACCGACTTGATGTCCAGCGCCGACGGGTTGGTGGCGGCGATGTGCATGGCGATCTGCTTGCCGAGCGCGGCCAGCTGCGCCTTGTCACCGGTCGATTCCAATCCGACGAGCACGCCGATCTTCCCCATGTTCGGGACAGTGGCGTTGTGCATGTAGGTCGCGACCACGCCGTCTTTCACGGAAACCGTCGCCATCCGGCGCAGGTTCATGTTCTCGCCGATCGTGGCGACCAAATGCGTCAATTTTTCGGCAACGGTCTGGCCGTCCGACAGCTTGGCGTTCTTCAGCGCCTCGATGTCGCCGGCGCCCAGCGCCTGCTGGGCGACGCCCGAGACGAAGCCCTGGAACTGGTCGTTGCGGGCGACGAAATCGGTCTCCGAATTGACCTCGACCAGCACGCCCTTCTTGTCGCCGGAAACAACGGCGACCAGGCCCTCGGCGGCGACGCGGCCGGCCTTCTTGGCGGCGGCGGCGAGGCCCTTCTTGCGCAGCCAATCGACGGCCTCATCCAGGTTGCCCCCGTTCTCGGCGAGCGCCTTCTTGCAGTCCATCATGCCGGCGCCCGAAACTTCGCGCAGTTCCTTGACCAGCGCGGCGGTGATCTCGGCCATGGTTTATCTCCTCAAATCTCGATGTTGATCACGTCAGAAGCGGCGGACCGGAGCCTCATCAAGCGCTCCGAATCCGCCGCTGATGACGACATATTTAGTTCGCAGCGGCGGCTTCGCTACCGGCGGATTCCGCAGACGGGAGCTGCTCAGCCGGCAACTCTGCCGACTCGCCAATGTCCCGGCCGGTGGAGATCGCCTCCTGCTGCAGACCGTCCAGCACCGCGCCGGAGAACAGGTCGCAATAGAGCTGAATGGCGCGGATCGCGTCATCGTTCCCCGGAACCGGGAAGGTGATGCCGGCCGGCGAGGAATTGCTGTCCAGGATCGCCACCACCGGGATGCCGAGCTTGTTGGCTTCCTGGACCGCGATCGCTTCCTTGTTGGTGTCGATCACCACCAGGATGTCCGGCTGGCCGCCCATGTCCTTGATGCCGCCCAACGCCCGGTCCAGCTTGTCGCGGTCGCGGGTCATCATGAGCTGCTCTTTCTTGGTCAGGCCGCCCACTTCGCCGCTCTCCAGCTTCTCGTCGATGTCGCGCAGGCGCTTGATCGAGTTGGAGATGGTCTTCCAGTTGCTGAGCATGCCGCCCAGCCAGCGGTGGTTGACGTAGTACTGGCCGCAGCGCTTGGCCGCGTCAGCAACCTTGTCCGAGGCCGCCCGCTTGGTGCCGACGAACAGCACGCGGCCGCCGGAGGCGGCGACGTCGCGCACGGCCTTCACGGCCTGGTCCAGCATCGGGACGGTCTGCTCGAGGTCGATGATATGGATGCCGTTGCGGACGCCGAACAGGTACGGCGCCATTTTGGGATTCCAGCGGCGGGTGTGGTGACCGAAGTGCACGCCAGCTTCCAGCAGCTGGCGCATCGTGAAGGATGGCAAAGCCATTGTTTTAGTCCTTTTCCGGTTATGCCTCTGCGGGTGGAGTGACCCGGCGGATCCGCCGAGCACCGGAGCGTGGTCTGCCGGGATTTCTCCCCGACAGCGCGCGCACCCGCATGCGTTTTCAAGCGCGGCCTAAGTAGTGGATAAGTGCCGGGAAGTCCAGCGCAAATCCCGCACTGCGGCAAGCTGTTGACCAGCTTATACGCGGATGCCGTAATACTTTATATTCAGAGTGATACGAGACTGTGCTGTTTCAAGTCAGATCCGCCTCGACCACGCCCGCCGAGCAGAGGAACATCCCGCGCCAGGAACCCTCATGCTCCAGCGCCATAGCGGCCTGGCGGAAGGCGGCTTCCATGCCTCCCTCTAGCATCGGCGGGGCCGGGTGGTAGTGGTACCAGTGCAGCCGGAAGTTCGTGAAACCGGCCGCGGTATAGAGCGCTTCCAGCTCCAGCGGGTTGTGGAACTTGGCCAGGATGGCGTCGTAGCTCGGCCCTGCCCCGGTCGCCTGGCGCTGCTTCGGCAGGTCGGTGGCGAGCCGCTTGTCCATCTCGGCCGCGACCCGGTCGCGGATCGGGCCCGGGACCGACCCCAGAAGATCATCCAGCACGAACTCCTTGGTGTAGCGGTTCATGGTGAAGAGCGAGAACAGCTTGTTGCGGAACTCGATCAGCACCTTGCCGCCGGGCTTCAGCAGCATCTTCACGTTTTCCAGGAACAGCCGGTCGTTCTTCACATGCGGCATGACGCCGGCGGCGATCACCGCGTCGAACCGGCCGCCGGCCAGCTGCCCGGCGAGCGTGGTGCTGTCCTCGACGTCGCCCCACTGGATCAGATCTTCGGCAAGGCCCTGGGCTTTGAAGTTCCGGCGGGCCGCCGCCACCATCTCCTGGGAGATGTCGCAGCCGGCGACATCAAAGCCGGTCTTGGCCATGGTGATCAGCGGCGTGCCCTCGCCCACGCCCACCTCATAGACCCGCTTTACGTTCGCCGAGGCGAGGCGCTGCACCAGGATCTGCAGGCGGAAATAGTTGGCCGGATAGCGCCCCGGCTTCTCCAGGTTCTCGCGCTGGTACATCTGGTGATAGTCGCCGGACTCCGCGTCATAGAGCTTGGCGATATCCTGTTTCACGTCACCGGGCATGGACCGGTCCCCCATTTCCATCTTCGAGACGCTTGAGCAGGCCGTGCTGCTCCAGCGTTGCCGCGATCGGCGCGAGGTCCCAGACCGGAACCTCCAACATGTCGGCGACGGCGAGCAGGTCATGCGCTCCGTCGGCATAAGCCAGCACATTCATCATCGAGCGCACCTGGCGCGCGGTGTCCTTCGTGCTCAAGGTCGGATAGAGCCCGCGCTTGCCGAGATTGGGCTCGCCGGGCGTGGTCGCCTGGAAGGTCGCGTTCGCCTCCACCGCCATCACCGCCTTGCGCAAGGCCTCGAAGCCGCCGCCGAGGCCCGACGGCGTGATGAAGGAGAGATCGTCCTTGGAGGTGTGATACTCCGGGTACATCGCGTATTTCGAGCGCATGATCGAAGCCATCGGCAGATCGGCGCCGGGGCTGCAATACTGCCGCTCGTCGCTACCGCGATCGAGATAGCTGTAGCGTTTGAAATCGCCGGCCTGCTGCTGCAATGCATGCAGCGCCGCGCGATCCGACAAGGTCCCGCCGAGCCGGGTCGGCAGGTAGGAATAGGCCCGGTCGTCGCCGATGCAGGTGACGTTGAAGCCGGCGACGACTCGCTGCTTCAACGTCGCGAGGTTGCGGCTCAAATAGACGATCGAGCCGATCGTCTCCGGAATGAACACGATGCGATAACTGTAGCGGCGGCGCGGCAAGGCCATCAGCCACTTCGCCAAAGCCGTCGTCACCACCGGACCGGAAAGCTCGTTGTTGCCCATCGACGGATGGCAGACATAGGTCGAGATGAAGACCTCGCGCGGCTCCTCGCCAGGGATCAGCAGCTCGGCATAGGTCAAGCTGCCCGGCGCCAGGGTGGAGTCAATCTTCACCTTGTACTGGCCGGGCTGCAGGCTCTGCAGCTGCTCATGGGTCAGGCAGAAACCCCAGCGCTCCTTGTAATAGGAGGTCATGTAGGGGATCGCGTCCGGCTGCTCCGGCAGGCTGTAGAGATGCGGCTTGAGCTCTTCGAGGCTCAAGGTCGTGTCGATCGGCGTCGAGTAGCCGACGACGTGCAGGTTGTGCTTCTGGAAATCGACGATCTTCTTGCCGTCCGGCGCGATGATATAGCCGTCGCGGATGTTCCATTCCGGCGGCACGGTCCAGTCGAAGACCGGGGTGCCGCTCGGCACCTCGAAGTTCTTCAGCCCCGGCAGTTCGCGGCGCAGGATCTCGAGGGTCTGGCGCACGCCGTTGCCGGTGATGCTGCGGCAGATCGGGTAAAGCTCGGTCGCCAGCGCATGCATGGCGGCACCCGGATTCCCCTGGAAATCCAGCCCTGCCGTCCCGATCGCCGCCGATGAATCCATGCTCGCTCCTGGCCTTAGGGAGCGGTTCTAGGTCAGTTCCCCGACCCGCTCAAGCGTCTTAGCCCTCAGGCGTCCTGGATATCCATGACCCCCGGCACCGCCTTGATGGCGGACCGGACCGCACCGGAGATGGCGAAGCCGCCCTTGATGGTCAGGTCCGTCTCCCAGCCGAGGTCGGCGAGATCCAGTGAGATCTGCACCCTGCCCCTCCCCTTCCCGGCCCGATCGAGGATCTGCTTGATGCCGGAAACCGGGGTCGGGTCGCGCAGGAAGATCTTGAGCCCCGCCGCGGTCGCGGCCACGGCGTTGTCCAGGCCCTGGGCCTCGGCCACCATCAGCCGGAGATTCTCCTCCTCGCTCCTCACGTCCACGGTCAGCAACAGGGCGCGGCCGGGCTCGAGCAGCTCGCGATACTCGACCAGCCGCTCGGAGAAGATCGTCGCCTCGTAGATGCCCGACGCATCGGTCATCTGCACGAAGGCGTAGCGGTTGCCCTTTTGCGAGGTGCGCTCCTGCTTGCCGACGACGATGCCGGCCATCTTGGCGCGGGTAACGCCGCGGCTCTGCAGCAGCTCGGCATAGGAGACGACCTGCAGCCGCTTCAAGCCCATGCCGTAGGAATCCAGCGGATGGGCCGAGAGATAGAAGCCGATCGCCGAGAATTCCTGCTGCAGCCGCTCCATCGGCGGCCAGTCCATGACCGAAGGCAGGGTCAGCCGCACCGAGGCCGCATCGCCGAACAGGTTGTTCTGGTCCGAGCCCTTGGCGTCATGGGCCGCGTTCGACTGCCGCAGCATCTGCTCGACGGAATCGTGGACCTGGTGGCGGTTGCGGTTGAGGCTGTCGAAGGCGCCGGCGAGAACCAAATTCTCGAGCTGCCGCTTGTTGAGGCCCTTGGGATCGATCCGCTCGCAGAAATCCTCGAGCGACTTGTAGGCGCCGCCCTTCTGCCGGGTCGCGAACATCCCATGGACCACGCCGGCGCCGACATTCTTGATCGCGGCCAGCGCATAGCGCACCGCGAAGCTGCCGTCGGGCAGTTCCTCCGGGGCGAAGGTCGGCTCCGAGCGGTTGACGTCCGGCGGCAGCAGCTTGATGCCCAGCCGCTGCAGCTCCTGCCTGAAGACATTGAGCTTGTCGGTATTCCCCATGTCGTAGGTCATGGAGGCGGCGAAGAACTCGACCGGATGGTTGGTCTTCAGCCAGGCGGTCTGGTAGGCGACCAGCGCATAGGCTGCGGCATGGCTCTTGTTGAAGCCGTAGCCGGCGAACTTGTTCACGAGATCGAAGATCTCGCCGGCCTTCTCGGATTTGACGCCCTTCTCGACCGAGCCGTCGATGAAGGTCTTGCGCTGCGCCTCCATCTCTTCCTTGATCTTCTTGCCCATGGCGCGGCGGAGCAGATCGGCGCCGCCCAGCGAATAGCCGGCCAGGACCTGGGCGATCTGCATCACCTGCTCCTGGTAGATCATGATCCCGTAGGTCTCTTTCAGGATCGGCTCCAGGGACGGGTAGAGATAGTCCGGCTCTTCCTTGCCGTGCTTGCGGTTGATGAAGCTCGGGATATTGTCCATCGGGCCGGGGCGATAGAGCGCCACCATGGCGATGATGTCCTCGAAGCGGTCGGGCTTCAGCTTGCGGATCGCATCCCGCATGCCCGAGCTTTCCAGCTGGAAGATGCCGGTCGCCTCGCCGCTGGCCAGGAGCTGGTAGGTCTTCGCGTCGTCGAGCGGAATGAGGTCGATGTTGATGTCGACGCCCCGCCGCCGCAGCAGCTTCAGCGCGGTCTGGATCACCGTCAGCGTCTTCAGCCCGAGGAAGTCGAACTTGACCAGCCCGGCCTTCTCGACGTCCTTCATGTTGAACTGGGTGACCGGCATGTCGGAGCGCGGATCGCGATAGAGCGGCACCAGCTCGTCCAGCGGCCGGTCGCCGATCACCACACCCGCCGCATGGGTCGAAGCGTGGCGATAGAGCCCTTCCAGCTTCACCGCCGTCTGCATCAGGTTGGCGACCGTGGAATCGTCCTTGATCGCCTGCTCCAGCGCGGGCTCGCCGGCGATCGCGTCCTTGAGCTTGACTGGGTTGGCTGGATTGTTGGGAATGAGCTTGCAGAGCTTGTCGACTTGGCCGTAGGGCATCTGCAGCACGCGGCCGACGTCGCGCACCGCCGCGCGGGCTTGCAGCTTGCCGAAAGTGATGATCTGCGCGACCCGGTCATGGCCGTATTTGCCCTGGACGTAGCGGATCACCTCGTCGCGGCGGTCCTGGCAGAAGTCCACGTCGAAGTCCGGCATGGAGACGCGTTCTGGATTCAAGAACCGCTCGAACAGCAGGCCCCATTGCAGCGGGTTCAAGTCGGTGATGGTGAGTGCCCAGGCGACGACCGAGCCGGCGCCGGAGCCGCGGCCAGGACCGACCGGAATGCCCTGCGCCTTGGCCCATTGGATGAAGTCGGCGACGATCAGGAAGTAGCCGGCGAAGCCCATCTGGATGATGACGCCGAGCTCGAACTCCAGCCGTTCGCGATAGGGCTCGGCCGCTGCGTCGTCGAGGCCCATCACCTGGAGGCGCGCGTCTAACCCCTCGCGCGACTTCTGGCGCATGATCTCGATCTCGTCGCCCTTGTCCGAGAAGGGCGGCAGGATCGGCTTGCGGCTGGGCGGCATGAAGGCGCAGCGCTGGGCGATGATCAGGGTGTTGTCGCAGGCCTCCGGGATGTCGCGGAACAGCCGCCGCATCTCGCCCGCGGACTTGAAACGATGCTCGCGGGTGACACGCCGGCGGTTGCTCTCGCCGACATAGGTGCCCTCGGCGATGCAGAGCAGCGCGTCATGGGCGAGATACATGCCCTCGTCGGAGAAATAGACATCGTTGGTCGCGACCAGCGGCAGATTGAATTTGTAAGCAAGCTCGATCAGCGGCACCTCGATCCGCTCCTCGATCTCGGTGCCGTGGCGCATCAGCTCGACATAGAGCCGGCCGGGGAACAGCGTCATCAGGTGCTGCAGTGCCGCGGCGGCGGCATCGCCCTGCCCGTCGCCGAGCATGCGGCCGACCTGCCCCGACGGATCGCCGGTCAGCGCGATCAGGCCGTCGGTATGGCCGTCGAGATCGGCGAGCGCGATATGCGCGACGGTCCCCGGTTCGCTGGTGATGAAGGCCTTGGAAGAGAGCTTCATCAGGTTGCCGTAGCCGGCCTCGCTCTGCGCCAGCAGCAACAGCCGGTCCGGCGCCGGCTGCTTCAGCGCATTCTTGTCCTGGTCCGGCCGCGCGATCCCCAGCAGGCAGCCGGTGATCGGCTGCACGCCGGCATCCTTGGCGTAGCCGGCAAATTCCATCGCGCCGAACAGGTTGCCGGTATCGGTCACCGCCACCGCCGGCATCTCCGCACGCTTCGCCAGCTCCGCCAGCGCCTTGGGCGTGATCGCGCCCTCCGACAACGAATAGGCGGAATGGACCCGGAGATGGACGAAATCGGCGTGCGGCATTCGGTTTCTCTGGTGAGCGACTCGAGACGTCAGTGTATCCCGAATCGCCTGTGGGTATCTTTTTTCGGTTCCGCCCGTGACAGACCTTATCCCAAGCCTGGATCACGCCTTCTGGATCGTGGCGGCGCTTGCGCTGATCGCCGGAACGGTGCGCGGCTTCGCCGGCTTCGGCGCCGGCATGATCATGATCCCTTTCGTCAGCGCGCTTTACGGCCCGAAGATCGGCGCCAGCTCGATCCTGGTCGCCGACGGCATCCTCACCATTCCTTATATCCTGAAGTCGCTCCGAATCTGCGAGCCCAAGACCGTGGCACCGGTCGCCCTGGGGGCGGCGCTGATGATCCCCATCGGCGCCTATCTGCTGACCACGGCGGACCCGACGCCGATCCGCTGGGCGATGGTGCCGCTGATCGCCGGGTTGCTGGCGATCACGCTCTCCGGCTGGCGCTATCACGGCATCCCGAAGGTCGGTGTCTCGCTGGCGACGGGCGGGCTGTCCGGATTTCTCTCCGGCCTCATCCAGCTCTCCGGCCCGCCGGTCATCGTGCTCTGGATGTCGGGGCCTTTTCCGCCGCAGACCATCCGCGCCAATATCTTCGTCTATTTCGCGGTGACCTCGACCGTCGCCGTCATCGCCTACGCGTTCGCCGGCGTCTTCACCCGGGACCTTATCCCGGTGCTGGTGCCGATGATTCCCTGCTATGCCGTCGGCCTTGCGCTCGGCGGGCGATTCTTCGGCAAGGCGGACCCGAAACTCTTCCGGCGGGTCGCCGTGGTGCTGATCGGACTGGCCGTGATCGTCAGCCTACCGGTGCTGGATCCCTACTTGCGCTAGTTCTTGTAAGGCGGTTTCGGGATCGCGAGATGGGCCTCGCGCAGGGCCTCGGACCAGCGGTGGCGGAGGTCCGAGAAATAGTGATCCTCCGCATCGATCCGGTAGTTCAGCTCCGGCTTCAAGGTGTCGCGGCGCAGCACCATGACATCGATCGGCAGCCCGACGCCGAGATTGGAGCGCATTGTGGAGTCCATGGAGATCAGCCCGATCTTCAGCGCGTCGTAGAGCTCGCTGTCATAGGTGACGGCGCGGTCGAGCACCGGCTTGCCGTATTTATGCTCGCCGATCTGGAGATAAGGCGTGTCGGCGGTCGCCTCGATGAAATTGCCGGCGGCGTAGATCATGAACAGTCGCAGCCGGCGGCCCTTGATCTGCCCGCCCAGGAGCAAGGCGATGTCAAAGTTGGAATTGTGCTGCTCCAGGCTCGGCCCGTCGACGCGATAGACCTCGCGCACCGCCTGCCCGACCATCTGCGCCGCGTGGAACATGCTGGTCGCCTTGGCCAGCGTCTCGGTCTCGCCGGTCTCCGGGTTGGAAAAACCCTCGCTCAGCAGGCCCAGCACCGCCTGGGAGATCGAGAGATTGCCCGAGGTCGAGATCGCGAGCATCCGGTCCGGGCCCTCGAACAGGTGCAGCTTGCGGAAGCAGGCGATATTGTCGATGCCGGCGTTGGTGCGGGTATCGGAGATGAGGACCAGGCCCTCCTTGACCAGGAGGCCGACGCAGTAGGTCATGGCCGGGGCGACTCTAGCCTTGTTGCTGTTGCTGCGCAGTTTGGTCGACCGTGACCGCGACCGCCAGCTTTTCGTCGGAACCGCCGACCTGCGCGCCCCGGACCGGCGCCGCGCCCAGGTAATCGAGGCCGATCGCGACCCGGACATAGGAATCGGTCGGCGAAATCCCATTGGCCGGGTCGAAGCCGACCCAGCCCAGCTCGCCGACATGCGCCTCCACCCAGGCATGCCCCGCCTCCTGCGGCGTCGTCAGGTCGGAGCGGAACAGGTGGCCGCCGACATAGCGGCAGGGAATGCCGAGGACGCGCGCCGCGGCGATGAAGACATGGGCCAGGTCCTGGCAGACCCCCCGCCCGCGCGCGAAGGCGTCGATCGCGCTGGTGGCGGCATCGGTCGAGCCGATCTCGAAGGCCATGTGGTCGTGGAGATCGACCAGCAGCTTGTGTAGCCGGTCGAGCGGCCCGTTCTTCGCCCTGCCCGCCGCCGAGCGCGCGAAGTCGATGATCGCCGCGTCCGGCTTGGTGAGCGCGGTCTCGCGCAGATACAGCGCCGGCGGGAAATGCTCGGTGGCGCCGCGCACGATGCCGGCGGTGTCCTGGGTCTCGACCTCGCCATCGACAGAGAGACTGAAGCTGGTGAACTCGCCCGAGGCCGAGAGCACGTGGATGATGTTGCCGAAGGCATCCTCGCGCTGCCGCAAGACGCCGCCATGGTCGAGATCGATCCGCCAGCGCCGCACATACTGGCCTTCATGGTCGCGTGGCGTCAGCCGCAGGATCTGGATCACCGACTGCGCGGGGCGGTCATAGGTGTAGGCGGTCTCGTGATGGATGCGGATTCTCATACCAGGTACTGCGTGCTGATGGCCGAGCCGACCTTGTTGTTGTCCCCGATGAAGTTGGTGATGAACTCGTGCAGGCCGCTCTGGAACACCTGCTCGATCCTGGTGGCGCCGAGCTGGCGGTTGATGGCGCGCGCGGTGCGCTGCGCGGGACCGGCGCGGTTATAGGCGCCGGCGATCTCGTCGAGGTTGGCGACGATGTTCGAATAGCAGGCGGCGAGCGAGCGCGGCATCTGTTGGTTCAAAATGAGCAGGTCGGCGATCAGCCAGGGTTTGAGACTCTCGCGATAGACCCAGTGATAGGAGGTGAGCGCCGAGACGGCGCGCAGGATCGCCGCCCATTGCGAATAGTCGATGCCGCCGCCGACCGTCGTGTCGTCGGGGAGCAGGATGTGATACTTGACGTCGAGGATGCGCGCGGTGTTGTCAGCCCGCTCGATGAAGATACCGAGCCGGGAAAACCAATAGGCGTCGTTCCTGAGCATGGTGCGATAGCCGGAGCCGTCCACCAGCAGCGAGATCTGCTTCACCCAGGCGAGGAATTTCGGCAAGGCGCTCGGCGTCAGCGCGGCGGGCTTCAGGCTTTGGAGCTCCAGCCAGGCGCCGTTGATCGCGTCCCACATCTCGCTGGTCAGCGCGGTGCGGACCGCGCGGGCATTGGTGCGGGCGATCTCGAAGCATTTGACGATCGAGGCCGGGTTGTGCGGCGAATTGATCAGGAACTGCGCCACCGTCTCAGCGGTCGCGATCTCATGGTGCTCGTGGAAGATCGTGCCGCAGCCGGCGGTCGCGACCGCGCTCTCCCACTCGTTGTTCTCGCCGGCATAGGCGGTCGGCAGCGACGACAAACGCGCCGCCGCCTCGATGGTGCGGGCGAGATAATCGGCGCGCTCGACGTAACGGGAGAGCCAGAACAGACTGTCGGCGGTCCGGCTCAGCACTCGATCACCCAGGTATCCTTCAACCCGCCGCCCTGGCTGGAATTGACCACCAGCGAGCCGTCGCGCATGGCGACCCGCGTCAGCCCGCCCGGCACGATCCGCACGCCGTCGGCGCGGCTCAGCACGAAGGGGCGCAGGTCGACATGGCGCGGCGCGACGCCGCTCTCGACGAAGGTCGGGCAGGTCGAGAGCGCGAGCGTCGGCTGGGCGATATAGCCCTCGGGGTTTGCCTTCAACCGCGCGCGGAAGGCCTCGATCTCGGCAGAACTTGCATGCGGGCCGACCAGCATGCCGTAGCCGCCGGAGCCGTGGGTTTCCTTCACCACCAGCTCGCCCAGATGGTCGAGCACATATTGCAGATGCTCGGCCTCGCGGCAGCGCCAGGTCGGCACGTTCTTCAGGATCGGCTCCTCGCCGAGGAAAAAGCGGATGAGCTCGGGAATGTAAGAGTAGATCACCTTGTCGTCGGCCGCCCCTGTGCCAATGGCGTTGGCCAAGGTCACGTTGCCCGCGGCATAAGCGGCGAACAGGCCGGGCACGCCCAGCGCGCTGTCGGGACGGAAGGTCAGCGGATCGATGAACTCGTCGTCGATGCGCCGGTAGATGACGTCGACCCGCTTCTGTCCCTCGGTCGTCCGCATATAGACGACCTCGTCCTTGACCTGAAGGTCCCGCCCCTCCACCAGCTCGACACCCATCTTGTCGGCGAGGAAGGAATGCTCGTAATAGGCCGAGTTGAATTGGCCGGGAGTCAGCAGCGCGACGGTCGGATCGGACGCGGAATTGCGCGGCGCCACCGAGCGCAAGGACGACAGCAGCTCATTGGCATAGTTCTCGATCGGCGCCACGCGGTGCTGGCCGAACAGCTCCGGCATCAGGCGGATCGAAATCTCCCGCCCCTCCAGCATGTAGGAGACGCCGGAGGGCGTGCGGGCATTGTCCTCCAGCACATAGAAGTCCTCGGCATCGACCCGCACCACGTCGATGCCGCCGATATGCACATAGACGCCGTGCGGCACCTCGATCCCGGCCATCTCGGGGCGATAGGCCGGATTCTGCCAGACCAGGTCGGGCGGCACGATGCCGGCCTTGATCGCGGTCTGCGCGCCATAGACGTCGGCGAGATAGAGGTTGAGGGTTTTCACCCGCTGCTCCAACCCGCGCGCGAGGCGCTCCCATTCGGCGCGCGAGAGCACGCGGGGCACGATGTCATAAGGGATGATGCGCTCTTCGCCCTGGGCGTCGCCGTAGACCGCGAAGGTGATGCCGCCGCGCCGGAAGAAGAGCTCGGCCTCGAGCCGGCGCTGTTGGAGCTGCTCGCGCGGCACGGCATCCAGCCAGGCCGCGATCTTCTCGTAGGGGGTGCGGACCTTGCCCCCGCCTTCCGTCATCTCGTCAAAGGCCACCCGCGCTTCCCCTCCGCGTCCGTCCTTCGGGCAACTTTGCATGCCCTGTGCCGAAACAAATCTATCGCAGGATCAATTGGTTAGCCGGCTCTCCCTGAAGCCTGGCTGCCGCATTTTTGGGCATTGTGCACCGGAAACCCGCTTCCCGCCACCGCGCAACAATCTTGCGTCCAGGCCGAACCGGATTTGGCGCAGGATCAACAGCTTAGCCCCGGGCTTGACTTTACTCACACCATTGTGTACGGTCTTGACGACCTCAGGAGCAGCGAGAGGCAAACCACATGAATCCCACCGCCTTGCCGGAGCTGGTCTCCGGGGTGTTGCCGCATGCCGACGCGGCGCGGCCCTATCCGCGGCTGGAGCCGCAGAGCTTCGCGGACTGGTCGGCCGGCGACCCTCCGCAGCGCGAATGGCTGGTCGAGGGGCTGATCCCGATGGGCACCGTCACCCTGCTCTCCGGCGACGGCGGGCTCGGCAAGACCCTGCTCGCCCAGCAGCTGGTGATGGCGGCGGCGCTGGGGGCGAGCTGGTGCGGCAAGCCGGTCCGGCAGCTGGGCTCGGTCTCCATGTTCTGCGAGGACAAGGTCGATGAGATCCGCCGCCGCGCGCTGCCGATCTGCGACGCGCTCAAGGTCGCGCGCGACGACCCGCGGCTCGGCGCCGCCCAGTTCATCTGCCGGGTCGGCCAGAACAACACGCTGACCTACAGCACCTGGCAAGGCGAGCGTCACACCGGCTATCGCACCACCGAGCTCTGCCAGGAGCTGCGCGCCCTCGCGGTGGCCAGCGGGGCGCGGCTGGTGCTGCTCGACTCCCTGCACGATGTCTTCACCGGCAACGAGAATTTCCGGCCCGAGGCGCGGGCCTTCGTGCAGGCGATGGCCAACATCGCGACCGCGATCAACGGCGCGGTCGTGGTGCTGGCGCATCCGAGCCTCGCCGGCCTCGACCGCGGCATCGGGACCTCGGGCTCGACCGCCTGGAACAACGCGGTGCGCTCGCGCCTCTACCTGACCCGGCCCGAGACAGCGGCGCAGGGCAGCGAGATCCGGATCCTCACCACGATCAAGGCGAACTACACCCGCACCGGCGAGCGGATCACCCTGAAACGCCGCGGCGGCGTGTTCGTCGCGGTCGGCCAGGACGACGTCGCGGCGCGCCAGACGCGGGGGCAACGCACGCGTTCCCACAATCAACCAAGGAGACTGACATGATGGATTTGCGCGAAACGGCAGACGCATTCCAACCGCAGGAAGCCGCGCCGGCTGCGCGGGCCACGCCGGCGCGGGCCGGCATGACGCCGCAGCAGCATCGCCTGCTGCAGTTTTTGTACGAACGAGAGGCGCAGGACTTGCCGGCACCGTCGCTTCAGGAAATGGCCGCCGCGCTCGGCCTCAAATCCAAGAGCGGCGTGCATCGCCTGCTGGCGGGCCTGGAAGAGCGCGGCCATGTCCGGCGCACGCCGCTGCGGCGGAGATCGGTCCAGGTCGTCTACTGGAAGCAAGGGGCTGCCCCTGCCCCCGGGGATCAGCTCCTTGGCGACGCCCTCACCGATGTGCTGGCAATGCTTCCGGAGCACTGCCGTCTGACGCCGTCTGAAATCCAGTACTTGATCCGGGAGACATCGCGCGTGCTGGAGCGTGCCGTGCACCAAAGCTGCGGTGCATGAACCCTTGCCGGCGCAGGCCGAGGCCGCGGGGGTCTGCGCGCGGTTTCATGGAAAGATGCAGGAAAGGAGCGAGCGATGGCGGATGCCTTCAAACCCGGAGACCTGGTGCGCCTGAAGTCCGGCGGACCGGTGATGACGGTGGATCAGCTGGTGGGAGATGATGGCCTCCAGGCGATGTGGTTCGCCTATGGCCATCAGATAAGCCGATACTTCGGATCCCAATCCGTCGAGGCGGCGCCGGGACCGGACGGGGGGATCGTCGCGGCGAAGCCGAGGATGAGACGCGGTGGCGGCGAGTAGGTGCCCGACTCGATCTCAGCTTAGCCGTAGCTGGGTGAGGGGTTGCGCGCCGCAGGCGCGCGCGCACCTGCGGTGCGCCCCCCTCATCCAACTGCGGCTAGGCTCGGCTATGCCTCGCCAAGCCTCCGTATCCTTCTCCCACGAGGGGAGAAGGGCACATGCAAGCCCGGCGCAGCGGCCGGCCTATTCGGTCAGAAACACGACCGGCTCGCCCTCGGCGATCGCGTAGACCACCAGCGGCGCGGTCTTCTGGCCGCTCATGCCGGGGGAGCCGAGGGGCATGCCGGGGACGGCGATGCCTTTGACGGCCGGGCGCTCGGCGAAGAGCTTCGCCAGCGCCGCCGCCGGCACATGGCCCTCGATCACATAGTCGCCGCCCAGGATCGTGTGGCAGCCGAAGAACTGCCGCGGAATCCCGAGCGATTGGCGGAAGGCATCGAGGTCGGCCGAGGTTTCGACGGTGACGGCGTAGCCGTTCTGGCGGAGATAGGCCGCGTGGCCTTCGCAGCAGGCGCAGCCCGGATGCTTGATGAGGCGCAGCGCTTGCGGCGCCGCTGCGGCCGGCTTCAGCGGCAGCAGCACGCCGAGCGCGGCCATTCCCAGGGAGGCCTGGAGCAGATGCCTGCGGTTCCTGTCCACGGCATTCTTGCTAGCATCCTTCCCAGCGCGGGTCCATGGCGAGGCGGACCGCGCCGCGCGCTCCGACGGATTCTCGTCCTGCAAGTTCCGGCCCTTCAAGGCATTAGAGCGGGAAGCGATATGGTCGAATCAGCGGACTCATCGGCGCTGCATACTCCGCCGTCATCCCGCGGCTAGGCCGCGGGATCCACGCCTTGGGGCTCGAAGAAAGAAAGGCGTGGATCCCGGGACCAAGTCCCGGGATGACGGCGGAGTTATCTGATCGAACCTGATCCCATATCGCACTCAGAGCTTCAACGTCGTCGCCCCCGGCTGGGAGATCTGCATTTCGCCGAAGCGGGCCGAGCCGGGGTGGCGCTGGAACAGCGAGACGCCGAGCAGCCAGATCCGCGTCACGGTCTTGGCCGCGCCGCCGATATGCTGCTTGTAGTCCTCGTAGATGTCGCGTTCGTCGCTGACCCATTTGCCGAGATCGGCCTGGCCGCTGCGGACCGCCATATGCGATTCCAGCGGCGTCCAGCGCGGGATCGGGCAGCGGAAGGCCTCGCCGACCGGCAGGCTGCAGCTCCAGAAATAGGTCAGGTCCTGGCCGTCGTCGAACTCGGCGGCGATCGAGAGATAGTCGTGCGAGGTCAGCTGGTTTTCCGGCAGCCGCGACGGCAGCTCCTCGACGATCCAGTCCCAGCTGAGCTTGGTCCCCGGCTGCAGCGCGATATCGACCTGACGCTGCAGAATGCCGGCGTTCTTCAGCGGCTCGACGGCGATCGTGCCGTTGCCGACGTCGTTGAAGATGACCGGGCCACCGCCCAGCATGAAGAAGTTGTGCCAGTTCGACGGCAGCTTGCGCGGCGAACGCAGGCGCGCCAGTTCCGCGGCGACCACGCCGTCGACGTCGCCATGGCCGAGCAGGCTTTCCAGCCCGGCCTCAGCCTTGCCGCGCCAGACCAGCGCCATGCCGTAGATCTGCGCGTCGGCCTTGGCATAGGCCTCCTTCGGCACCGCCAGCTCGCCCTTGTCGTCCTGGAACTCGACCAGCGAGCGTGCCATCTCCAGCGGACCGCTTTCGACCGCGGTCATCGTGCCGGTATTGGCCATCGGGTTGAACATCGGGCGACTGCCGCGGGTGCGCACGTGAAAGGCGACGCCGGGCTCGACCCAGAGGTCCTGCGCGCGCGCCAGCCAGACCCGGCCGCCGAGCAGGAAAGTCGCCTCCTGCCCCTTCTCGAGGGTGAGCCCGAGATCCTTCCAGGGCAGCTCGCTGCCGGTCAGCTCGAAGACCCGGACCTCGCGGAGCTCCGGAGATTTCGCCCGGTCGACCAGCGCCTGCAGGCCGTCGAGGAACTCTGCACGGTCGAGGAAGCTCATGCCCATGGCCGGGCGATCGAGGATGAGCGCGGCGAGCGGCGCCGTGAGGCCCAGTGCCGCGAGCCGCTTCATCATCTCACGCCGGTTGCTGCCTTCGGCAGGGTCGTGGGAACAGCCGGCATGGTGAGGCCCCGTATGGTGAGGCAATGTGCACATGGTGACCCCCTCGACATTTTCGATGACGGCAATGGACGTGGGGCGAACTAGGTCACAGCCTGGGGTTGCCGGGTTAGAGCCGGTTTCCCGCAACGGGCCGGGAATGTTTCCCGCAAACAAAGCGGGCCCGGTCGGAAGACCGGGCCCTTCAGTCTAGGGGATAAGACCCACCTACGCTGAAGCTTCGGTGGGCAGGGGGAGCGGTCGGACCTAAGCGGTCGCGGGCAGGCCGGTCAGATAGCCGACCGCGCCGCCCAGCTTGCCGCGGGCATCGCCGTAGTTCTTGGCGATCAGCGGCTCCAGCTCCTTATAGACCTTGATGTGGAGGCCGCTGGTCACGTTGCCGGCGTCGTCCTTCTTCAGCTCCCAATCGCCGGCATGCTGGAAGTTGGACATGATGTAGGTGAAGCCGTTCACCTCATCGACCGCGTGCAGGCCGGTCGATTCCGCGCCCGACGGGGTCGAGAGGATGCGCGAGAGCTCCTTGGTGTCCACGTTATAGGCCCAGAGGAAGTTGTTCACGTGCATGCCGCTGTCCTCGCCGATGAAGAGGGTGCGGAGCTTCTCCGAGAACTTGAGGTTGTCCGGGTTGCCGATCTTGTCGGCATGGGCGAGGTTGCCGAGCGCATCCGGCTCCTTCAGGTCCTCACCGGCGATCAGGCCGGCCATGTGCACCGGCACCCATTCGCTGTCGATCGCGGCGCCGGTATCGTCCTTCTGGCCGCCGCTCAGGTTGTGCGCATAGACCACGCCGGCCTCGATCTTGTCGACCGCGACGCCGCCGGTGCCCTCGGTCATCGCCTTGCGGACGGCGCTCATCGCCGAATAGGCGACCTTGTCCTTCACGTTGACCGTGGTGCCTTCCATCTTGGTGAAGCCCAGGCTGCCGCCCTTGATTGCGGCGTAGCGATGGGTCTCGAGGAAGGCGGCGGCCTTCTCCTGGCCGGGCAGGATCTTCACCCAGCTCGGCTTGCCGTTGAACATGATCTTGGTGAAGGCGGCGTCGTTCGGGTCCTCTTTCTTCACCTCGAGGATGTCCTTGGCGGTGAGCTTGTCGGCCAGCGCCTCGATCTCGTCGCTGGTCGCGTGGCCGAGGTTGATCCAAGCGAGATCGGCCGAGCCGCCGTTCTCCTTGGTCTTCTGGCCCCACTTCGCGACATAGAGCGTGCCGGCGGAGAGATCGCGCGGCTTGTCGGCGACGAAGAGGAACAGGCCGCCGTTGGTCGCGTCGTCGCCCATCAGCGCGGTGCGCTCGTCCGGCATCATCTGGATCAGCTCATGCGAGATGCGGCCGAGGTTGTAGTGCTTCACGACCGTGCCGGTGCCGTCGGCATTGACGGTGACTTCCGGCAGGTGGCCGTAGTGATAGGGATTGGCCTGCTTGGGGTCGCCGTAGAGATTCTGGCTGAAACCGGCGAATTCCTCGTCCTCGCTCTTGGTCGCGTCCGGCTCGTATTCCTCGCTGGAGAGATGAGTGTTCCAGGGCGAGAGGCTGGCGCCGCAGGTGATCCAGACGCCGTTGACCGGCGCGGTATCGACATGGCTGTACTTGACCAGGTCGAGCTTGCCGGTCTTCGGGTCCTGGTCGAGGGTCAAGACCGCGTATTGCGAGGGCAGCTTGCCGTACATGTCGCCGCCGGCCGCGTCGGTGGAGCAGTATTCGAACTGCACCACGGCGAAGAGCGGGTTGCCCTTCACGCCGTCGACCTTCGGGGAGTCCAGCTTGATCAGGCTCATGCCGTCGGGGGCGTCGGAGAAGAATTGCGGCTTGGTGGCTTCCGTGGAACTCGGGTCCAGGATCGGCTTGCCGTTGATGTCGTAATAGCCGCCGGCGATCACCGTGCCGCCCTTCCCGTCAGGCACCTCGGCGCCGGTGACGAAGAACGGCTGATACTGCAGCTTGAACAGCTGCTCGGTGCCGTCGGCGTATTTCACCTGCATCGAGGAACCGACGGTGACCGTCGACATGGCGGCCGGGTTGTCGAGGCCCGGCGCCGGCATCGGGATGAACCTGGCCGAGGCGATGGCCGGCATGGCGGCCGAGGCGGTGGTCGAGAACAGCGCGGAAGCGGCGGAGCCGGCGAGCGGCAGCAGCGGCGCGTAGGCCAGGGCCTTCAAGGCCTGGCGGCGGGTGGCTTGGATCGGCTGGTTCATGACGGGGGCACTCCCTATGTCTGGCAGGCGGCAGGTTCTGGGCGGGACGCGCGGCACTCGAGGGGGAATCAGGAGGCGCGCGTCCCGGAGACTAGAAGCGTGATGTAACGCGTTTACTTCAGCTTCATGACGGAATGATGTCAGGACCCGATCTCGCCGCCGTCGTCCTTGGTGATGGCGAGGACGGTCGGTCGGGGCATGCTGTCGCCGCCGTCGGGCCAATGCGAGGTCAGCTTCTCCAGGGTCTCCGAATCTTCGCCCGGGTGCTGGATCGAGACGAACAGCGTCTTGCCGTCCGGCGTGAAGCAGGGACCGGTCAATTCCGCGCCGGTCGGACAGGCCAGGAACATCTTGGTCAGCGCCCTTCCCTCGCCATCGACGTCGGCGGCATAGAGGCCGTCGGCGATGTCGAAATCGTTGGCGCCGTCGCTGCCGATCCAGATCCGGCCCTTGGGGTCGAAGGCGATGTTGTCCGGGCAGACGAACCAGCCGTTGGCGCTGGTGCCCGGGTTGAGCTTCGCCCCCTGCTCCGCCTTGGCCGGATTCCCGGCCAGCAGGAACACGTCCCAGGTGAAGCCGGCGGCGGCATGGTCGCCATCGGGCGGCAGCAGCTCCAGGATATGGCCCCACTGGTTTTCAGCACGCGGGTTGGCGGCGTCGACCTGGTCGGCCTTGCGCTTCTTGTTCTTGGTCATGACGGCATAGACCTTGCCGCTCACCGGATCGGGCTCGAAGTCTTCCGGGCGGTCCATCTTGGTCGCGCCGACCGCATCGCCGGCCAGCCGCGCCTTGATCAGCACCTCGCCCTGGTCGGCGAAGCCCTTCTCCGGGGTGAGACCGTTCTGGCCATGCAGCAGCGGTATCCACTGCAAGGTTCCGTCGGCGTTGACCTTGGCGACCGAGAGTTCGCCTTCGTCCAGCAGGTTCATGTTGGCGGCGCGGTCGGTGGGGTTGAACTTGCCGGCGGTGACGAAGCGGTAGAGATATTCAAAATAGTCGTCGTCGCCGAGATAGACCACGACCCTTCCGTCCTTGTTGACGATCGAGTTCGCGGCTTCATGCGAGAAGCGGCCGAGGGCGGTGCGCTTCACCGGCTTGGCGGCCGGGTCGTAGGGATCGAGCTCCCAGACCCAGTCGAAGCGGTTGGGCTCGTTCGGCTCCTGGTCCAGCACCATCCGATCCTCGAAACGGGCGAGACCGTAGAAATCCGAGCCGTCGTAGGAGTAGCGTTCGAGCAGCTCCGGGTTCGCCGCCTTGGCGGCGTCGCCGCCGAAAGTGTCGGAGAGGCCCTCCTCGCAGGACAGGATCGTGCCCCAGGGCGTCATGCCGCCCGAGCAGTTGTAACCGGTGCCAATCGCATTCGTGCCAGTGGGGTCGGCGCTGGTCTGCAGCAGCTTGTGGCCGGCGGCCGGGCCGCTGATCGCGAACGCGGTCATGCCGCTGATGCGGCGGTTGTATTTGCTGTCGGCGACGATCGCCCACTTGCCGTCGGTCTTCTTGACCTCGACGATCGAATGGCCCCAGGCCGCGCGCATCACGTCGGCCTGGTCCTTGCTGACCTTCTTCGCCGCGTCGTCCTCGGTCATGCCGGGGAACATGACATGCGGATTGGCGTATTCGTTGTTGACGCAGAGCAGGCCGTGGTCGCTGGTCTTCGAGCCCACCGGCAGCGGCATATAGCCGATGAAGTCGCAGTTATAGCCGAACTGGCCGGCCTGGGATTCCGCGGAGAGCGCTTTCGGATCGAAGGGTTTGGCGCCGGCGAGGATCGGATCGCCCCAGCGCACCAGCGGCGAGGCGGTGTAGCCGGCGGGTACATGGTGGTTGTCGTCATAGACCTTGGTCAGCTCATCGAAGGTGAGCGACGAGGCCACCTGCCCGGCCGCGGCCTGGCGACCGAGGCCGCCGATGCCCGCCAGGGCCGCGACGCTGGCCAGGCCGAGCAGAGCGGCGCGGCGGCTGAGACGTGTATCGACAAGTTCGGCATAGATGCGCGAATCGGCATTCATCTGGCAGGCCTCCCGTTTGGCTGAGGAGAGGCTTATGGAGCGGCGCCTGCGTCAGGGCGCGGACAGGTCCGTGATGGATTTATGACGGGCGGCGTTTGCTGTGGATCAGCCGACCGAGACTGCCTCCAGCACGCCCTCGCGGATCGTCACCACGCGGTCCATGCGCCGGGCGATTTCGAGGTTGTGGGTGGCGATCAGGCAGGCCACACCGAATCCCTTCACCAGCTCGGTCAGCATGGCGAAGACGTCGTCCGCGGTGTGGAGATCGAGATTGCCGGTCGGCTCGTCGGCCAGCAGGACTTTCGGGGCGTTGGCGAGGGCGCGGGCGATGGCGACGCGCTGCTGCTCGCCGCCGGAGAGCTTGCCGGGGCGATGCTCCAGCCGGGCGCCGAGGCCGACCCGGGTCAAGAGCTCGACCGCACGCGGCCGGGCGGCCTTCCGCGACTTGCCGGCGATCATCTGCGGCACGACCACGTTTTCCAGGGCGGAGAATTCCGGCAGCAGGTGGTGATACTGGTAGACGAAGCCCATGGTGTTGCGGCGGAGCGCGGTGCGGCGGTCGTCGGACATGTCGCGGCTGGACTGGCCGGAGACGATCACCTCGCCCGCCAGCGGCTTCTCCAGCATGCCGGTGATGTGCAGCAGCGTGGACTTGCCGGCGCCGCTGGGGCCAATCAGGGCCACCATCTCGCCGGGATAGAGGGCTAGCTCGGCCGACTTGATGACGTCGAGGCGTCCCCCGCCCACTTCCTTGAAGCTCTGCTGGATGCCCTTCAGCTCGAGAACAGGCCCAGGGTTTACGGGGTCACTCATAGCGGAGCGCCTCCACCGGATCGAGCCTGGCGGCGCGCCAGGCGGGATAGAGCGAGGCCAGCAAGGTCAGCACCAGCGACATGGCGGAGATCAGCAGGACCTCCATCGGATCGACGATCGCCGGCAGCTTGGAGAGGAAGTAGATCGTCTCGTTGAACAGCGAGGTCCCGGTGATCCCTTCCAGGAAGCGCCGGATGGTCTCGATGTTGTAGGCGAAGGCGGTGCCGAGCAGGCAGCCCAGGGCGGTGCCGATGATGCCGATGCTGGCGCCGGACAGCAGGAAGATCCTGAGGATCGTGCCGCGGCTCGCCCCCATCGTGCGCATGATGGCGATGTTCCGGCCCTTGTCCTTCACCATCATGATCTGGCCGGAGATGATGTTGAAGGCGGCGACGATGATGATCAGGGTCAGGATCAGGAACATCACGTTGCGCTCGACCTCGACCGCGGTGAAGAAGTCGGCATTGGCCTGTTCCCAGTCGCCGATCACATAGGCCTGCTTGTCGCCCATGCAATAGGCGGCGCGGCCGGCGTTGAAATCGAGCTTGGTGTCCAGCGCCGCGCAGATCTGCGGCTTCAGCGCCGGCACGTCCTGGATGTTGTTGGCCATGATCTCGACATCGGTCACGCCGTCCTTCTTCTGGAACAGGATCTGGCCGGTCTCCAGCGGCATGAAGATGATGCTGTTGTCATACTGGTACATGCCGACGTCGAACAGCGCGACCACCCGCAGGTTCTTCATGCGCGGGATCGGCCCGGCCATGGTGGTCTGGACGATCGGCGTGATCGCGGTGATCTCGCTGCCGATGCCGGCGCCGATCGACTGGGCCAGCTTGGCGCCCATCACCGCGACGTCGTCGTCGGGCACGAAATCGTCCAGCGAGCCGGCGACGATATTGGCGGCGATCAGCTTGCGGGACTGAAGATCATCCTGCCGGACCGCCTTGATCAGCGCGCCGGCGCCGCCGCTGCGGGTGCCGGTGGCAAAGACCTGGCCCTGCACGGTGGGCGTGACGGAGGCGACGCCCGGCACCTTGCGCAGCTTCTCGGTGATGGCGTCGAAATCGGTGACCACCCCGGGGGCGGTGCTGCTGGAAAGGGTCAGATGCGCGTTGAAGCCGAGGATCTTGTTCAATAGCTCGACATGGAAGCCGTTCATCACCGACATGACGACGATCAGCACGCCGACGCCGATCGTGATGCCGAGCAGCGAGAACACGGCGATCACCGAGACGAACCCTTCCTGGCGGCGCGCGCGCAGATAGCGCATCGCCACCATGCGCTCGAAGGCGTTGAAGATCATTTTGCGGTGAGCCGGTTGAGGGCTTCTTCCGCGGAGATCTCCTGCTTCTCGCCGGTCTTGCGGTTGGCGAACTCGACCTTGCCGGCCGCCGCACCCCGCGGCCCGATCACCGCCTGCCAGGGCAAGCCGATCAGGTCCATCTCGGCGAATTTCTCGCCGGCGCGGATGTCGCGGTCGTCATACAGCACCTCGACCCCGGCTTGCTGCAGCTTGGCGTAGAGGTCGTCGCAGAGCTTGCCGCAGGCGGCGTCGGCGACCTTCAGGTTGATCAGGCCGACTTTGAACGGCGCGATGCTCTCCGGCCAGATGATGCCCTTCGGGTCATGGCTGGCCTCGATCACCGCGCCCACCAGGCGCGAGACGCCGATGCCGTAGGAGCCCATGTGGAGCGTGACGTTCTGGCCGTCCTGGCCTTGCACCTGGGCCTTCAAGGGTTCGGAATACTTGGTGCCGAAATAGAAGATATGGCCGACCTCGATGCCGCGCGCCTGGACCTGCCGGTCGGCGGGCACCTTGTCGAACTTCGCCGGATCGTGCTTCTCGTCGGTCGCGGCGTAGTCGGTGGTCCAGGCCTTGACGATCGGCTCGAGATCGCTCTCGTAGTCGATGCCCATCGAGAGCACGTCACGCTCGATGAAGCTCTTGTCGCAGAACACCGCGCTCTCGCCGGTCTCGGCCAGGATGATGAACTCGTGGGAGAGGTCGCCGCCGATCGGCCCGGTATCGGCCGCCATCGGGATCGCCTTCAGCCCCATGCGGGCGAAGGTGCGGAGATAGGCGACGAACATCTTGTTATAGGCGCGCTTCGCCCCGGCATAGTCGAGGTCGAAGGAATAGGCGTCCTTCATCAGGAACTCGCGGCCGCGCATCACGCCGAAGCGCGGGCGGACCTCGTCGCGGAATTTCCACTGGATGTGATAGAGCAAGGCCGGCACGTCGCGGTAGCTCTTGGCGCCGTTCCTGAAGATGTCGGTGATGACCTCCTCGTTGGTCGGGCCGTAGAGCATCTCGCGCTCATGGCGATCGGTGATGCGCAGCATCTCCTTGCCGTAGGCCTCGTAGCGCCCGGATTCCTTCCAGAGGTCGGCCGACTGGATGGTCGGCATCAGCACTTCCTGGCAGCCGGTCGCGTCCTGCTCCTCGCGCACGATCTGCTCGATCTTCTTCAGCACTTTGAAGCCCAGCGGCAGCCAGGCGTAGATGCCGGCCGCGGTCTGGCGCACCAGGCCGGCCCGCAGCATCAGCCGGTGGGAGACGATCTGCGCCTCGGTGGGATTTTCCCGGAGCGTGGGCAGGAAGAAACGGGACGAACGCATGTGGTTGGGAATCCTTGAGGAATCGCTTCGAAACGACGGGGCCGGCGGCGAATTTAGGCGAGCCCCAAGGGCCTGTCTATGGCCCTGGATTGAGGCAAAAATGCAGCCGACGCCGGGCTTTAGCCTGCTTGGGCCAAGGTCCAGATGGGAGCGCAGCCGCCCAGCCCGCAAAATCGCGAAACCCGGGACGCAATCTCCGGCCAGCAAGCGGGTGACCGATCGGACCGAGGGGCGAGCAACTTAACGGCTTCGGCGCGACCCGGACGGCGATGGCCGCCTGTCTGGTCGTGATCCTGGCCGTGCCGGCGCTTGCCGAAACGCCCATCCCGCCCGCGCCGGCGCCGACGGCCCAAGCCTCGGAGGCCGCGCTGCTGGATGAGACCCGCGCCGCCCGCGACCGGAAGCAGTTCGAGACTGCGGAACGCCTTGCCCGCAGCGGCATGGCGCGGTTTCCGACGTCCGACACCTGGCCGGTGCTGCTGGCACTGATCCTCGCGGATCAACGGCGCAGCGACGAGGCGCTGGCGGTGCTGGCCGGCGCAACGGCGGCCACGCCGATCGAACGCAAGATGGCGGAAGCCTATGCGCTGCGCCGCGGCGGCCGACCCCTGCCGGCGCTGAAGGCCTACATGGACGCGCTGCGCCTCGCCCCCGACAATGCCGAGGCGCGCCAGGCCGGGGCCGAGACCTTGCGGGAGATCGGCGGGCCGCATGGCGCGGCTGCCTTGGCCGATCCGCCGCTCTCGCTCCAGGCCGACCAGGCCGCCGCAATGGTGCGCTGGGGCGGCGCCATCCACCCGGAAGATCCGGCGCAGCGCTACCAAGCGACCGATGCGGCGCTTGCCGAGCTGGACCGCGTGATCGCGGCCGCCCAGGACGATCCCGCTTTGCGCAGCCGTCTGCGCCTCGATCGCATGGTCGCTTGGCGGGATCGCCGGCGGATGGCCGCGGTGGTGCAGGAGGCGACGGCCTTGCGTGCCGAAGGACAGGCGCTGCCGCCCTATGCCGAGCAGGCCCTGGCGGATGCCCTGCTCACGCTGCGCCGCCCGAAGCAGGCGATACCGTCCTACCAGATCGCGCTCGCCGCCGATCCATCGAACCTCGACGCGCGCTATGGCCTGTTCTACGCGCAGGTCGAAGCGGAAGACTTCGACGCCGCCTATCGCACGATCGATGAGCTGCTCGCCACGCAGCCGCCCTGGCGCGGCTACAAGGACGATCCCTCGCGGCACCCGAACCCCGACTATGCCGACGCCGTCCTGGCGTCCGGTCTCGCGCGGCTCTACGGCGACCAGCTCGGCGCAGCGCAAGAGCGGGTGGCGCCCTTGGCCGAAGCCGCGCCGGCCAATGCCGGATACCGGACCGGCAACGCCCAGGTCATGTCGGCGCGGGGCTGGCCGCGCGATGCGGAAGCCGAGGCGCGCATCGCCCAGAGCCTCGACCCGAGCGATCCCGGGATCGAGAAGACCCTGGTCGGCCTCGACCTCGACCGCCACAGATATGCCCAGGCCGAAGCACGGATCCGTAAGCTGCAGGCGCTCTATCCCGAAGACAGCCAGGTCCAGGCGCTGGCCCGGCAGCTGGAAGCCGACCAGGGGGTACTGTTCGAGATCGACATCCGCCCGTCCTGGTCGAAAGGCGGCGGCACCAATGCGGCCGGCAACGAGCTCAGCGTCAATACGCGGCTCTGGTCGCCGCCGATCGATGATCATTGGCGCGCCTTCACCTTCGATGACTATTCTTTTGCGCATCCCGAGGAAGGCTTCGTCGAGCGGCATCATGCCGGGGCCGGCGTGGAGCTGCGCTGGGACGGTGTCACGGCGACAGCCTACGGAACCTATTCGACGGGCGAGCTGGAAAAGCCGGGCGGCGGCTTCACGCTCGACTGGTGGCCGAACGACCGGATCAATCTCGGGATCGGCGGCGAGATCTTCTCGATCAATACGCCACTGCGTGCCCTGTTCGAAGGCACCACGGCCAATGAGATCGGCGGCCATGCCACCTATCGCTGGCATGAATCCCGCGAGATCTCGCTCTCCGCCTCCTATCTCGATTTCACCGACGGCAACGAGCAAAACAATGCCGGGTTGGATTTCACCCAGCGGCTGGTCGACATCCCGCATTTCGACCTGACGGGCCGCATCGAGCTCTTCTCCTCCGCCAACAGCAACCAGGACGTCGCCTATTACAGCCCGGAGCGCGACCTCACGGCGACCGCCGGGCTGCTGGCGGAACACGTGCTCTGGCGAAACTACGACGACAGCCTGGTCCAGGCCTTCAGCCTCGACGCCGGCGCCTATGCCCAGAAGGGCTTCGGCACCGACTGGATCGGCACCTTGGGCTACGAGCATCGCTGGCGGTTCGATCCCTGGACCGAGCTCCGCTACGGCGTGGTCCTGGGGCGCCATGTCTTCGATGGCGAACCCGAGCGGAGCCTCGCCTTCACCTTCGGCCTGAGCCAGAGGTTCTGAGCCATGCGGATCCTCCTTGCCCTGCTCCTTTTGCTCTTGGCTGCATCGCCGGCAACCGCGCAAGACCGACCGCCCGACTTCGTCACGGTCGTCTTCCATCAGGTGGTCGAGCGCCAGGAGGAACTGGAGAGCGACGCCATCACGACGATCGAGCTCATCCGCTTCTTCGATTGGCTGAAGGGCAATGGCTGGACCGCCATCTCCCTGGACGATCTCGAGGCGGCACGAACCGGCGCCAAGGCGCTGCCGCCGAAATCTATCCTCATCACTTTCGATGACGGATATGAAAGCGTCTACGCGCAGGCCTATCCGCTGCTGCTGGCCTATCGCTACCCGGCGGTGGTCGCCGTGGTCGGCGACTGGGTCGCCGGGGCGCCCGGCAGCATGGTCCGCTACGGCAACAAATGGCTGCCGCGCACGCGCTTCCTGAGCTGGGACGAGATGCGCGAGATGACCGCCTCGGGCCTGGTCGAGATCGCTTCGCACAGCTATGCCCTGCACGAGACGGTCCAGGCCAACCCGCAAGGCAACATGCAGCCGGCGGCGGCAACCTGGCGCTACGATCCGAACACCGGCACCTACGAGGCCGACGCGGCCTATCGCCTGCGGATCCGCTCGGATCTCGAGGCAAGCCGGCGGCAGTTCGCCCAGGAACTGGGCAAGCCGCCGCGGGCCCTGGTCTGGCCCTTCGGTCGCTACACCGGACCGGCCATGCAAGCGGCCAAGGCCGCGGGCTTCACCTATCTCTTCACCTTGCAGCACGCGCCGGACCGGCTGGACCAGCTCGATCGGATCGGCCGTGACTATCCGGTCGCCGCCGACAAGCTCGCCAACATCGCGACCGAGATCGCCTTCGAGCCGCCCAAGGCCGATGCCCTGCGGATCGCCTGCCTGACGCTCGATCGCCTGGCGGCGGCCAAAGGGCCCGACGCGCAGGATGCGGCGCTGGGCCGGATGATCGAATCCGTGCGGGCACTCGGCGTGAACACGCTGGTGCTGGACGCGCAGGCCGCCTTGCCGACCGCCGATGCGCCGCTGGGTGCGGTCTTCTTCCCGACCCGGCTCCGGCCCGTCGCCGCCGACCTGCTGAACCGTGTCGTCTGGCAGATGCGCACCCGCGCCGATGTCGACGCGGTCTATCTGCGGCTGCCCTTCGCCGCCGCGCGCGCCGCTGTCAGCGCCGATGTCGGTGCGCTCTATGCCGATCTCTTTCGTGCCGTCCCGGCGGATGGGCTGGTCCTCGACGCCTCGCCGGAACTGACTGCATTTGGTGACGACGCGGCGGACCAGCCTTCCTCTACCCGCTGGGATCTGTCGGCGCGCCGCAACGCCGCCAATCCCGACGCCGAGGCCTGGCAGGCCTATCGCGCGGCCGCATCGATTGCACCGAATCTGCGCTTGATGCTGACGGGGAAGGAAGCCGCAGCGCGGACCCGCTGGCCGGCACCCCTCGCCGATGTCCTGCTGCTCCCCGCCGGGGCGGACCCGGCACAGCTCCAAGCGGCGCATTGGTTCGAGCCGCGGCAGAGCGGCCGCGTCGCGCTGACCCTCCCCGCGGATTCGCCGGCCGCGGCAATGCGGGCGGCGCAGGCGCAAGGTGCCACGGCTTTCGCGCTCTGTCCGGGCGATGCCGTGCTGGAAGACCCGGCGCTGCTTTCGCACAGCTTCTCCGCGGCCAGTTACCCGTTGAAGCCATGAACAACGACAGCGTTACTTGGCTTCTGCTGGCCATCCCCGCGTTCTGCTTCGGCTATCCCTTTGTGATGGCCTGGTATTGGATGGTGGGCGGCGCGGTCTTCCACTGGGTGCGCGACCGTCATCTCCCACCGGTCGACCAGCCGCCAGTGCTCGAGCATTGGCCGCCGATCACCATCCTGGTCCCCTGCTATAACGAGGAGGACAATGCCGAGGAGACACTCGGCGCGGCGCTGGCGGTCGACTATCCGGATTTCGAGGTAATCGCGATCAATGACGGCAGCCGCGACAACACCGCCGCGGTCCTGAACGCGATCGCCGCCCGCAACCCGCGCCTCCGGGTCGTGCATCTGGTGAAGAACCAGGGCAAGGCCACTGGCATGATCGTCGGCGCCGCCCTGGCGAAAAGCGAGATCCTGGTCGGGATCGACGGCGATGCGCTGCTCGATCCCCATGCCTTGCGCTGGATCGCCCGCATTTTCGTGCGCTCGGATCTCGGCGCGATCACTGGCAATCCCCGGATCCGCAACCGCACTTCAATCCTCGGCAAGCTGCAGGTCGGGGAATTCTCGGCGATCGTCGGTCTCATCAAGCGCGCGCAGGCGAGCTATGGACGCCTGTTCACCATCTCCGGCGTCATCTGCGCCTTCCGGAAACAGGCCTTGGCCGATGCCGGCTGGTGGTCGCCGCGCACCCTCACCGAAGATGTCGATATCAGCTGGCGGATTCAGCTGGCCGGCTGGCGCATCGGCTACGAGCCGAACGCGGTCTGCTGGATCCTGATGCCGGAAACATTGAAGGGCTTGTGGCGCCAGCGCCTGCGCTGGGCCATGGGCGGCAGCCAGATGATGCTGGATTTCTTCTGGCCGCTGATGCGCGGCCGCTCGCTGGGCCTGCTGCCGGTCTATTGCGAGTATCTCACCAGCGTCGTCTGGTCCTATCTGATCATGGCGAGCCTGGTGCTGGGCCTGCTGCACAGCATCGGCGTCCCGATCCTGCCGCAGCTGCCCACCTTCAGCCTGATCCCGGCCTGGTGGGGTGTCATCCTGACCGTCACCTATCTCCAGCAGGCGCTGATCAGCCATTGGCTGGAGCGCCGCTTCGAACGCCAGATGATGGTCGGCTTCTTCTGGGTGATCTGGTATCCCATGGCCTTCTGGCTGATCAGCGCCGCGACGACCGTCGCCGCGCTGCCGCTCACCCTGATCCGACCGCGCAAGGAGCGCACCACCTGGGTGAGCCCGGATCGGGGGTTGCGATGAAGCGCGCATGGCCGCCGCTGATCACCGATGCCGCGCGGCCGCGCTGGATGCTGTGGCGCGACCGGATCCTCACGATCCTGGTCTGGATCCTGTTCCTGGCGCTGTTCATCCAGCAATGGCGGCTGTTTCAGGCGCGCGTCGAGGCCTGGCTTGCAACGCCCGGCGCGGAATGGAACTTCATGCTGGGCCCGTTCTTCGCCGTGGTCGGGATCATGGTGGCCTGGCTGCTGCTGACCGCCATCCTCACCTACAGCCGGGCGATGCGCGCCCGGCGGCAGGCGCAGCCGCCGCCTTTGTCGCTCGAAGCCGAGGCTGCGCATTTCGGCGTGACACCGGAAGCACTCACCGCGGCGCGGCAGAAGCAGATCATCGCCGTGGCGATCGAGCCCGACGGGAGTTTCCGCTTCGAAGATCCTACTTATACGGCAGCTGCTGTCGGCAAAGGTCAGCCAGGGCAGCCTCCTCCGGGTCGCTGAGCTCCTGGCCGTTGTAATAGACCCGCTTGCCGTGGACCGTGACCGTGCCGACCTGGGCGTCGCCCTGAAACAGCACCGAGTTGGCGGGGATGCCGTACTTGTCCTGGAGATCGACTTCGAGCGGAATGACGATCGTTTCCGGGAGCTTCAGGTTGTAGCCGCCGTTGAGGTCGGCCGGGACCACCGTCTCGCCATGCGCATTGACCCCGGGCTGGTACTCGACGCCCGGCGGCTGCTGATATTCGACGATGCGGTCGCAGTCCTGGCGCGTGACGGCGACGGAACTCTCTGCCAGAGCCGGCCCCGGTGAAATGAGGCCGGCGAGGATCAGCACTATGGTTAACGCAGTGCGGCGGATGTCCATACCCTTAAGATGGGCGCTCGCCGGTCAATTTGCAAAGGCGGCGTTGTAGGCAGCCTCGCCGCAGATCTTTCGGGGTTCATCGTAGCTTTCCGGCGTGTCCAGCGGTGCCTGGTCTCGACCCAACGCGACTACCAGCGTTTCCATCGTGTCCTTCACCACGGTCCAGAGATCCCCCTTGACCGTCACGACGCCTTCGGAAGGAGTCGGAGCCTGGGCAGGCCTGCGCGCGGTCGCAGAAATCGCCCGGCGAAGCCTCTCCTCGATCTGACTCTGATACCGGCGAATGACCTGCACATGCCGTTCTTCGTGCTGAGAAACAGCATCGTACATGCACGTGCCGGGAACCAATTCTGAAGCGATGTACTTGGTCGTCTTCAAGCGGACGGCGACCTCGACGGCAGCAATCGCGGCACAGTAGCCGCCATGCCCGTCACCTGCGGTCGCAGCGCTTGCATCCATATCGTATGAGAGTTCGATCTCAGTGCGGCCGAGCGACACCCGCCATTCCTCCCACTCACCCTGGCTTTGCTGCTTGGATCGTTCTGTGATCTCCGCGCGCGACAGACTTGGATTCGTCGCTGCTGCCGGTGCGAGGAGCTTGACCTGAATGACAGGTTCGGCCGGGGTCGGGCACTCGTCGGCATAGGAATGCGCCGATCCGAACCCGAGCAACAGGCCCGCCATTGCGATCAATGTGATCGGGCGCGTTATCATGTCGGCGTCATCTCCGTCAGACCCGGATCACGTGAACGCGGGTGATCGGCTTCTTGTCGTGGTTCTTGTGGAACCAGCGGCGGGCGGCCAGGCGCGCGCATTCGGCGACCTCGCCGTCATTCTCCAGCTTGCCGGCGGAAAGATCCTCGATCGCGTCGGCCACGGCGTCGGCGATGTCTTCCTTGGCGTCCGCTTCCGGGTCGCCGTCGAGCAGGCCTTCCAGGGTGACCTGGGGATCGGTGATCAGGTCGCCGCGCCAGTTCATCACCAGGGAGATCAAGATCACACCGTTGAAGCCGAGCCGGTGCCGGTGGCGGACCACCTCGCTGGTCATCGGCACCAGCGCCTTGCCGTCGAGGCCCCAGCGGCCGTGGGTCACCCGGGCGACGATCTCGGCCGGGCCGGGCGCCAAGCGGATCACCGCGCCGTTCGCCGCCTCGACCGCCTGCGGCACCTGGCATTCGCGCGCCAGCTCGGCGTGGGCGCGGATATGGCGTGCCTCGCCATGGACCGGGATCGCGATCTGCGGGCGGACCCATTGATACATTTCGGTCAGCTCTGCCCTGGCAGGGTGCCCGGAGACATGGATCATCTCGTCATGGTCGGTGATGACCTCGACGTCGCGGTGGATGAGGTTGTTCTGCAAGAGCGAGATCGACTTCTCGTTGCCGGGAATGACCCGCGACGAGAAGATCACCGCGTCGCCGGCTTCCAAGTGCACATGCGGATGCTCGCCCTTGGCGATGCGCGCCAGCGCCGCGCGGGCCTCGCCCTGGCTCCCGGTGCAGATCATCACGATCTTGTCCTTGGGGAAGAAGCCGACGTCATGCTCCTCGATGAATTCCGGAAGATCAGTCAGATAGCCGTTCTCGCGCGCCGCCTCGGTCATTCGCCACAAGGAACGCCCGACCAGCGCCACCTGGCGGTCGTTGGCCATGGCGGCGCGGGTGATGGTCTCCAGCCGCGCGACATTGCTGGCGAAGCAGCCGACCGCCACCCGGCCCTTATGCTCGCCGATGATCTTGGTCATCGACGGGAGGATGTCAGCCTCCGAGCCGGAGGTGCCGGGGACGAAGACATTGGTGGAATCGCAGACCATGGCCAGGACATTGCCGTCGCCGAGCCGGCGCAGGGCCTGCTCGTCGGTGGTCTCGCCGATCACCGGGTCCGGGTCGAGCTTCCAGTCGCCGGTGTGCAGCACGGTGCCGAGCCTGGTCCGCACCACGACGGCATTCGGCTCCGGGATCGAATGGGTCAGCGTGATCAGCTCCAGCTCGAAGGGGCCGATCTTGAACGTCCCCGACATCGGGATCTCGGTGATCTTGGCCTTGCCCTCGAGCCCCGCCTCTTTGAGCTTGCGGCGCAGCACCGAAGCGGTGAACGGCGTCGCATACATCGGGCAGCGGAGCTTCGGCCAGAGATAGGGCACCGCGCCGATATGGTCCTCGTGCGCATGAGTCAGCACCAGGCCGGCCAGGTCCTGCACCCGCTCGGTGATGAAGCTCGGGTCCGGCATGATGACTTCGATCGAGGGCGTCTCGTCGCCGCCGAAGGTGACGCCGAGATCGACCATCAGCCACTTCCCGGCATGGCCGTAGAGATTGAGATTCATCCCGATCTCTCCCGCTCCGCCCAAGGGCAGGAACAGCAGCTCATCGGCCGTCGGCTTATGGAAGTCGCTGGTGATGTTGTCGGTTGTGGTGCTGGGTGACTTCAATATACTGAATCGTCATGGTCCGCCCGGAGGCGAATGCCGACCTTCGTCGGCGGGGCGGACCATCTACGAGTTCCTTTCGAGTGACGGATGCAAACTCGTGGATGGTACGCCTTCGCGTACCATGACGAGCTAAAATAGGCGGAAGTCATCACTACGCTCTGTTCCGTCGATAGATCTCGACCAGCCCGCGCATGGTGATGTCGGGATCGAGGTGATGAATCACGGGAGTTACGCCGACGAAGAGCGGCGCCAGGCCGCCGGTGGCGACGACGGCGAGGTCGGACCCGAACTCGGTGGTGATGCGCTGGACCATGCCCTCTACCAACCCGACATAGCCCCAGAAGATGCCGGACTGCATCGCCTCGGTGGTGCTCTTCCCGATGACCCGCGCCGGGCGTTCGACGGCGATGCGCGGCAGCATGGCGGTGGCGCTGTGCAGGATCTCGACCGAGAGGTTGATGCCGGGCGAGATCGCGCCGCCGAGGTAGTTGCCCTCCCCGTCCGCCACGTCGAAGGTGGTGGCGGTGCCGAAATCGACGATGATCAGCGGCCTCCGATAGGTGATATGCCCGCCGACCGCGTTGGCCAGGCGGTCGGCGCCGACGGTCGCGGTCGGGATGTCCATCTTCACGCTGATGCCGAGCTTTACCGCCGGGTCGCCGACCACCAGCGGCTTGGTCTTCAGGTGCTGCTCGCAGAGCATCGTCAGGTGGAACACCGAGGCCGGCACCACGCTGGCGATGATCGCGCCGGTGATGGCCTTGAGCTCCAGACCGGCCATGCGCATCAGCTGGTCGAGCCAGACGATATACTGGTCGGCGGTGCGGCCGGCTTCGGTCTTCAGCCGCCAGTCGCCGACCGGCTTCTCGCCGTCGTAGACCGCGAATTTCACATTGGTGTTGTTGGCGTTGATGCAGAGGAGCATGAGCCGGTCCGCTCAGAGAGAACTATTGTGGGGCACCCCCACCCTACCCTCCCCCGCAGACGGGGGAGGGAAAAGGTGCGGGAAAAAGATGTCGCCGGCCGCGATGCGGCGCTGCTGGCCGGAATCCAATTGCATGATCAGCGCGCCGTCGGGGTCGAGGTCGGCGAAGCTGCCGGTGACTTCCTCGCGTTCCAGGCGGGCCACGACGCGCTCGCCGATCCCGGCGGCAAAAGCCAGCCAGTCGGCGCGGATCGCCTGAAACCCACCCTCCGCCCAGGCGTCGTAATACGGGCCGAAGACCGCCAGGAAGCGCTTCAGCAAGTCCTGCGGCGCGATCGACGGTCCGCCTGAGGCGACGAGGTCGGTGGTCGGATAGAGCCCGGTCTCCGGATGCGAGCGGATGTTGACACCCATGCCCAGCACCAGCCAGTCGAGCCGGCCGTCCGGCTTGGTGCCGGCTTCGAGCAGCACGCCGGTCATTTTCCTGCCGTCGATCAGCAGGTCGTTCGGCCATTTGTGCAGCACGTCGGCGGGCGTCAGGTCGCGCAGCACCCGGCCGAGTGCCACCGCGGCGACGAAGCCGACCGTGGCCCCCTCCGCCGGCTTGCAGTCCGGGCGCAGCAGCAGCGAGACATAGAGATTGCCGGCGGGCGAATCCCAGCCCCGGCCCCGCCTGCCGCGCCCCGAGGTCTGCTCGTCGGCGCGCAGCACCAGGCCTTCCAATGCGCCCGCGGCGGCTTCCTCACGCAGGGCCGCGTTGGTGCTGTCGATGGACGGGACTTCCGTGATCCGGAAGGCGATCGTCATCCAGGGAACAGGCTCGCCGCGGCGCTGGTCGCGGCCTCGGCCACCGGGCCGGGCACGAAGACGCCGAGCAGCACGAAGACCGCGCAGACCAGCAGCACGACGCGCAAGGTCGGGTCGGGTCGGTCGAACACGCCCTCGCCCTTGTCGAAGCACATCACCTTGATGACCCGGATGTAATAGAAGCAGGAGACCACCGAGGCGACCACGCCGATCACCGCCAGCACGTAGAGATGCGCGTCGATCGCGGCGTTGAAGACGAAGAGCTTGCCGAAGAATCCGGCGAAGGGCGGGATGCCCGCCATCGAGAACAGGAAGACAATGAAGGAATAAGCCAGCAGCGGCTGGCTCTTGGCCAGACCGGTCAGGTCGGCGATCTCCTCCACCATCTCGCCCTTGCGGCGCATGGCGAGGATGACCCCGAAGGCGCCGATCGTGGTGACGATGTAGATCGCCATGAAGATCAGCACGCTCTGCACGCCGAGCTCGGTGCCCGAGGCGAGGCCGACCAGGGCGTAGCCGATATTGCCGATCGAGCTGTAGGCCATCAGGCGCTTGATGTTGTGCTGGTTGATCGCCGCGACGGCGCCCAGCACCATCGAGAGCACCGCGATCACCACGATGATCTGCTGCCACTGATTGAGCAGCGGGCCGAACGGGCCGATCAGCACCCGGGTGAACAGCGCGATCGCCGCGACTTTCGGCGCCGCCGCGAAGAAGGCGGTGACCGGCGTCGGCGCGCCCTCATAAACGTCTGGGGTCCACATATGGAACGGCACGGCCGAGATCTTGAAGGCGAGACCCGCACTCAGGAACACCAGGCCGACGATCAGGCCGACGCTGGGCTGGCCGTCGGAGCCGAGCGACTTGGCCAGCACGGTGAAGTCGGTCGAGCCGGTGAAGCCGTAGATCATCGAGGCGCCGTAGAGCAGCATGCCCGAGCTGAGCGCGCCGAGAACGAAGTATTTGAGGCCCGCCTCGGTCGATTTCAGCGTGTCGCGGCGGAAGGCGGCGGTGACGTAGAGCGCGAGGCTCTGCAGTTCCAGGCCGACATAGAGCGAGATCAGGTTGTTGGCCGAGATCATCAGGCTCATGCCGAGCGCGGCGATGGTCATCAGGACCGGAAACTCGAAGCGCATCATGTCGTTGCGCGACGCGTAGCCCAAAGAGATCAGGATCGCGGCCGCGGTCGCGACCAGGCTCAGCACCTTCATGAAGCCGGCGAAGCCATCGACGATGAACTGGCCGCCGAAGGCGGGCTCCGCGCCGGTCGCCGGCGCCACATAGGCCGCGAGATAAGCCGCGACGCAGAGCGCGGCGGCGGCCAGCCAGGACACCAGGCGCGTGGACTTGTCGCCCTGGAACACGCCCAGGATCAGCAGCACCATGGAGGCGACCGCCAGGAAGATCTCCGGCGTCGCGGCGGCGAGGTTGAGTTCGGCGAAGCTCATCTTACTCTCCCGCGTCCGCCACGCTCTGCTGCTGGCTGTGCAGCAAAGCGGTCTGGTGCGTTTTGATCAGGTTATCGACCGAGGGGCCGAAGATCGCGGTGAAGGAGCTGGGATAGATGCCCATCCACATCACGATCGCGATCAGCGGCACGAACAGCGCGATCTCGCGGGGCGAGAGATCCAGCAAACCCTTGAGGTCCGGCTTGGTCAACTCGCCGAAGATCACCCGGCGGTAGAGCCAGAGCATGTAGGCCGCACCCAGGATCACGCCGAAGGCGATGAAGAAGGCCGCCCAGGTGTTGTCCTTGAACACGCCCACCATGACCAGGAATTCGCCGATGAAGCCGCTGGTGCCCGGCAGGCCGACCGAGGCCATGGTGAAGATCATGAAGGCGAAGGCATAGCGCGGCATGTTGTTGACCAGCCCGCCGTAGCGGCCGATCTCGCGGGTGTGCAGCCGGTCATAGACCACGCCGACGCAGAGGAAGAGCGCGCCGGAGACGACGCCATGGCTCAGCATCTGGAACAGCGCGCCCTCGATGCCCTGCTGGTTCAGGCTGAAGATGCCGGCGGTCACGAAACCCATATGCGCGACCGAGGAATAGGCGATCAGCTTCTTCATGTCCTCCTGGGCGAGCGCCACCAGCGAGGTGTAGATCACCGCCACGATGCTCAAGGTGTAGATCAGCGGCGTGAAATAGACCGAGGCGTCGGGCAGCATCGGCAGCGAGAAGCGCAGGAAGCCGTAGCCGCCGATCTTCAGCAGCACGCCGGCCAGGATCACCGAGCCCGCGGTCGGCGCCTCGACGTGGGCGTCGGGCAGCCAGGTATGGACCGGCCACATCGGCACCTTGACCGCGAAGGACGCGAGGAAGGCGAGCCAGAGCCACTTCTGCGCATCCTTGTCGAAGGCGGTCTGCATCAGGGTCGGGATGTCGGTGGTGCCGGCCTGGCGATACATGTAGAGGATCGCCAGCAGCATCAGCACCGAGCCGAGCAAGGTGTAGAGGAAGAACTTGAAGGCCGAATAGACCCGGCGCGCGCCGCCCCAGACGCCGATGATCAGGTACATCGGGATCAGCACGCCCTCGAAGAAGACGTAGAAGGCCAGGAAGTCGAGCGCGCAGAAGGTGCCGACCATCAGGGTCTCGAGCACCAGGAAGGCGATCATGTATTCCTTGACCCGCATCTGGATCGCTTCCCAGCTCGCCAGGATGCAGATCGGCGTCAGCAGGGTCGAGAGCAGCACGAAGGTCATGGAGATGCCGTCGACGCCCATCCGGTAGCCGATCTTCAGGCTCGGCATCCACGCCGCGTTTTCCTCGAACTGGAAGCCCGGGTTGGTGCGGTCGAAATTGAACCAGATGGCCAGCGACAGCAGGAAGACCACGCTGGAGGTGATCAGCGCCAGCCAGCGCGCGCTCTTGGCCACGAAAGCCTCGTCGCCGCGGGTGATGAAGATCAGCAGCGCACCGACCAGCGGCAGGAAGGTGGTGAGGGAGAGGATCGGGAAAGCGGTCATAGGAGCCTCAGCCTCGGAACACGAACTGGTACCAGTACCAGGTGACCAGCGCGACCACGCCGATCATCATGACAAAGGCATAGTGGTAGACGTAACCGGTCTGCAGCTTGCTGGCGCGGCCGGCCAGCTTGACGGTGAGCTTGGAGATGCCGTCCGGCCCGAGCCCGTCGATGATTGCCCCGTCCCCGCCCTTCCAGAAGATCCGGCCGAGCTTCAGCGCCGGGCGCACCAGGATGGCGTCGAACAGCTCGTCGAACATCCACTTCCTGTAGACGAAGGTGTAGATCGGGCCGAAGGCGGCCGAGATCTTCGCCGGCAGGTCGGTGCGCTTCATATAGGCGATGAAGGCGAAACCGATGCCGATGATGCCCATCACCAGCGGCAGGAGCTTGACCCAGGCGGCGACCTCGTGCGCCTCCTGCGGCACATGGTTGTCCGGCGCGAAGAAGATCGCCGAGCCCCAGAACTCCTCCATACGCTCGCCGACGAAATACGGCGCGAAGACGATGCCGGCGCCGACGGCGCCCACCGCCAGCACCACCAGCGGCGCCAGCATGACCCAGGGACTCTCGTGCACATGTTCCATCGTGTGATGGTCGGCGCGCGGCTTGCCGTGGAAGGTCATGAACAGCAGGCGCCAGGAATAGAACGCCGTCATCACCGCGGCGGCGATGCCGAGCCAGAAGGCATACTGCCCCACCCCGCTATGCGCGGCGAAGGCGGATTCTAGGATCGCGTCCTTGGAATAATAGCCGGCGAAGATCGGAATGCCGGCCAGCGCCAGGCTGCCGATCCACATCAAGGCATAGGTCCAGGGGATGAGCTTGTAGATGCCGCCCATCTTGCGCATGTCCTGCTCATCGGACATGGCGTGGATCACCGAGCCCGAGCAGAGGAACAGCAGCGCCTTGAAGAAGGCATGGGTGAAGAGGTGGAACATGGCCGCGCCATAGGCGCCGACGCCGGCCGCGAAGAACATGTAGCCGAGCTGCGAGCAGGTCGAATAGGCGATCACCCGCTTGATGTCGTATTGGGTGAGGCCGATCGTCGCCGCGAAGAAGGCGGTCGAGGCGCCGACCACGGTCACCACCATCTTGGCGTCGGGGGCGAACTCGAACATCGGCGAGAGCCGGCAGACCATGAAGACGCCGGCGGTCACCATGGTCGCGGCATGGATCAGCGCCGAGACCGGGGTCGGGCCTTCCATCGCGTCCGGCAGCCAGGTGTGCAGCGGCACCTGGGCCGACTTGCCCATGGCGCCGATGAACAGAAGGATGCAGAGCGTGGTCAGGACGTCCGGGTTCCAGGAGAGGAAATGGAAGGTCTTGCCGACCTGGTCCGGCACCAGCTGGAACACGGTCTCGAAATGCACCGAGCCGAAGATCAGGAACACGCCCATGATGCCGAGCGCGAAGCCGAAGTCGCCGACCCGGTTGACCACGAAGGCCTTGATCGCCGCGGCATTGGCGCTCGGGCGGTGGAACCAGAAACCGATCAGCAGGTAGGAGCACAAGCCGACGCCTTCCCAGCCGAAGAACATCTGGATGAAGTTGTCGGCAGTCACCAGCATCAGCATGCAGAAGGTGAACAGCGAGAGATAGGCGAAGAAGCGCGGCTTCGAATGGTCGTGGCCCATGTAGCCGATCGAATAGACGTGGACCATCGCCGAGACCGTGGTCACCACCACCAGCATGACGGCGGAGAGCTGGTCGACCCTGACCGCCCAGTCGGCCTTGAACGAGCCGGTGTTGAACCAGGTGAGCAAGGTGGTGGTGCGCGGCGTGCCGCCGAAATTGACGTCCAGGAACACGATCCAGGACATGACGGCGCAGAGCAGCAGCAGGCCGGAGGTGATGTACATGGCCGGCTTGTCGCCGATCATGCGGTTGCCGAGGCCCGCGATGAGCGCGCCGATCAGAGGCAGCAATACGATCCAGGCGTCCATCTCTGCCTCAGCCGTTCATCATGTTGATGTCTTCGACCGCGATCGAGCCGCGGTTGCGGAAATAGACCACCAGGATCGCGAGACCGATCGCGGCCTCGGCCGCCGCAACGGTGAGCACGAACATGGCGAAGACCTGCCCCACCATGTCGCCCAGGAAATGCGAGAAGGCGACCAGGTTGATGTTGACCGCGAGCAGCATCAATTCGACCGACATCAGGATGATGATGACGTTCTTGCGGTTCAGGAAGATGCCGAAGATCCCGATGGTGAACAGGATCGCCGCGACGGTCAGGTAATGCGTCAGGGTGATTTCCATGGCGTTACACCCCGCTCCCGGTCGGCACGTTCTTGATTTCCACCGAGCTCGCATTGCGCTCGAGCTGGGTCGCGATCCGCTGGCGCTTCACCCCGGCGCGCTCGCGATGGGTCAGCACGATGGCGCCGATCATCGCCACCAGCAGCACCATGCCGGCCGCCTGGAACAGGTAGAAATACTGGGTGTAGAGCAGCTGCCCGAGCGCCTTGGTATTGCTGGCCTGCTCCAGGGCCGGCGTGGGCGCGCCCAGGACGCCGCTGGTGGCGGTCGGGGCCACCCAGCCGCCGAAGATGAAGACCAGCTCGGCCACCAGGATCACGCCGATGACGGCGCCGATCGGCAGGTAGCGCACGAAGCCCTGCCGCAGCGCCACGAAGTTGATGTCCAGCATCATGACGACGAACAGGAACAGCACGGCGACCGCGCCGACATAGACGACGACCAGCATCATCGCCAGGAACTCGGCGCCCATCAGCACGAACAGGCCGGCGGCGTTGAAGAAGGTCAGAATCAGGAACAGCACCGAATAGACCGGGTTGCGGTTCGCGACCACCAGCACGCCGGAAATCACGGCGACGACGGCGAAGATCCAGAAGGCGATGGCTTGGATGATCATCCCCTAACCCTCACCGGTACGGCGCGTCGGCGTTGATGTTGCCGGCAAGCTCGGCTTCCCAGCGCTCGCCGTTCTCGAGCAGTTTGTCCTTGTTGTAGAACAACTCCTCGCGGGTCTCGGTCGCGAACTCGAAATTCGGCCCCTCGACGATGGCATCGACCGGGCAGGCTTCCTGGCAGAAGCCGCAATAGATGCACTTGGTCATGTCGATGTCGTAGCGCGTGGTGCGGCGGCTGCCGTCGGCGCGCGGCTCGGCCTCGATGGTGATGGCCTGGGCTGGGCAGATCGCCTCGCAGAGCTTGCAGGCGATGCAGCGCTCTTCGCCGTTCGGATAGCGGCGCAAGGCATGCTCGCCGCGGAAACGGGGCGAGAGCGGTCCCTTTTGATAGGGGTAGTTGATGGTCACTTTTTCCTTGAAGACATAGGAGAAGGTCAGGGCCATGCCTTTGACCAGCTCCTTCAGGAAGAAGCTGCGGATCGTGCGGTCGATCGCGCTCATTGGGACGCTCCCGTGGTGACAGCAGAGGCCGCGGCGTTCGGCAGCCAGTCGAAGGGTCCGTAGACCAGCACCGCGGAATAGAACACGACCATGGCAAGGCTGAGCGGCAGGAACACCTTCCACCCCAAGCGCATCAGCTGGTCATAGCGGTAGCGCGGGAAGGTGGCGCGCACCCAGAGGAAGCAGAAGGCGACGAAGGCGACCTTGGCGGCGAACCAGAGCGCCTGCCAGATGCCGGTCAGGATCGCGGAATCGAACGGCTCCCAGCCCAGGATCGGCTGCCAGCCGCCGAGGAACAGGATCGCCGTCATCGAGCTCATCAGCCAGATGTTGGCGTATTCGCCGAGGAAGAACAGCGCGAAGGTGAAGGCCGAGTATTCCGAGAAATAACCGGCGACCAGCTCGGATTCCGCTTCCGGCAGATCGAAGGGCGGCCGGTTGGTCTCGGCCAAGGCCGAGATGAAGAAGACCACGAACATCGGCAGCAGCGGGATGCAGAACCAGATCGAGGCCTGCGCCTTGACGATGTCGTTGATGTTGAGCGAGCCGACGCACATCAGCACCGTCACCATGACGAAGCCGATCGAGACTTCGTAGGAGACCATCTGCGCCGCCGAGCGCAGCGCGCCGAGGAACGGGTATTTCGAGTTCGAGGCCCAGCCGGCCAGGATGATGCCGTAGACGCCGAGCGAGGAGATCGCGAAGAGATAGAGGATGCCGACATTGATGTTGGCGAGCACGAAACCGTCGGCAAACGGGATCACCGCCCAAGCCACCAGGCTCAGCACGAAGGTGATCATCGGCGCGACGATGAAAGTGACGCGGCTGGCGCCGCTGGGGATGATGGTTTCCTTGAACAGCAGCTTCACGCCGTCGGCGATCGGCTGCAGCAGGCCGAACGGGCCGACCACGTTGGGGCCGCGGCGGATCTGCATCGCCGCCATCACCTTGCGCTCGGCATAGGTGAGATAAGCGACCGCCAGCAGCAGCGGCAGGATGATGCAGACGATCATGATGATCGTGAACACCGCCGTGCCGAGATACGGCCCCATCTGCTCGATGAACCAGTTGCTAGCCATGGGTGCCGGTCTTCTTCTTGGGGCTGACGAAGGCCTCGGTGCATTCCGCCATGGTCGCAGAGGCGCGGCTGATCGGGTCGGTCATGTAGTAGTTGGCGATCGGCGAGGCGAAGGGTTTCGCATCGGTCGCGCCGGCCTTGCCGAAAGCCTCCCAGGCGGCGGGCTCGATCGCGTTCAGACGCTGGAAGCGCTTGTTCGCCTGATAGAGCTTGGCCCGGAGCTGGTCGAGATTGTCATAGGCGAGCGGCTTGCCGAGCTTCTCGGACAAGGCGCGCAGGATCGCCCAGTCTTCCTTGGCTTCGCCCGGCGGGAAGATCGCCAGCATGGCGAGCTGCGCCCTGCCCTCCAGGTTCATGTAGGTGCCGTCCTTCTCGGTATAGGCGGCGCCAGGCAGCACGACATCGGCGCGGTGCGCGCCGCGGTCGCCGTGATGGCCCTGATAGACCACGAAGGCCTTGCCGAGATGGCTGGGGTCGATCTCGTCGGCGCCCAGCAGATAGACGAAGTCGATCTCGCCCTTGGATGCGCCGTCGAGGATGCCGGTGATGTCGCGGCCGCCCTGCCCCGGCACGAAGCCGAGTTCGAGCCCGGCCACACGCCCTGCAGCCGTCTGCAGCACGTTGAAGCCGTTCCAGCCGTCCTTGATCAGGCCGCAGGAATCCGCCACGGCCTTGGCCTGCGCCAGGATCGCGGCGCCGTCGGGACGGGCCAGCGCACCCATGCCGAGGATCAGCATCGGGGCCTTGGCATCCTTCAAGACCTGCGCGAAGGCATGGCTGCCGCTGGCAATCTGGCCGAGCGTGTCGGCGCCGGCGCCGAGCACATCCACCGGATAGGTCAGATCGTATTTCGCGCCGATCGCCGCGACCTTCAGGCCGCCCTTCAGGTAGCGCTTGCGGATCCGGGCATTCACCATCGGCGCTTCCCAGCGCGGGTTGGTGCCGATCAAAAGGATCGCGTCCGCCTTCTCGATTCCGGCGATCGTGGTGTTGAAGAGATAGGAGGCGCGCACCTTCGGATCGACCGCGGCGCCGTCCTGGCGGCAGTCGAGGTTGCCGGAGCCGAGCGAGGTCATCACCTCCTTCAGCGCGAACATGGATTCCGCGTCGCAGAGGTCGCCGGCCAGAGCCGCGATCTTCTTGGCGTCGAGGCTCTTGAGCTTCGCCGCAATGGCATCGAGCGCCTCAGACCAGCTGGCCGGCTTCAGCTTGCCATCGACCCGGATATACGGGCGGTCGAGGCGCTGGCGCATCAGGCCATCGACATTGAAACGGCCCTTGTCGGCCATCCACTCCTCGTTCACGTCCTCATTGAGGCGCGGCAGCACGCGCAGCACTTCGCGGCCGCGGGTGTCGAGGCGGGTGTTCGTCCCGCACGCATCCGAGACGTCGATGCTGTCGGTCTTGGTCAGCTCCCAGGGCCGCGCGGTGAAGGCATAGGGCTTCGAGGTCAGCGCGCCGACGGGACAGACGTCGATAAGGTTGCCGGAGAGCTCGCTGTCGATGGTCTTTTCGACATAGGTCGTGATCTCGAGATGCTCGCCGCGGCTGGTGCCGCCCAGCACTTCGACGCCGCCGATCTCGGTCGAGAAGCGGATGCAGCGCGTGCACTGGATGCAGCGCGTCATCACGGTCTTCACCAGCGGCCCGAAATCCTTGTCGGTGACGGCGCGCTTCTCTTCGGCATAGCGCGAGAAGCCGCGGCCATAGGCCATGGCCTGGTCCTGCAGGTCGCATTCGCCGCCCTGGTCGCAGATCGGGCAGTCGAGCGGATGGTTGATCAGCAGGAATTCCATCACGCCGTTGCGTGCCTTCTTGACGGCGGGCGTGTCGGTCTTGATCACCATGCCTTCGGCGACCGGCATGGCGCAGCTCGCAATCGGCTTCGGCGCCTTCTCCTGCTCGACCAGGCACATGCGGCAGTTGCCCGCCACCGACAGGCGCTCGTGGTAGCAGAAGCGCGGGATCTCCTTGCCGGCCAGCTCGCAGGCCTGCAGCACGGTAATCCCGGCGGGGACTTCGATCTCGATGCCGTCGATCGTCATCTTCGGCATGGGATTACTCCGCCGCCCGAGTGGATGCCATTGGGCGGGAGTTGTACTGCAACATGCGTTCCTCGATCACCGGGCGGAAATGCCGGATCAGACCCTGGATCGGCCAGGCCGCCGCGTCGCCGAGCGCGCAGATGGTATGGCCTTCGACCTGCTTGGTGATGTCCTGCAGCATGTCGATCTCGGCGGGCTTGCCCTCGCCGCGCACAAAACGCTGCATGATGCGGTACATCCAGCCCGTGCCCTCGCGGCAGGGCGTGCACTGGCCGCAGCTCTCATGCTGGTAGAAATGCGAGAGCCGGGCGATCGCCTCGATGAGATCGGTGCTCTTGTCCATGACGATGACCGCCGCGGTGCCGAGGCCGGACTGCACGGCGCGCAGGCTGTCGAAGTCCATCAGGACCTCGTCGCAGATCGACTTCGGCAGCAGCGGCACCGAAGCGCCGCCCGGAATGACCGCGAGCAGGTTGTCCCAGCCGCCGCGCACCCCGCCGCAATGGCGCTCGATCAGCTCCTTCAGCGGAATGCCCATTTCCTCTTCGACATTGCAGGGCTTGTTCACATGCCCCGAGATGCAGAAGAGCTTGGTGCCGGTATTCTTCGGCCGGCCGAGCGCGCCGAACCAGGCGGCGCCGCGGCGCATGATGGTCGGCGTGACCGCGATGGTCTCGACATTGTTGACGGTCGAGGGGCAGCCATAGAGGCCGCAGGCCGCCGGGAATGGCGGCTTCAGGCGCGGCTGGCCCTTCTTACCTTCGAGGCTCTCGATCAGCGCGGTTTCTTCGCCGCAGATATAGGCGCCGGCGCCGCGATGCAGGAAGACGTCATAGTCATAGCCCGAGCCGCAGGCATTCTTGCCGATCAGACCCGCCGCATAGGCTTCGTCGATCGCGGTCTGCAGGTTCTTGCACTCGAGCGGGAACTCGCCACGGATGTAGATATAGGCGGCGGTGCAGCCCATGGCGAAACCGGCGACCAGGCAGCCTTCGACCAGCGTGTGCGGGTCGAAGCGCATGATCTCGCGGTCCTTGCAGGTGCCCGGCTCGGATTCGTCGGCATTGACCACGAGATAAGCCGGGCGTCCATCGGAGGCCTTCGGCATGAAGGACCACTTCAGGCCGGTCGGGAATCCGGCGCCGCCGCGGCCGCGCAGGTCCGAGGCCTTGATCTCGTTGACGATGGCGTCGCGGCCCTTCTCGAGGATTGCCTTGGTGTTGTCCCAGATGCCGCGGCGCTTGGCGCCGGCAAGCTTCCAGTCGTCCTGGCCGTAGAGGTTGGTGAAGATGCGGTCTTTGTCCTGGAGCGCCATGATTACTGCCCCGCTCCCTTGCCCAAGTCTTTGAGCGTCGTCATGCCGCCTTCCGGCGCCGAGTTCAGGCGATCAACCTGCGGGCCGATCTTCGGCTGCTTCCCGGCGGCCAGCTCGTCGAGGATCCTCTCCAGGCTCGCCGGCGTCAGGTCCTCGTAGAAATCGTCGTTGATCTGCACCATTGGCGCGTTCACGCAGGCGCCGAGGCATTCGACTTCCATGATGGTGAACTTGCCGTCGGCGCTGGTGCCGTGCAGATCGACGCCGAGCTTCTTCTTGCACATCTCGGTCAAGCCATCCGAGCCGCGCAGCCAGCAGGGCGTCGTCCGGCAGATCTGCACCAGGTGCTTCCCGACCGGCTTCAGGTTGTACATCGTGTAGAAGGTCGCGACCTCGTAGACGCGGATCGGCGCCATCTCGAGCATGCCTGCGATCACGTCCATGGCGGCGCGGGAGACCCAGCCCTCCTGGTATTGCGCGAGCCAGAGCAGCGGCATGACGGCCGAGGCCTGGCGGCCCTTCGGGTACTTGGCGATATGCTTCTTGGCTTCCGCGAGATTGGCTTCGCTGAAGGCGAAGCTCGTCGGTTGCACGAAGTCGGTGTTGGCAGGAGCAGCGCTCATCGGTCGATCTCACCGAAAACGATGTCGAGGGAGCCGAGGATCGCCACCGAATCCGCGAGCATGTAGCCCTTGCAGAGGAAATCCATGGCCGCGAGATGCGGGAAGCCCGGCGCGCGGATCTTGCAGCGATACGGGCGATTGGTGCCGTCGGAGACGAGATAGACGCCGAACTCGCCCTTGGGCGCTTCGACGGCGGCGTAGGCCTCGCCCTCGGGCACATGGAAGCCTTCGGTGTAGAGCTTGAAATGATGGATCAGCGCTTCCATCGAATGCTTCATCTCGCCGCGCTTGGGCGGGGCGACCTTGCGGTCGATCGAGCTCGCCGGTCCGCCCGGCATCGCCTTGATGCATTGGCGGATGATCTCGTTCGACTGCTTCATCTCCTCGACGCGGATGAGATAGCGGTCGTAGCAGTCGCCGTTCTTGCCGACCGGAATGCCGAACTGCACCTTGTCATAGGCCGCGTAGGGCTGCGACTTGCGGAGATCCCAGGGCACGCCCGACGCGCGGATCACCGGGCCGGTGAAGCCCCAGGCGATCGCGTCCTCGGCCGAGACCGGCGCGATATCGACCAGGCGCTGCTTGAAGATGCGGTTCTCGGTCAGCAGGCCCTCGACATCCTGCAGCACCTTGGGGAATTTCTCGCTCCAGGCCCAGATGTCGTCGAGGATGCCGGCCGGGAGATCCTGGTGGACGCCGCCGGGACGATAGTAAGCCGCATGGAGACGGGCACCGGAGACGCGCTCGTAAAACTCCATCAGCAGCTCGCGCTCCTCGAAGGACCAGAGGAAGGGCGTTACCGCACCGACATCCATGGCATAGGCCGGGACGTTCAACAGGTGGTTGAGGATGCGGGTAATCTCGTCGAACATCGTCCGGATGTAGAGGCCGCGCTCCGGCACTTCGATGCCCATCAGCTTCTCGACGGCGAGCACGAAGGCATGCTCCTGGCACATCGGGCTGACGTAATCGAGGCGGTCGAAATACGGTATCGCCTGGAGATAGGTCTTGTACTCGATCAGCTTCTCGGTGCCGCGATGGAGCAACCCGATATGCGGATCGACGCGGCGCACCACCTCGCCGTCCATCTCCATGACCATGCGCAGAACCCCGTGCGCCGCAGGATGCTGCGGCCCGAAGTTCATGGTCATCGGCTTGATCTGGGTCTCGGCCATGATTTACGGCGCCTTCGGCGCACCGGAGGCGCCGGGATTGTTGGTGGAATTTGCGGTCGGGCTGGGCGACGCCGCACCCGGCGCCGGATTGGCCGGCGCCGGATCCTTCGGACCTGGGGTCGCCTTTTCGTCACCCGGGAGCACGCGCGGCTGCAGCATGCCTTCCCAGGGCGATAGGAAATCGAAGGAACGGAATTCCTGGCGCAGCTCGACCGGCTCGTAGATGACGCGCTTCTGCGCTTCGTCGTAGCGGACCTCGATATAGCCGGTCAGCGGGAAGTCCTTGCGGAACGGATGCCCCTCGAAACCGTAGTCGGTGAGGATGCGCCGCAGATCCGGGTTGTCGCTGAAGAAGATGCCGTACATGTCATAGGCTTCGCGCTCGAACCATTGCGCGGCCGGCCAGATGTCGTTGACCGAGGCGATCGCCTCCTCCTCGCCCAGCTTGGCGCGGACGCGGACGCGGATGTTCTTCTTCAAACTCAGCAGGTGATAGACGACGTCGAAGCGCTTCTCGCGCTCCGGATAGTCGACGCCGGCGACGTCGATCAGCATCTTGAACAACAAGTTCGGATCGTCGCGCAGGAACTTCGAAACCTTCACGATGTCCGCGGGACGGACCTCGACGGTCAGCTCGCCGAGCGTCACGCTCGTGCCGATCACCGCTTGGCCCAAAGCGCCCGCGATGTAATCGCCCAGTTCGCGCAGGCTGTCGCTCATCGATACTGCCTTACTGCTGCTGGAGTGGCACGACCGCGCCACCCACTCGGTCGTCATCCTCCGCGAAGGCGGAAGATCCACGAGTTTCTTTGCGCGGAGACAAACTCGTGGATGGTCCGCCTTCGCGGACCATGACGAGGCTTGGGGTTGGGGCCACGCAAGTCGGGATCATCAGAGAACTCGCTTTAGCGCGCGATGGTGGAGGTGCGCTTGATCTTCTTCTGAAGCTGCAGGATGCCGTAGACCAGCGCCTCGGCGGTCGGCGGGCAGCCCGGCACGTAGATATCGACCGGCACGATGCGGTCGCAACCACGCACCACGGAATAGGAATAGTGATAGTAGCCGCCGCCATTGGCACAGGAGCCCATCGAGATCACCCAGCGCGGCTCGGCCATCTGGTCGTAGACCTTGCGCAAGGCGGGGGCCATCTTGTTGGTGAGCGTGCCGGCCACGATCATCACGTCGGACTGGCGCGGGCTGCCGCGCGGGACCACGCCGAATCGGTCGAGGTCGTAGCGCGCCATATAGGCATGCATCATCTCGACGGCGCAGCAGGCCAGCCCGAAGGTCATCGGCCAGAGCGACCCGGTGCGCGCCCAATTGACCAGCTTGTCCATTTGCGCGACGACGAAGCCCTTGTCCTGGAGCTCGTCGGTCACCTGGCGAATCGCCTGGTCCTGCGCAGCGCCGGGCGCCAGTGGTTGACCGTGGGGCTGGAGGTTGGTGCTCACTCCCATTCGAGCGCTCCCTTCTTCCATTCGTAGATGAAGCCGACGGTCAGGACGCCGAGGAAGATCATCATCGACCAGAAGCCGAACACGCCGATCTCGCCCAAGGTCACCGCCCAGGGGAACAGGAACGCCACTTCAAGGTCGAAAATGATGAACAGGATCGAGACCAAATAGAAGCGCACGTCGAACTGGCGCCGCGCGTCGTCGAAGGCTTCGAAACCGCATTCATAGGGGGAGAGCTTCTCGGAATCCGGATTCTGCTTGGCCAGAAGCAGCGAGGCCGAGAGCATGACCACCGTCAGGCCGACGGCGATCACCAGAAAGATCAGGATAGGCAGGTATTCCCGAAGCAGTCCGTCCATACTCACTCCCTCTCCCGCCGTGATCCACCCCCTGGACCCGCTCGCGAGAGGCTTTTGTGCGCCGCACTCTCTGGCATCGCGCCAATTGAAACTCCAGCAAAATCGCCGCCGGAGCCCCCGACTCAAAAGCCGCGCTACTATAGAGCCGGGCTTTACACCGTCAAAGCGCAAAAACGCCAAATCCGGCCCGACTCGGCCGTGAAGAACGTCTTCCAAGACTCTGTTTATCAAAGATGATTCCCGGTTACGGAATCAAGAATGGCGCGAGCGACGGGACTTGAACCCGCGGCCTCCGGCGTGACAGGCCGGCGCTCTAACCAACTGAGCTACGCCCGCGCATTTCCTGCCTAAACAACGAGATCGGTGATCCGGCAGAGCGGGTCGATCCGGCAGCGGCGCCCATGTACCCGTCCCCGGGTGTGGTGTCAACAAATGTATCAGCAGCCCCCGATCGGGCCGCGGGGAGGGCCCGTCTACTCCGGGCAGCGGTAGGCGTATTTGAACGACTGCTCCTGGCAGCTCATCGCATCCACATAGCCCTTGGGCCGGCTCTCGAAGTAGATGTAGCGCCCGCCGTCGTGGCAGCGGACCAGGTAGCTGTCCCATTTGCCGTTCTCGGTCTCGCCGAGCGGCGTATAGGCGTCCACGGCATCGCAGTGATATTTCTGCCCGCGGAGCGTGGCATGGATCTTCTTGTTGTCGAGCGGCGCGAGCGGATCGACCGAGGCCCGCTCCTGCTGCATGCCGCGGTAGAGCAGGACCAGCACGGTCGCCGCCAGCACGCCGATCAACGCTTTTACAATCATCCCCGCCCACGCCCCGTCGCCGATTCCGCAACCTAACACCGGCGGTTGTGGCGGTGAAGATGCGCGCGGAAAATCTGCCGCAGCGCTGCAACCAACACCCCGACTCGCTGCTTTCATGCTGCATGGCGCAGCTCCTCCAAATCGATCCCTCGGCATTCCAGGATGCCCCGAACCTGGTTTCGGTGGCCGATCCTGTGGCCGCCGCGCCCATGCCTGTTGCCGCCGTGCAACCGAAGGCGCGTCCCCTGCCCGCCTGGTACCTGACCCCGGTCGTCATCGTCCCGATCGCCGCCGCCGGCTTCATCATCGGCAATGTGCTGATGATGATTCCCTGGCAGGCGCTTTGACCCGAGCGCCCGGCGCAACGCGCGACAAACCGTGAAATTCCCTGGCGTTCCGCGGCCTCGGTCGATTCCGGGGCGCAAAGCGGTGGATAACGGGGACAAGCCGTCGATCCGTTTCCGCTCCGAAGCCTAAGGACGCTGTTCGGCGCCCTTGAGCGCCGGTAATCTCTCCCGGCGAGCGGTTCGGGGGGATCCATGCGGGCGTTGTCCGTTGCGGCACTGGCGGTTCTGGCGGGGTGGGTGGCGGCTAACCCGGCCTTGGCCGAAGATCGACCGCTGGGTGCCGGCTGCGACGACGCGGTCGCGCGCGGGGTCTGGGACCTGGCGATCGATCTCTGCGCGCCGGAAATGCTGCCGGCCGATGCTTCGCCGCAGACCAAGGCGCGGATCCTGCTCGGCCGGGCCAAGGCCTATCGGGAAACCGGCGACCCGGATCGCGCGGCCGCCGACGCGGCGGAAGCACAGCGGCTCGACCCCGACAGCGCCGCCGCCTTCCAAGCCACGGAAACGCAGCGGGCGACGGCCAAAGGCGCGCTTCAACAATCGCTGAAGGCAGCCCAGGCATCGTGGGATCGCGGCGACGACGCCGGCGCCCTCGCCGCGTTGGACCGGATCATCGCCGACAATCCCAACAGCGCCCAGGCCTATGCGCTCCGGGCCAGCATCTATCTCGCAAGGCGCGACGAGGGCCGCGCCCAAGGGGACATCCAAAGCGCCACCAGGCTCGCCCGGAACTGCGCGCTGACGCCGAAGAAGCAGGTCTACGTCTTCACTTGCCCGGAGTGAGAGAGCAATGAGTGGATGGGACATGGACGAGATCTGGCTGGTGGCGACCCTGGTCTTTGCCGCCGGCATCGGCGGTTTCCTGCTGGGGATGTTTGCCCTCATGCGGGCGCGGGAACTGGCGACGCATTTTGACGTCGCAGTTCCGCGGATCCCGGGACTGAGCCAGGAACAGACATTCGGGCTCCTCGGCATCGCGGGTCTCGCCGGCGTCTGCCTCGCCCTGTTCCTGCGCTAGCAGGCTGTTGAAAAAGCCTATAGCGGTCGATCTTTGGAGATGATTCACTCGAAGTGAAGAAAGCTTCTGGGGGATCAGATGCGTGGATCGGACGATCAGGCAGGATCACTATTCTCGTACGTC